>CANFBG010000016.1 GCA_947444785.1 Microbacteriaceae bacterium | reverse complement strand
TGCTGTGCGGCTCCTGCCCTCAATGAAAAGATCCCCGGTCTCCCGGGGATCTTTTCTGCGGTTCTAGTGGAGCATAGGAGATTCGAACTCCTGACCTCCTCGATGCGAACGAGGCGCGCTACCAGCTGCGCCAATGCCCCAGAAACTGCGTTTGAAGACTATCACGAACCCGAAGGCCGCTCGGGTCGCCTCAGCCTGCGCGGCGACGGGCCAGGGCGGCGTCCAGGTCGATCCCGGCACCCTCGACGCCCGCTGTGCCGTCGACGATCCCCATGCTCGCGAAGGGGCTGACCGCTGCCAGCGTCGCCTCAGCCGATTCTGCCGCAAGCACCGCCGCTCGAATCGCCCGCTCGGCGTCGAGGGCGGCTCGGCGAACCTCGGCCTCGATGTCGAGCGAGACCTCCCGGGCCACCGATGGAGACGTTCCCGCGAGCCCCTGCGGGACGGCCCGGGCTGCATACAGCGGCTTGGGCAGCGGTGTCGGCAGCCACGAACTGACAATGCTCGTCTCGGACTCGACCCGAGGGTGCATGTCGAGGGGGCTGGCGAACGACGACGAGTGGTCGACGAATGCCGATCCCATCGTGTTCTGCGGCGCGGGAAGGCGAAGCGCCTTGCCGGCCCGGGCGAGCCCGACGAGGGCGATCAGACAGGCGATGGCCGAGACCCCGGCGACGGATGCGGTCACCAGCGCCCCCGGGATGGCGAACTGTGCGCCCGCGAGGGCCGCAACGATGACCGAGACCAGCAGGAAAGAGCTGGCGATGCCGCGGAGGCGACGAAGTCGTGCGGCGGCGAGCACGGCGGCCGGCACGTGCGTCAGCGTGGTCTTCTTCAGGTAGCGCTGGTGCTCAGCGACGCTCCGCGCCGTGGTCTCCGCGCGAATCTCGTCGGGCACCTCCGCAGTCTCCGCCAGGATTCGCAGCGTCTGCTGCAGGCGAACCGCATTGCGCTCGGTCGCCATGTACTGGCTCCGCCTCGTGAAGGCAGGCATGAAGTAGATGAACCAGAGGGCAGCCGCGACGGCCATAATCAGGCCCCCGCCGAACCAGTCTGATGTCATTTCTCAAACGTAGGAGGCTCGCGCGCCGTTGGAGCAATCCAGCAACGTGTGTCGGGAATCTTTTTACGAAAAATCGACTAGCGGTCTCTGACGAGGGAGATAGAGGTTCGCGCGGCCTCGACATCGGACTCCGGGACGCTGCCCTGGCCGGCGGGCACGAGACCGCCGCGCCAGCGCTTGAGCACACCGAGCGACAGTTCCTCGGCGACGAGGCCGAAGCAGAAGTGATCGCGCCAGTCCCCGTTGATGTGGATGAAGCGCCGGCGAAGACCCTCGTAGCGAAAGCCCAGCTTCTCCACGACCCGGAGGCTCGGCGCGTTCTCCGGCCTGATGCAGATCTCGATGCGGTGCAGGCGCAGCTGGCTGAAGACGTAGTCCGATGCGAGCGCCACGGCGGTCGGAGTGATCCCCTTGCCCGCGAAGCGCTGCGACACCCAGTAGCCGATGCTCGAGGAGGAGACGGAGCCGTAGCTGATGGAGGAGACGTTGATCTGACCGCAGATCTCGCCGTCGTACTCGATCAGGAACGGCAGCCCGTAGCCGGCACGGGCATTCGCCTGCAACGACCGGATGCTGGCCCGGGTGTCGAACGACAGCGGCCCGTAGGGATTGGTGGCCTCCCACTTGCGCAGCCAGGTGCGGTTCTCCATGAGCTCGCGCTCAAGAACCCGGGCATCCCTCAGCCTGATGGGCCTGAGGGTCACCGGACCGTCGGAGAGCGTGGGCACGAACATGATTGAGCCGATCCTAGTTGCTGTGCCGAGAGACGGCCGTGACAAGCCTGACTCGAAAGGGTCAGAGTCCCTTTGCGAACTCCTTCAGCCAGGGCCGCAGGTCGGGGCCGAGGTCGTCCCGCTCGCTGGCCAGCTGGATGATCGCCTGGATGTAGGAGAGCTTGTCCCCGGTATCGAAACGGCGCCCGGTGAAGACGACTCCGTAGACGCCGCCCGCGATGCTGGTGTCGGTCGCCAGGGTCTGCAGGGCATCCGTGAGCTGGATCTCATCGCCCTTGCCGGGAGGGGTGTTCTCCAACACGTCGAAGACCTCGGGCTGCAGCACGTAGCGGCCGATGATGGCGTAGTTCGAGGGCGCATCCGCCGCACTGGGCTTCTCGACCAGCCCGGTCACCCGCACCAGGCCCTCCTCGTCGGTGGGCTCGATCGAGGCGACTCCGTAGAGGTGGATGACCGAGGGGTCGACCTCCATGAGGGCGATGACCGTGACCTCCCGATCCTCGGCGACGGTCAGCATGCGCGACAGCAGGTCGTCCTTCGCGTCGATGAGGTCGTCGCCGAGCATCACCGCGAAGGCCTGATCCCCGACATGCATGCGGGCGCGGAGGACCGCGTGCCCGAGGCCCCGTGGGTCTCCCTGGCGCACGTAGTGCATGTCGGCGAGCCCCGTGGCCTCGTTCACCATCCGCAGCTTGTGGCCGTCGCCCTTGGACTCGAGTGTCGCCTCGAGCTCCGTCACCCGGTCGAAGTGGTTGGCCAGGGCGTGCTTGTTGCGGCCGGTGATGACGAGAACATCGTTCAGGCCGGCCATGACGGCCTCCTCGACGACGTACTGGATGGCCGGCTTGTCAACCACGGGCAGCATCTCTTTGGGTAGGGCCTTGGTTGCAGGCAGGAATCGCGTTCCGAGACCGGCGGCTGGAATGACAGCTTTGGTTATGTGTTTACCCATGCTTAGAAGGATATAGACAGCCTTGCGCGGCCAAGGACGCCGTGCGCAACACGATCGTGCCGGATATGCACCTAAAATTGAACAAATGGTGACCGACGCAAGCCTTGTCAAGCGCGCACTGCGTGCCGAATTACGCGAACGACGGCGTACGAGAACCGCCGCTGAGCGGGAATCGGCGACCGCGGGCTTCACCCGGATGCTGACGCAGCTCGTCACCGAGAACGGCGCGAGATACATCTCGTGCTACCTGTCGGCCGTCAACGAGCCCAACACCCGCGACTTCCTGAATTGGGCGCGCGACGAGGGAATTCGCATCCTGTTTCCGATCACCCGCGACGACGGGCTGCTCGACTGGACCTCCGGGGACGGCGAGACCGAGACCGAGGGGCTCTTCGGAATGCCCGAGCCCGTTGGGGAGATCCTCGGCCCGATGGTGATCAACGACGTCGACCTCATCCTCATCCCCGCTGCGGCGATCGACGCGTCCGGGATGCGCCTCGGCTGGGGCCGAGGCTACTTCGATCGAACCCTCGGCAGCATGGAGAAGAGCCCGCCCGTGTACGCGATCGTCTTCGACGACGAGGTACTCGAGGCCGTCCCCCACGAACTTCACGACCAGGCCGTCAGCGGCGTTGTGACGCCGACCCGAATCATTACTTTCTAATTTCTGGAGAACCCTCTCGTGCCCACCTACTCCTACCGCTGCACCGAGTGCACCAACGCGTTCGATATCCACCAGGCCTTCACGGATGACTCGCTGAGCGTGTGCCCGGTCTGCGGCGGTCCGCTCCGAAAGATCTTCAGCGCCGTCGGCGTCACCTTCAACGGCTCGGGCTTCTACCGCACCGACTCGCGCGCGGCGTCCGGTTCCGGCAAGGGCTCCTCGAGCTCGTCTATCCCCGCCGGAGAGTCCAAGTCCAGCGGCTCGTCCAGCGGCTCGTCCTCCGGCGAGTCCAAGTCGAGCGACTCGAAGCCTGCGACAGCGGCCCCCTCCTCCACTCCGGCCCCCAAGGCCAAAGAGGCGTCCAAGTGATGTCCGGCTTCAAGGAGTTCATCCTGCGGGGCAACGTGATGGACCTCGCGATCGCCGTCGTCATCGGCGTATCGTTCTCGGCTCTTGTTGACTCAATCGTCAAGGGGCTCTTCAACCCGTTGATCGGTTCGATCTTCGACGCGTCGAGCCTCGTCGGCGCTTTCCCCCTGCCGGTCGGCACGGCCATCGTCCAGGCAGGCTCGATCCTTGCGGCGATCATCCAGTTCGCGATCACCGCCGCGGTCATCTACTTCGCATTCGTCATGCCGGTGAACTACCTGAAGAAGCTGTCGGAGCGCAAGAAGAAGGCCGGCATCGAGGAGGCAACCGAGCTCCCGCCGACCGAGGCAGATCTCCTGGTCGAGATTCGCGACCTCCTCAAGGCGCAGGCGACCGCCAGGTCTTAGGCTCGTTCCTGCTCAGCCCCAGTGCGGTGGCTTGTCCTGCCTGAGCCGATCGTCGTTGGCGTCGCCGCCCCGGGAGTTCTCTTTGTCGTCGCCATTCTCCTGCTGCGGGTGTGGCTCCGAGCCGGGTACGGCATCCGTTCGGACGCGGCGTCGTCCCACCCGACGAATCCTGCCCGCCGGGTCAGTGGGGCCGACCGGCGGCGTGTCTTCTTCGATCACTCTCAGCGGCCGAGCCCCTGCGCCGCAGTCTCGGCAGCGGGGGGCCATTCGACCGCGGCGAGCTCTCTGACGCCGAGGACCTGGGCGATGCGCTGGGCCACGGCCTCGGGGTTGCTGAAGAGCTCGAAGCTATGAACCCTGAGGTAGTGCCAGCCGAGGCGGCGCAGCATGTCGGGGCGCAGCCTCAGCGACTCGCGCAGGCTCGTGCCATGCACCACGGAGTCGGTCTCGACGGCGATCGCCCGGCCGTCATGCGAGGCGACGAGCGTCAGCTTTCCACGATGCTCGAACGCGACCTCGAGCCCGCGTGAGCCGAGGCGGCGGGCGAGGTCGATGAGCAGGGCATCGCCGGGGCTGGAGAACGTGTCCGGCGTCGGTCCGTTCTCGACCTCGAGCAGGATCTGGCGGAGCGCGACGACGCCGTGCGCCATCCGCTCCTCGTCGATGTCGCCGGGGTGGAAGCAGCTGACGATGTCCATGGAGCGGCGCGCGCGGGTCATGCCGACCGCGAGCAGTCGCTCGCCGCCCTCGGCCGCAAGAGGCCCGAAGTTGCTGAGAACACGGCCGTGGGTCGTCTTGCCGTAGCCGACCGAGAAGATCACCCGGTCGCGGCTCTGGGCGACGGACTGGTCGAGGGTCGCCACCATGAACGGCTCCGCGCGGTCGCCGAGGATGAAGTCGCTGAGATCGCTGCGCTTGGCGAAGGCTGCCAGCACGGCCTGCTGAACACGCACGGCATGCCGGGCGCTGGCCGTGATGACCATGAGCGATTCCCGCGGGTAGCGCTGGGCGTGATCGAGCACCAGGGTCACCACGCGCTCGACCTCGTCGTCGACGCTCTCCACGGCACCCGTCTCGGTGTCGGGCATGCCGCCGCGCCCCTCGATGTAGTGCAGGGAGAGGCTGCCATGGCCGAGGAAGGTACCGGCCCAGGGCAGCGAGTCGATCTTGCCGCCGTAGAAGCGGTGGTTCACCAGCTCGGCGAGATCCTCACCGCCGGCCCGGTAGCTTCGGGTCAGCGGAAGCGTCGGCACGAGTTCGGCGAGGCGCGCCAGAACGGATTCGGCGTGCAGCTTCTCGACGGAACTCTCGCCGGAGTTGTGGCCGGCCTGGGCCTCGCCCTCACCGGAACCGGTCGCGGAGAGCTCAGCGCCGAGCCCGGAGCTCATCTCGGCGTCGGCCCGGCCCGGGATCGCGATACAGAAGCGAGACGGCGTCTGGGTCACGGGGTCGCCGAACGCGACGACCTGCCGGGCCCGACGAATCGCACCGATGTTCTCGGCCAGGGTCGTGGCGCCCGCGTCGACGAGGATCACGGTGTCGAAGTGGATGGCGTCGGAGATGGTGGAGACCTCGTAGGGCGAGGCCAGCCAGACGGGCGCGATGACCCGGCCGAGGTGGGGGGCAGCCGCATTCAGTGAGGCGGAGTCGACCTGTCCCTGTCGAAGCAGCGCCTTCAGCGCATCCGCCTCGCCCGCGTGATCGACGAGTCCCACGCTCCACGTCTCGGCGAGCTGCCAGGCCAGGAGCTTTCCGCTGGAGGAGGCGTGAGCCTCGTCGACCAGCCTGAAGTCGGCCTCCAAGCGATCGAGCACGCCGGTGTTCGCCCCGAGCAGGGCCCGGTCGTTGGCGAGCATGAGCTCCAGGACGGATTGCCACCAGGCGAGTTCGAGCTCGTTGGCGACATCAGCCTCGGGGATGTGGCGCTGAGAGAGGTCGGTGAGCAGCGGGTCGAGCGAGTGCTCGCGCAGGCTGTCGATGAGGGCGGTGCGCTCCTGGAGGTTCGCAAGGACCTCGGAGTCGGCCGCGAGCCCCTCGATCATCGAGGCAAGCTCGTCGATGGGCAGGCTGGCGAGCTGGCGAGCCGTCCCCACCGTGCCGAGCGGCAGGTCGAGGGCGGCGAGGTCGTTGGTGACCCGCTGGAAGGAGACCTGCACGTCGGCGATTCCGATCGGGATCTCCGGCGGGATGCCCGCGGCGGCGAAACGGAACCACAGGGTTCGCTGCTGCTGGATGCGACGCAGCCACTCATTGAGGTCGCTGATGTGAACGCCGGGGCGCACATATTCCTTGGCGAGGCCCTTGAGCCGGCGCCGGCTGGTCGAGGTCAACTGAGGCGAGTCCCGCCGCGGCGCGGTGGCGGCGATGAGCTCGGTGAGTGGGCGGTCAAAGACCACGGGAAGGAACTTGTCGAGCGTCTCTCGAAGATCCAGCAGCAGCCGGAGGTAGACGCCCAGCTCGGCGATCGAGGCGAACGGGCGCATCCGGGTCTGCCCGATGAGCTCCCACGCCCCGCTGAGCAGCATGGGCAGGTCGCTCGAGTGCAGCCGCTTTGCGATGTGATGCGCCTGCTGGGCGTCGTCTGCCGAGGAGAACGACGCTCCGTACCAGGGTGAGTCATCGGGGCCGTAGCGGAATTCGCCGAGGGCTGCCGCCTTGCTCAGCGCCTTTGCGGCACGCTGGCGCCCGGAGGCCAGGCCCTCGAGCGCGCGACGATCAAGGCGGGCGCGCGTGGACGGCGGCGTCGCGAGAAGCTCGAGCCGGGCGAGTTCCCGGAGGGCGTCGAGCACGGAGACCTTCAGAACCGGGTCGACGCGCGACAGCGACCCCCGGTAGTCGAGCAGCACGTTGCGCAGGCGCACCAGCGCCTCGTCGACATCGGCGATGTGCGGCTGGCGGGCCTTCTCGTTGCGACCGATCGACTGAATCAGGTCGCGCCGGAGCGTGCGAGGCGAGACGGCCACGCCGGGCAGTCCCACATCCGTCAGTCGCCGGGAGATGCCGCGAAGGCTGAGCCGGCGGGGGCTGACGACGAGAACGCGCTTGTTCTGGGCGATCAGGGCACCGACGGCGTTGACGATCGTCTGGGTGCCGCCGGTTCCCGGAAGGGTCTTGACCACGAGGGAATTGCCGGCGCCGATCTGGGCGATGACGTTCTCCTGCTCGGGGTCGGCGTCGAGCAGCAGGGTGTCGGTCGACGGCGACCGCAGATCCTGGGGCGTCGCCTCGACGGGGTGGTAGGAATCCTGGACGTTGCGCCTGGCGGTCACGTTGCCCGCGAGCGCATCGAGAACCGGATGCGCGATCGACCGGGCGTCGACGACCATGTCCTGCGCGACATCCGCAAAGGTCGAGACCGCGAGCCTCGGGGCGACGCTGAACCAGGCGATGTGCGAGGTCAGCGCCCGGAGGCTGTCGATCACCGGCTGCGGCTTGAAGACGCCGTTGTTCACGGCGAGGGCGACGAGGCCGCCGGTGTCGAGAGTGATCTCGAACTGGTCCTTCAGCGCTCGCGCCAGCTCGGGATTCACGAACGGCTCGCCGCGAAGCTTGAGCTCGAAGTCCCGCCCGAAACGGCGGAGCGCAACGGGGCGCAGCAGCACGGGAGCGTTGAATACCTCCTCGCCGCGGCGCCACTGGGCGAAGCCGATGGCCAGGTTCACGGCGTCGATGCCGCGCACTGAGCGCAGCTCGACGCCCTTGTCGGTGATTGCCGCGGCCGCGAAGCGTGCCGAGCGCAGCGCCAACTCGTCTCTGATGAGGCTCGAGAGCAGGGTGGGGTTGCCGGTGATGAACTGGGCAAGCCCGCTCGGATGTGTGGCCGACAGCTCGATTCGCGAGCGCTGCGAGTCGTCGAAGTGGGTGAGGGGCGACGGGCCGCCGATTTGGTCGAGCTCGGCTCGCCAGCGTGCCCGATTGGGTTCGATGCGGCTCTCGGAGCTCAGATTGATCAGCGGGCGTGACTCGAATTCCGAGTCGCCAAAGTTCTCCTCGACGGGATTTGAATTCTTATCGGCATGCCGCACATCGCCACCTTAAGCTCCCCGTGCCCGAATTCCCCGCATCTCTGCAGGGTTTCGGCGGTTTCCCTATCGAACGCGTCGGTCTATTCGGGGTGACTTCGGCGCGCCCCGGGAATACGGGGCCCCCGAAGAGGCTTACCGTAAATGATGCTCTCACTTTCTGTCCTCGACCTCGTGCCCATGCGTACCGACCAGACCACCGCTGACGCCATCGCGGCCACGGTCTCGCTGGCGCGCTGCGCCGATGAACTGGGCTTCACCCGATATTGGGTGGCAGAGCACCACAATATGCAGGCCGTGGCAGCGACATCTCCCGGCGTTCTCATCGCTCATCTCGCCGCGAATACGAGCCGCATCCGCCTGGGCTCAGGCGGAGTCATGCTGCCGAATCATGCCCCCCTGGCAATAGCCGAGCAGTTCGCCCTGCTCGAGGCGATGTACCCGGGTCGCATCGACCTGGGCCTCGGCCGCGCGCCCGGCTCCGACCCTGTGACCGCCTACACGCTGCGCGGCCCCCGTGCCGCGAGCGATGCGAGCGACCACTCCCACGTCGACACCTTCCCCCACGACGTTCAGACCGTCGCCGCCCTGCTCGGCTCGGACAGCGAGGCCATCACCGATCCCTTCGACCCGGAGCACCAGCCCGGCGTCGTCATCCCGATGCGCGGCCAGGACTACGCCCTCCGGGCCACGCCGCGAGCATCCAGCGCGCCCGATGTCTGGCTGCTGGGCTCGAGTCATTACAGTGCGCAGCTCGCCGCCCAGCTCGGCATGGCCTACGTCTATGCCCACCATTTCGGCCAGTCCGGCATCGAGAACGCGCTGGCCCTGTACCGCCGCGAATTCACTTCGAGCGTGACGCTCGCCAAGCCCAAGACGCTCGTGACGATCAACGCGGTCGTCGCGGAGACGCACGAGGAGGCAGAGGCCCTCGCCCTGCCTCAACTGATCATGATGGCCAGACTTCGCTCTGGGGGACGGTTGGGCCCGCAGCTGACCGTCGAGCAGGCCGCCGCCGAGAGGATCAGCCCGATGGAGCAGGACCTCATCGAGGACCAGGCTTCACGCTGGGTCATCGGCACCCCCGACGCCGCTGCCGCGCAGGTGACCGAGCTCGCCAATCGCTACGAGGTCGATGAGATCATGGTCTCCCCCGTCTCCAGCGGACACGACGGCGAGTCCCCCGCGATCAACATCAGCAAGCAGCGCACACTCGAGCTTCTCTCCCGGGCGCTCAGCCCAGCCGCGGCCGCCGCCGCCTGATCGTGTCCCGGCTCGGCATCATGTCACCCTCCGCAGTGAAATACAGCCCCGGAAACGGGATGCGCGGAGCGCTTTAGGCTTGCCCGAAATGCCGAGCACGATGCCGGCACAACGGGAACGGAGCGGGCGGCATGAAACGCATCTACTACGCGGGAACATCGATGGTCACCGGCGACAGGCTGGCCGCAGCGCTCCTGGGCTACGCCCAGGCCCTGGCCTCGAACAGGTCGTCCACATCGATCGAGATGCCGGTGCTCCTGGCCGACGGCTCCCCCGGCATCGCGCTCGTCGTACTCGGGCCCGCGAGTGAGATCGTGGCGATGCCTGCGCCGGCGGGAGACGCTGTCGTCGGGGAGATCGTCGATGACGCCCTCGAGGCGAGGCTCCTGATGCTGACCCGCGAGCTCGGCAGTCCCTCGCCCCGGGAGTCCGGTTCCGAACCGGTCGCCCCGATCCCCCTCGACGAGCTCCTGTAGCCACGAAAGCGACGCCGCACCCCCTTTCTAGTCACCCGCATTCTGGGAGATTCACGACGGGTGTCAAGACACCTAACCTGTGAGTTGTCAATCAGGGATCCGCCACCGTGCGGCAGAACGGAGCATCGCGAAATGGGAAAGCTACTCTACGGCGATGCGAGCATGGAGATCGAGTTCGGCGACCGATTCCTCACCCATCTCCAGATCGTCATCGGCGCGAAGCTTCGGCGAAAGGAGAGCTTCTTCTTCTCCTGGCGCGACGACCTCAGCGTCGGCGATGGCCGCAGCACGATCTGGCTCGATCCCAGCATCCCCCTCTACTTCAAGTTCTACGGCAGCAAGGTTCCTGAGATCAACCGGGAGTGGATCGACCTGCTGGCCCAATCGTCGAACAGCCCCCGCGGCCTCGAGTTTCTGCCCGAGCCGGGAGCCGCGACCGCAAAACCCAAGGGCCACATCTAGTTCTCGGCCGGGGTCGCCGCATCGACTTCTCGCGGTGCCGGCCGGAAAGCAGGCCGCCCCGAATCGTTTCGCCTCCAGTGGCGCGGGCGTAGTCTCCCGGGAGCAGTGCCCGAGCGGTCACCGGAGCAACGACAAGCGCCGGTACAGTATCTGTTGTGACGCCTCATCGTGATGCTGGCTGATCACCGCTACGGCTGAGAAGGAAAGCTTGAATGGACGCACGAATCGAACGGACGACGGAGTCCCTCCGCGCCGCCATTCTCAAACTGGCATCAGAGCAGCACGTCGACAGCCTGAGCGTGTCGCAGGTCGCCGCGGCCGCGAACATCCATCGGGCCACCTTCTATGACCACGCGAAGAATCCCGCTGAGCTTCTGGCGCGGGTCGTCCGGGAGGAACTCGCCGACCTCCGCGCCACCTACCTCACTCCCGCCTACGTCCGTGAGCACAGCGTGACGGAGGCGATCCGCGAGAACACGATCGCCGTGGCCAGTGTGGTCTGGTCGCACGAGGCCATCTTCCGTCACCTCATCGACACCCCGGGTCTCACCACCAGCCAGCACCTGCTGGCACCGCACTTCGAGGAGACCGTCATCCAGCTCCTCACCGACAAGAGCTGGATCCTGCCCGACGGCGTCTCCGATCCGCGACTGTCCCGTGCCGACTTCACCATCGGTACGGCCCGCTACCTGGCTGCGGGCAGCGCCGCCGTGGTCGAGGTATGGCTGGAGACGGCGCCGGAAACGGTGCCTCGGGGCAACGATCCGGAGCGCTACTACCTTCTGATCGAGCCGCTTCTTCCCCGCTGGCTCACGGCCTGATCCGGCGCCAGCTCCCTGGCGCCGGACCGGCCGCCCGCTTGCCTAACCGGCGGCCAGCACCAGGATCAGATCTCCCGCATCCACCGATTGGGTGGGCTGCATAGCGATTCGTTCGACTACCCCGCTGATCGGGGCCGTGATCGCGGCCTCCATCTTCATCGCCTCGATGGATGCCACGGCCTGACCGGCCTCGACCCTGTCGCCGAGGGCGACCCTCAGGGTCACGACGCCGGAGAACGGCGCACCGATGTCGCCCACGGCACCCGGCCGCACCTTCTCGGTCACGACGGTACTGACCGCCACGGAGTGGTCCCGGACATCGACCGGCCGCAACTGGCCGTTCAGGGTGGTCATCACGGTGCGCAGGCCCTTCTCGTCGACCTCGCCGATGGCCTCGAGCCCCACATGCAGGCGCACACCGCGGCTGATCTCGATCACGTGCTCGCCGCCCTGGGTCAATCCGTAGAGGTAGTCGAGGGTGCACAGGGCGCTGACGTCGCCGAAGTTCTCGCGCTGCTCGAGGAATGTCTTCGTCGGGCCGGGGAACAGCAGCCGGTTCAGCGTGGCTCGCCGGGACGTGCTCGACTCCTCGAGCGCTGCCCGGTCCTCGGGGCTGATCTCCGTGACGCCCACCCTGATGTCCCGGCCCGCGAGCACCCTGCTGCGGAACGGCTCGGGCCAGCCGCCCGGCAGCTCGCCCAGCTCGCCCGCCATGAACCCGACGACGGAGTCCGGGATGTCGTACTTCTCGGGGTGCGCCTCGAAGTCGGCCGGGTCTGCGTGCACCGCGGCCAGGTGCAGGGCGAGGTCGCCCACGACCTTGGACGACGGCGTGACTTTGGGCACCCGGCCCAGGATCTTGTTGGCCGCAGCGTACATGTCCTCGATCAACTCGAAGTCATCGGCGAGGCCGAGGGCGATGGCCTGCTGGCGCAGGTTCGAGAGCTGGCCGCCCGGGATCTCATGCTTGTAGACCCGACCGGTCGGGCCGGCGAGTCCTGATTCGAAGGGCGCGTAGACGTTTCGCACCGCCTCCCAATAGGGCTCGAGGTCGGAGACCGCGGCCAGCGAAAGACCGGTGTCGCGGTCGGTGTGGGCGAGGGCCGCAACCAGGGAGGATGCCGACGGCTGGCTGGTCGTGCCGGCCATCGGGGCACTCGCGACGTCGACGGCATCCGCACCGGCCCGGCTCGCGGCCAGGAGGGTCGCCAGCTGGCCGCCCGGGGTGTCATGGGTGTGCACATGAACGGGGAGGTCGAAGCGCGAGCGGAGCGCCGTGACGAGCTTCTCGGCCGCGGGCGCGCGCAGGAGCCCGGCCATGTCCTTGATCGCGAGAACGTGCGCGCCGCTGTCGACGATCTGCTCGGCGAGGCGCAGGTAGTAGTCCAGCGTGTAGAGGTCCTCGGCCGGGTCCATCAGGTCGCCGGTGTAACAGAGGGCGACCTCGGCGAGCGTCGTTCCCGTTGCGAGAACCGCGTCGATCGCCGGGCGCATCTGGGACACGTCGTTCAGGGCGTCGAAGATGCGGAAGATATCGACGCCGGTGTCGGCGGCCTCCCTGACGAAGGCCTGGGTGACCTCCGTGGGGTAGGGCGTGTAGCCCACGGTGTTTCGCCCGCGCAGCAGCATCTGCAGGTTGATGTTCGGCACGGCCTCGCGGAGAGCGGCGAGGCGCTCCCAGGGGTCCTCGCCGAGAAAGCGCAGGGCGACGTCATAGGTCGCCCCGCCCCAGGCCTCGATCGAGAGCAGCTGCGGGGTGAGGCGCGCGACGTGCGGGGCGACGGCGAGCAGGTCGCGCGTGCGCACGCGGGTCGCCAGCAGCGACTGGTGAGCGTCGCGGAATGTCGTATCCGTCACGGCGAGGGCGGTTTGGGCACGGAGCGCACTCGCGAAACCGACCGGGCCGAGCTCCAGCAGGCGCTGGCGGGAGCCCGCGGGTGCCGGGGCGTCCAGGTCGACGATCGGAAGCTTGCGGGCCGGGTCGATCGCGGCGGGCCGCTGCCCGTTCGGCTGGTTCACGGTCGTGTCGGCGAGCCACTGCAGGATCTTCGACCCGCGGTCCCTCGACTGGTGCGCGCTCACGAGTCCCGGCCGCTCGTCGATGAATGATGTGCTGAGGTCGCCTGCGGCGAAGTCGGGGTCGTCCAGCACCGCCTGAAGGAAGGGGATGTTGGTCGTCACGCCGCGCAGGCGGAACTCGGCAAGTCCCCGCTTGGCCCGGGTGACGGCGGCGGGGAAGTCGCGGCCGCGGCACGTCATCTTCACGAGCATCGAGTCGAAGTGGGGGCTGACCTGCGAGCCCGCATGCATCGTGCCGCCGTCCAGGCGGATGCCCGCTCCGCCCGGCGAGCGGTAGGTGCTGATCTTGCCGGTGTCGGGGCGAAAGCCCTGGGACGGGTCCTCGGTCGTGATGCGGCACTGCAGGGCCGCACCGCGAACCCGGAGGTTCTCCTGCACCAGCCCGAGCTCCTCGAGGCTCTCCCCCGCCGCGATCCGCATCTGCGACTGCACGAGGTCGACGTCGGTGACCTCCTCGGTCACCGTGTGCTCGACCTGGATGCGCGGGTTCATCTCGATGAAGAAGTGCTGTCCGGCGCGCTCGCCCGCGGTA
Organism: Microbacteriaceae bacterium; assembly: GCA_947444785.1. Lineage (GTDB taxonomy): Bacteria > Actinomycetota > Actinomycetes > Actinomycetales > Microbacteriaceae > Agreia. The sequence continues at coordinate 14,368 of CANFBG010000016.1, read as the reverse complement.
TCCAGCAGGAACTCCACGGTTCCGGCGTTCACGTAGCCGATGGAGCGGGCGAACGCGATCGCGTCCCGGTACATCGCCTGGCGCACGCCTTCGTCGAGGTTCGGCGCGGGGGCGATCTCGATGACCTTCTGGTGGCGCCGCTGCACGGAACAGTCGCGCTCGAACAGGTGCACGGTGCCGCCGTTCACATCCGCGAGGATCTGCACCTCGATGTGGCGGGGACGCACGACCGCCTGTTCGAGGAACATCGTCGCATCGCCGAACGCGCTCTCGGCCTCCCGCATCGCGGCCTCGAGGGCATCCCTCAGGTCTTCTTTGCGCTCGACCCGGCGCATGCCCCGGCCGCCGCCGCCGGCGACGGCCTTGGCGAAGATCGGGAAACCGATCGCATCCGCCGACGCGAGCAGCACCTCGATATCAAGGGACGCGGGACTCGACGCCAACACGGGCACCCCGGCGGCGATCGCATGCTCCTTCGCCGTCACCTTGTTGCCCGCCATCTCCAGCACGCTCTGCGGCGGACCGATGAACGTGATGCCGGCCTCGGCCGCGGCGCGGGCCAGCTCGGGGTTCTCGCTCAGGAAGCCATAGCCCGGGTAGATGGCGTCGGCGCCGCACTCTTTAGCGACCCGGATGATCTCCGCCACGTCGAGGTACGCCCTGACCGGATGGCCCTTCTCCCCGATCTGGTACGCCTCGTCGGCCTTCAGGCGGTGCACCGAGTTGCGGTCTTCATAGGGGTAGACGGCAACGGTTCGTGCGCCCAGTTCGAAGGCGGCACGGAAGGCGCGAATGGCGATTTCACCGCGGTTGGCGACAAGGATCTTTGCGAACATGTGTTGAGGGTGGCCCTTCAGCGCAGAGGAGAAACAGGAGGCAATTTTATCGTCTCGCCTTGATTCTGCCCTGTTTGGGCGCCCTCCGACCGAATGCCCGGGACAAAGAACGTGATTTCTTGCCGGGGCGGTGCGTCCCGGAGCGAGGGGGGGTGTCAGCTCTGGGTTGCGAGCCACGCCACGGCGGCGGCCCACACACTCCCGACGATCACGAGGGAAAAGCCCGCGAGCCAAACGAAGGAGGGAATGCCCGATCGGCGGTACAGCAGGTAGGCGTCTGAGCTGTCGAGTCGATCCCGGTGCGAGATGTGCACGCTGATCACTGTGAGCAGGCCGCGGACGGCACCGACCAGGAGTGCCACTCCGAGCGCGAGGAGGGCAAAGCTCTGCTCCTCGAGTGTGCCGAAGTACCAGAGCACGAAGCTGACCGCCGCCGAGACCACTACGACGAGAACACCGAACAGGTTTCTGATGAAGATCAGGGTGAGAACGATGATGACGCCCCCGGCGACCAGGGCTGCCGAGGTGTAGCCGTTGAAGACGGCTGCGACAAGGCCGAGACCCACCAGCGCCGGCGTCGGATAGCCGAAGAAGCCCGAGAATACGGCACTGAAGCCCGGTCGGCCCATGCTGTGGGCCGAGCCGGACTGGTCGGCCCGAATATGGATCGCGGTCACCCGGCGTCCGGTGAGGGCTGCCGCGAAGGCATGACCGAGCTCATGCACCAGCGTCGTGAAGAGCCCGAACCAACGCCAGGTTGCGCGCGGCACACTCAGCACAATCGCCGCCGCCACGATGATGGCCATCGTGACGGGCGGCACGATCACGGGGTCGGTCTGGCCGAGCAGCGTGAAAATGATGCGTCTCCCGCTTAGATCTCGGCGGCGACCTGGTACAGCGTCAGAACCGGCACATCGCTGAGAATGTCACCGAGTGCGGATGCGCCGGCCGGCGTCGAACGCCAGTCGCGGTAGGCGGCGTCGTGACGAATGGACTCCCACGTCTCGACGAGGACGAAATGGGTGGGGTCTGCCTCATCGATGAGCACCTCGACGCCGAGGTTGCCGTCGAAGGCCCGGGTGGCCCTCAGCACGTCGCTGATGAGTGCGGCTGCCCCGTCGAGGGACTCCGGCTTGATCCGAATGTCGAGCTGCGCGGTGATGTTCATGAGTGCTCCTGTTGTTCGTGAGTTCTAGGGTTCGTGGTTTCGTGGTTTCGTCGGCCATGCGGACGGGTGTCTCGGGCAGACGATACGGCGCTAGTCGGCGCTGACCTGATACCGGAAGGTGTCGCGCTTGGTGTGAAGATCCCAGAGTAGCCCGGCCAGCGCGGCGGGGTCCTTCTCTGCGTCGCCCGCGATGATGCGGCCGCCGATGATCAGCTGGGAGACCTGGATGCCCTCCTCGCCGAGGACCTCGTTCAGCAGCTGGGCATAGGCCGCCTGGCCGGCGAACGCGATCGACGTTCCGGTGACGCCGCGACCGGGGGTGACTGCCGAGCCGCCGTTGACGAACAGGATGGTGCCGCGGTTGATCCCGAGGAATCGCATGCCGGGCAGCACCTGGTGGACAGCGGCGACCGGTCCATAGATCGAGAACTCGACCGGGCCGACGAGATCGGCCGGGGTCGTCTCGAGCACCGGACGCATGAAGTCCTTCTGCGGCAGCGGACTGTACTGCAGCACCTCGATGGCACCGAGGGTCTCGGCGGCATTCTCGAGTGCGGCGGTCAGCGACGCGGGAATGCGCACATTGGCGGCGAAGCCCTGGGCCGTGATGCCCTCGCGGTTGAGCTCGGCGGCGAGCGCGTCAAGCCGGCCCTGGTGCCGGGAGATCAGGGCGACGGAGAAGCCCTCCGCCCCGAATCGACGTGCGACGGCGGCCCCGAGACCGGTTCCGGCTCCAATGATTGCGATAGTAGTCATGCAGGGTGCAAGGGCGGATGCGTCCCCACTATTCCGCCTGGCCCCCGAATGCCCGAGAGTCCCAGCAAGAGGCCCGCCCGATGCTCGTAGACTCCGCAGTGTGAGCAACCAAGAGATCGAGCCCCGACGGCCCCGCGGTATTCCGGCTTTGGTGGCCTGGCTGAATCGTCGCCTGCTGCCCATTCTTGGGCCCCCGCCGCTCGGCCCGTACACAACGGAGTCGCCCGCCGAGACCCAGCAGCACCGCGCCGAGGCGGTCTGCCCGGTCTGCCACCAGCTGATGTCGCTGCACGAGATCGACCGCACGGGCGAGAAGACGCAGATCACCCACCCCGCGGCCCGCTAGACCGCGTACCCCTCGCCGAGTTCGCCCGAAACAGCCCATAAACGCGCGGGAAGGCGGATGTGCGCAGTCTCGACGACCGCGCGCGGCACGCCCCTCGCCGAGGGACGCGATCGAGCCATTTCACCCGCTGGCCATGCCGGAGCCGGGCCCGCCGCGAGCATGCCGTCGATCTGCTCGATCGGCAGCACGATGCGCAGCAGCGACGCCCGCCCGGTGAGCGATCCGCCCGAGGACCACGATGGGAAAGCGGCTGGAGATCCCGGTCAAGCGTCTGGTGCAGGGCGCTGCCGGTGCCGCCGCAATCGACCTGGGTGTGCTGGTGCACCCGGAACACATCGACGCGATAGTCGAGGCCGTACGAGCAACGATGTAGTGCCCCTGGAGGGAGTCGAACCCCCAACCGTTTCCTTAGGACGGAACTGCTCTTCCATTGAGCTACAGAGGCTGGTGTGGCTAGTTTACCGCTGGAAGAGCAACACCAATGAACTGCCGCCCACGGTGATCAGCGCAAGCCCGATGATCAACACCCAGGTCAGGGTCTTCTTGCCGCGGAGCTTGCCGAGGAAGCCTACGGGGCCGGTGTCGTAATCGTCGTTGCTCATCCGAAAAGCCTAGCGGGCGACCTCACGCGGCGCGGGCCACGTATCCCTCCCACGCGGGGTCGATGCGCTCGGTGCCGCGCATGGTCCAGCCGGACTGGTGCGGCATCCGGGGAGTGGCGCGAAGCGTCCAGCCCATCTCCTGGGGCGTGCGGTCACTCTTGATGTTGTTGCAGCGCAGGCAGCAGGCCACGAGGTTCTCCCACGTGTCCTTGCCGCCCCGGGACTTGGGCTGCACGTGGTCGATGGTGGTCGCCGCTCCCCCGCAGTACAGGCAGTTGGCCCCGTCACGCCGGAGGACCCCGCGGCGCGAGACCGGCATCATCCTGGTCGCGGGAATCCGCACGTAGCGCGTCAGCAGGATGACCGACGGGCGTTCGAAGAGCCCGGAGGAACCCCAGACCGGATGATCGCCGTCACACTCGACGATGGTCGCGCGGTGATTCATCACCAGCACGATCGCGCGCTTGAACGACACCACGCCGAGTGGCTCGTATCCCGCATTCAATACAAGAGTTCGCATTTCTGTCCCTTTTTCGATCTTGCCCTGGACGGCTTCCAGGGAGTCCGATGTGTCACTCATCGCGTTCGGCTTCCGACGCCTTCTCCCGTTTTCTGAAGACTTGCTGGGGATTTCGGGCAACAAAAAAGGCGCCGTCACAATGACAGCGCCTTACCCGAGCCCACAACACGGCTCAGACAACGACCACTTGAGTGCCTCCGCACACGCCGCAGGCGGCAACCGATGCTCCGGATGCTCTCTGCAGGTATCACGATGGCTCCTCATGGTTTGAGAAATAATCTTGGGACACAGGCTAACCCACGAACGGCGTCCCACAAATTCGTGGAACGCCGTTCTGTTTGGCTGATGGTCTTCTCGTGCCCGAGAGGCTAGACGATCCGCACGAAGTAGTAGTCCCCCCAGAGGGCGCGGTGCTCGACGTAGCGGCCCCAGGTCGGGGAGTCGATCTCGCCGCCGTTGCCGTCGTAGATGCCGATGTGACCGATGGGCCAGACGACCAGGTCACCGGCCTGCGCGTCGGCGGGGGCGATGCGGATGCCCATAGCGGCCTGGTTGCTGACGATGCGCGGCAGGTAGATTCCGAAGGACCCGAAGACGTACTGCGTCATGCCGTCGCAACCGAAGCTGGTGTCGGGGCTGGCACCGCTGCCGTAGGGCACCTTTCCGACGAACTGCTCGGCGAAGGCGACGACTGCGGACCCGCTGTACGCCCCGGAGGGCGGGTTGACCGCGAACACGCCGGCCGACGTCTTGGCACTCGCGGCGGCGCTCGCCGCCGCCGTGGCCGCGACCGCTGCCTTCTCCGCGGCCTTGGATGCCGCCAGCTGCTCCAGCGACGGGGCCACGTAGTTGTCGCGGCTCACGGCCAGCGCGGCCGCGGCGCTCGCGACACTCAGGTTCTGGGACGCCCCAACGGCGGAGGCCGTCGTGATGGCGGCGAAGTTGCCTCCGCCGTTACCGAACGCGTAGGCGGGCAGCGCCGCTGTGGCGACGAGGCCTGCGGCAAAGGTCATGACCACTGTCGATGCGATTCCGCGCCTCGTCGGGCGAGGGAGCCTCAGGGCGGGGATTCGGCCGAGAATCGCGGCCGTGCTGGATTTGATGCCCACGAATATGCCGGACGGCCGGTCATTGGACGTGGTCTGCTCTCGTTCCCGACGCTCCCTGCGGGAGCCCGGCGTGTGGAGGGAGAAGGCCTGTGTTGCGTCAAGCTGCTCTTCGGCAAAAGGCTGGGAGCCTTGCTGGCTTACGGGCAGATCTTTCACATCACGACGTTCGGCCAAGAGTTATTCCTCCGACTCCCGCGCGATCTTCTGCGTTCAGACCGGGGCGGAACAGCGTCGTAATCGTGCAACGAAAGGCTGAGGACCGGGTCTGGGGGAATCATTGATCAGGTGGCAAGGCCTCGGTTAGGCCCTGCGAACTCGCTCGAGACTACGCGAGCCAGGGCCATTTGTCACATTTTCGTCGACTTTTACAACGAGTTCATAACATTCACAGGTTCTAGGTGATGTTTCCGGCCAGTCCACCCGAAGCGGTTCCGACGTCGACGTGCATGTGGGTGCACGAGTCATCGAACTCCAGCATGTTCACGAGGTTGAGGTGAATCCCTTGGTAGGTCCGGCAGGACTGCTGACCGAGGTCTGAGCCCTTGGGCATGAGCGGATCGAGGATCTTGGCAAAGGCGATGGAGTTGTCGTCCGAGCCGTAGAGTCCCTTGCCGTTGAGCTCATAGAAGTCCACGGCGTGTCCGCCGCCGTTCATGTAGTGCGACGAGTTCAGCCCGCCGCCCTCGATCTGGCCGGTGCACCGACGATTGACATCGCTGACGGCAACGGTGTCGAAGTTCCTTATCGCCAGGACCATGACCTGGAGGATGCGCAGGTCGATTCCGCAGTTCGGCTCCGCCACGCCGTCGGCGAGCCACTGGATCTCCTTGATGTGATCCGGGGTCGAGCCCTTCAGCCGACCCGCCGCGACGGCGGCCATGAGCTCTGCGGCGAGCGCCTGGGCCTGCTTGGAGACACTCGTGTTGGTGGTCGAGTACAGGGAGCCCGGGGCGCCCTGTGCGTAGTAGTCGTCACGGCTTGCGACAAGTGCCGCTCCGCCTGCTACCGAGAGGTTCTGGCTCGACCCCGCGTCGGAGAAGTTCTGAACCGCGGCAAAATCGCTCACGGTGGATGATCCGATCGCAGGCAGCGACAACGAAGCGACAAGCCCGACCGAGAGAACCATGATGAAGCCGCTCATCGATCCGCGCTTCAGGGCGCGCGACCTTTCCGAAGACAGCCTGGGCCGCCGGAGCTGTTCCAGTGAGACTGCGCGAATCCTGGCACTAGAGAAGATCGGACGCTTCGGGGATCTCCTTCGCTGCCTGGCCTCGGGCGGGGACGTCATGGCGAAGGTGACGGCCGCGTGGTCGACAGCGCCAACCGGCTCCACGGGTGCCGGCGTCTCCGCCTCGACACTCGCGACGATCTCCTCGGCGCGCTGCTCGGGCGTGCCGAACTCCTCGGCGAAGCCCCGACCGACGATGTCGATCTCGAGCTCTATGCCGAAGGCCGGCTCAGAGGTCTCCTCCTCGGCCACCGGCTCGAGCCCAACAGGCTCGACGATGACAGGAACGTCAACCACAACGGGCTCGACCATTACAGGAACGTCGATGACAACGGGCTCGACGACAACGGGAACCTCGACGGCCGACGTTGCCAAGACACGTCGCTCACGGCGGGATACAAGGGGCGCGAGCTCCGTTGAGGGGGTCGGCTCGGCAGGAACGGCCGGCAGGGCAGGCTGCTCAACCGCGGCAGGGGGCCTGGGAGAACTCGCGGCGGAGCCCTGCTGCTCTCGACGAGACCGGCGCGTACCCGACTCGGAGACCGCGGGAGGCGCGGCAGTGCCGGCATCCAGCGCCCGCAGCTCGCGACGACTCAGCGGCGGCGTGTCGCGTCCCGGCGGCGGAGGTGTCAGAGGCACGCGATCGTGGTCCTTTACACCTCGTTTGGGCACAAACTGCCCGCTGTCCTTGGCTTCGTTTCCCGAGCGTGGGTCAAGGGCAACCTAACAAGGTTAGGCGAAAGGCCTCTTCCTGTCACCTTCAGTATCCCGGCCCAGCCTTCTGGCAGGAGACTCATAAGTTTCGCTCGCGAGCCAGATCACACGCCGACGAAGATGTGACCGGCTACCTCGTTGGGCACTTCGAGACCCTCGGCGAACCCCTCTACCTGCACGAGGATGTACGAACCCACGGCGGAGAACGCGGCCTTGTTGCCGGGCACTATTCCCGCGTGCTTCAGCTGCAACAGCAACTCGGGGTCGACCTGGGCAGGTTCACCCAGCCTCCTGATGGTCTTGGTCTGGGGGCCGACGGCGCCGAGCACGAGCGTCAGGAGATTCACGACGCCCCGGGTGAATGGAGGCGCGATCGCCTCGCCCAACTCGTCCAGGCCGGGGATCGGGTTGCCGTAGGGCGACTCGGTGGGGTGATCGAGCATCTCGACGATGCGTCGCTCGACCTGCTCGCTCATGACGTGCTCCCAGCGGCACGCCTCGTCGTGGACGAATTCCCACTCCAAGCCGATGACGTCAGAGAGCAATCGCTCCGCGAGCCGGTGCTTGCGCATGACCCGAACGGCCTTCTGGCGCCCTTCGGCGGTCAGCTCCAGGTGCCTGTCCCCGGAGACGACGACAAGGCCGTCGCGCTCCATTCTTCCTACGGTCTGCGAAACGGTCGGGCCGGAGTGCGCGAGACGCTCCGAGATGCGCGCCCGGAGCGGGATTATGTTCTCTTCCTCGAGCTCGAGGATCGTGCGCAGGTACATCTCGGTGGTGTCAATGAGATCGGCCACGATTGCTCCCTTAGAAAAAACACACGAACCCCCTAAGCGTACCGGTGGACTCCTCAATGCTTTGGTGGTCTCGCTAGGATTGAGCAATGTCTTCGATGATCATTCCCACTGAGCTTCTGCCCGCCGACGGCCGCTTCGGCTGTGGTCCATCCAAGGTGCGACCCGAGCAGCTGGCCGACCTCGCAGACCGGGGTGCGCGCCTGCTCGGTACCTCCCACCGCCAGGCGCCGGTCAAGAACCTCGTGGGCAGCGTGCGCCAGGGCCTCGCCGACCTGTTCTCCGTTCCCGAGGGCTACGAGGTCGTTCTCGGCAATGGCGGGTCGACCGCGTTCTGGGACGCCGCCGCGTTCTCCCTTATCAATCGCCGCAGCGAGAACCTGACGTTCGGTGAATTCGGCGCCAAGTTCGCCTCGGCCGCCGCCGCGCCATTCCTCGAGGCGCCGCATGTCGTGAAAGCCGACGCCGGCTCGCGCAGCGAGGTCGAGATCATCGACGGGGTCGACGTCTACGCCTGGCCGCACAACGAGACGAGCACCGGGGTGATGGCACCGGTGAAGCGCGTACACGGCGATGCCGGCGCCCTCACCGTCGTCGACGCCACCAGCGCTGCCGGCGGCATCCAGTTCGATGCGGCCGAGACCGATGTCTACTACTTCGCCCCCCAGAAGAACTTCGCCTCCGACGGCGGCCTCTGGCTGGCCCTCTTCTCTCCGGCCGCCCTTGAGCGCGTCGAGCAGGTCGCCGCTTCGGGTCGCTACATCCCCGAGTTCCTCAGCATCAAGAACGCCGTGGACAACTCACGCCTCAACCAGACGCTGAACACCCCGGCCATCTCGACGCTCATCATGCTGGAGAACCAGATCGAGTGGATCAACTCCAACGGCGGGCTGGAGTGGGCGTCCGCTCGCACGCTCGAGTCCTCGAACGCGCTGTACACCTGGGCCGAGGGTGTCTCCTATGCAACGCCTTTCGTGACCAACCCCGAGCACCGTTCGCAGGTCGTCGTCACCATCGACTTCGACGACAGCGTCGATGCCGCCAAGGTCGCGGGCATCCTCCGGGCGAACGGCGTCGTCGACACCGACCCCTACCGCAAGCTCGGCCGCAACCAGCTGCGCGTGGCCACGTTCGTCGCCGTCGACCCGGCCGACGTGCGGTCCCTCATCGCCAGCATCGAATACGTGGTCGAGAACCTCTAACGACTCAGGGAACTGAAAGCGGATGCCGGCCGGCCAGCGCGAGAGCGCGTGACGGGCCGGCATCCGTTTTTGTGCCGCGAAGCGCGTGCCCGCTACCGGTCCTCGCCGAGATCGTCCAGATCGCCGGCTTCCTCGTCGAAGTAGACACTGGAAGGGGCGCGGTCGTCAGGGGTGACGATGCTCAGGCCGTCGGCTTTGACGTCGACGCTGCTGCTGCGACGCGGGCCCCGGGCCCGACGGGCTCGCGGCGTCTCGTTGGCGGCGCTGATGAGAACGGAGGCATCGACCGGCGACTCCTCGGCGACAGGCTCCCTGACATCGCGCGCGTCGGCGTCCGGTGCATCGAAGTCGTCGTCACCGTCTTCATCGTCGTCGTCGTCGTCGTCATCGTCATCGTCGTCGCCGGCCAGGGCGTCGTCATCGATGATGTGGTCGTCGAGATCGATATCCTCGTCGTCGAGGCCCTCTTCGTAAGCCTCTTCATCGTCGTCATCGAGGGCGATGCTGCCGTCGTGTTCGGCCTCGTACTCCTCGAGTCGCAGCGACCACGGGACCCACTCCGGCGACAGTACAGATGTCTCACCGGGCATCAGCTCGGTCTCGAGAACGTTGGGTGCCGCGTCGCCGTCGGTGCGGCTCAGGGTGACGGTCCAGTTCCAGTCGGGGTAACCGGGCATCAGCGACTCGAACTTGAGGCTGAGAACGTGCTCGTCGTGCACGATATGGCCGACGTAGTCGCCCACGGTTGCGGCGGGCGTGATCTCGTCCAGGGCGGAGCGGGCGAAATCGACCGCGCCCAGAAGGACGGCGTCAGGCTCGAACTCCGACGGCGTCGTCTCGTTCGTCACGACCTAGGCGTCCAGCTCATCGGCGACTTTGCGCAGCATGGCCGCGATCTGTCGGCTGTGGGACGCCTCGGGGTAGCGGCCGCGCTTGAGATTCGACCCAATGCCGTCGAGCACCTTCACGAGGTCCTCGATGATGATCGACATATCGTCGGCCGGCTTGCGGCTCAGCTTGACCATGCTGGGCGGCGCATCGATGACCCGCACGCTCAGGGCCTGGGCCCCCCGCTTGCCATCGGCAATGCCGAATTCGAGCTTCGTGCCCGCCTTGACCGTGACCCCCGCCGGAAGCGCCGATGCATGAAGGAAGACTTCCTGGCCGTCATCGCTGCTGATGAAGCCGAAGCCCTTCTCGTCGTCGTAGAACTTGACCTTGCCGGTTGGCATCGTGTCGATCTCCTCGTTCTGGGCCACCTGTTCGGCGGCCTTATCGTGCACAAAAAAGCACGCGAGTGACTCTGCGTGCACCCACCAGCCTAACGGCCTCCCGCCCAGCCCGTATCCTTATTAGTGTGAGCACTCCTTCTTCCCCGCCAGTCCGGTCAATCGAGCGAATTCTGGCGTACATGATCGCCGGAATCATCGGCGCCTCGATCCTGAGCTTCCTCGCCGTCATCATCGGCACGTTCGCCGGTGTGACCAGGGAGCAGTTCGGCACGGGCGCATGGCCGGTCGTCTCGGTCTTCCCGCTGATCGGGCTTCCGGTCGGGTTCCTGTTGATCATCGTGCTGCTCATCATCAACCTGCGCCGCCGGGCCAAGGAGGCACCGAAAGCTCCGTGAACGAATCCCCCGCGCTGGCGTCCCGCCTGCAGGAACTCACCGATGAGGACCTCGCAGGGCTGTTGACGAATCGGTTCACCGAGTTTCGCGCGGTGAATGACTTCTTCGACCTCGCCGACCGGATGCTCGAACCGGCCTGGATCGACGCGACCCTGGCGAGCCTGCCGCGGCCGGCGCTTGCCCTGCTCGCCTCCGGGCAGCCGATTCCGCCGGGAGATCCACTTCTCGCCAGCCCGTTGTCCCGCCTCCTCCTGAGTGAGGGCGACGACGGGGTCCTCCAGCCGTTCGCTGCCGTCTCCGCCGTGATTGCCGGCTGGCCCGCCCGTGGCCTGCCCAGCGCGAGCGAACTGGCGGATGCGACCGAACCCCCGACCCGGGCTCGAGACTCCGACGAGGCGGATACCGACCTCATCGCAGCGGAGCGCGCCTACTCCGCGACCTCTGGCGTTGCCGAGCTTGTGCACGAACTTCGACTCTTTCCGGCACGCGAGCTCGCCAAGGGGGGTGTGGCGGCACCGGACGCGAAGCGACTCGTGCTGGCCCTGGGCATCGAGGCAACGGGCATCGATCCCCTGCTTCGGCTCGCCCGGACAGCGGGCCTGATCGAGCTGTCCGGGATGCTCTGGTCGGCCACGGAGACCGCCCTGCCCTGGCTTCTGCTTCCCGCCACCAAGCGGTGGACCACGCTTGCGACAGCGTGGCTGGAGGCACTCTCGCCCGACATCGGCGCCGTCCTCAGCCAGCGCGCAACGGAGCCCTGGGGCGATGACGCCGTCAACCACCTGGCCTGGCTGTATCCGGCGGGTGGCTCTGGGCTCGCCGCCCGTGTCAGGGAGGCACTGGTCGGAGCGGAATTCCTCGGCATCAGCGCCAACGGCTATCCGGGCGCGGCCGCCCGGGCCCTTCTGGAGCCCTCGGCCGATCCGATCGACGAGGTCGCAGAGACCCTGCTTCCCGCCGAAGACCCGCACATCTACCTTCAGCACGACCTCTCGATCATCGCCCCGGGTCCCCTCACCCCGCACGTCGATGTTCGCCTTCGCCGCCTGGCCGACATCGAGGCCCGGGGGCTCGCCTCGACCTACCGCATCTCGGGGGCAAGCGTCACGCGCGCCCTTGCCGACGGTGAGACGGCGGAGAGCATCCTGGCCTTCTTCGGCGAGGTCTCCCTCACCGGCGTTCCCCAGCCTGTTCAGTACCTGGTCACCGAGGCCAGCGCCAGGTTCGGACTGCTCCGTGCCGGCCAGACCTCCCCCGAGAACGAACCCGGCACCCGCAGCTACGTCAGGGGCGACGATCCAGGCATGCTCAGCACCCTCGCCGTCGACCACAGCCTGTCCTCGCTCGGCCTCCAGCGCACCGGCCCCAACCGGCTGACCAGCAGGCTGGCGTTCGAGACGCTGTTCTGGATGATCACGGATGCCCGCTACCCGATCATGGCCGAGAATCAGGATGGGGAGCCCTTCGCCCCGGTCCGGGCCCAGCCTGTTGCCAAGGAGGCCGCACCGGTCATCGACCCGGTCCAGGCGCTGGTGGTCAAACTCCGCGAGTCTTCTTCGGATGCCATGAATTCCCCCGAGGCGTGGATCGCCCACCAGCTGGAGGTCGCGGTTCGTTCGAAGACGCCTGTCACGGTGAGCGTGGCCATGCCGGACGGCCGCAGCGCGGCGTACCTCGTGACGCCGCTGTCACTGGCGTCGGGGCGGCTGCGCGCCATCGACGAGCGCGCCGGCGTGGAGAGAACCCTGCCGGTGAAGAGCATCACCGCGGTAGGCCCCGCGGCCTGACCGCCGGCACCTGTCCAGCCCGGCTCCCAGCGTCGGGAGACTAGGCTTGTCACTTATGCCGAATGGCCCACTGATTGTTCAAAGCGACCGCACAGTTCTGCTGGAGGTCGCACATCCCGACGCCGAGAACGCCCGTCACGAGCTCGCGGTGTTCGCCGAGCTCGAGCGCGCTCCCGAGCACGTTCACACCTACCGCATCACGCGCCTAGGGCTCTGGAACGCCCGGGCCGCGGGGCACGAGGCGGCCGAGATCCTCGGCACCCTCGAGAGATACTCCAAGTTCCAGATCCCGCAATCGGTCACCATCGACATCGAGGAGACCGTCGCGCGTTACGGGCGACTGATCATCGAGCGCGACGACGAGGGCGGCCTCATCCTGCGCGGCCTCGACCCCGCCGTCTTGACGGAGATCGCATCTGGCAAGCGCATCGCGCCGCTGCTCGTCGAACGTCGCAGCCGGGAGACCTTCGCCGTGGCGGCCTGGGCCCGGGGCCAGCTCAAGCAGGAGCTGACGAAGCTGGGCTGGCCCGCCGAGGACCATGCGGGCTACACCCCTGGAACCCCGCACGAGATCGGCCTGCTCGAAGACGGCTGGAACCTCCGCGATTACCAGAAGAAGGCCGTCGACAACTTCTTCGAGCGCGGCTCGGGCGTCGTCGTTCTGCCCTGCGGCGCCGGCAAGACCCTCGTGGGCGCCGGAGCGATGGCGACCGCGAAGACCAACACGCTGATCCTGGTCACAAACACCGTCTCTGCCCGGCAGTGGCGCAGCGAGCTGCTCAAGCGAACCACCCTGACCGAGGACGAGATCGGTGAGTACTCCGGACAGGTGAAGGAGGTCAAGCCCGTCACGATCGCGACCTACCAGATTCTGACAGCGCGCCGGGGCGGGAACTACGCCCACCTGGAACTCCTGGATGCCCTCGACTGGGGTCTCGTCATCTACGACGAGGTGCACCTGCTGCCCGCGCCCGTATTCAAGCTGACCGCCGAGCTCCAGGCTCGTCGACGACTCGGTCTGACGGCCACACTCGTGCGCGAAGACGGCAGGGAGGGCGATGTCTTCAGCCTCATCGGCCCGAAGCGGTTCGACGCCCCGTGGAAGGAGATCGAGGCGCAGGGCTTCATCTCCCCGGCGGAATGCTTCGAGGTTCGCATCGACCTGCCCTACGACGACCGGTTGCGCTACGCGGCCGCCAACGACGACGAGCGCTACCGCCTGGCTGCGACCGCGCCGGCCAAGCTCGACGTGGTCAAGCAGCTCATCGCCCGGCACACCGGCGAGCGGATCCTCGTGATCGGCCAGTACCTCGACCAGCTCGAACAGCTCCAGACCGAGCTCGGGGTTCCTTCCCTGACGGGCGCCACGCCCATCGCCGAGCGCGAGCGGCTGTTCCAGGCGTTCCGCGACGGCGTCGAGCCCATCCTCGTCGTCAGCAAGGTCGCGAACTTCTCCGTAGACCTCCCCGAGGCCAGCGTCGCCATCCAGGTCTCCGGTTCCTTCGGCTCCCGCCAAGAGGAGGCCCAGCGGCTCGGCCGCCTGCTCCGACCCAAGGAGTCAAAGCTCTCGGCGAAGTTCTACACGCTGGTCGCACGGGACACCGTCGATCAGGAGTTTGCCCAGAACAGACAGCGTTTTCTCGCGGAGCAGGGCTACAGCTACACGATTCTCGACGCGC
>CANFBG010000015.1 GCA_947444785.1 Microbacteriaceae bacterium | reverse complement strand
GTTCACCGCGAAGCCGGCACGGCCCAGGTTGAACGGTCCCGCTGGACGCCAGCCCTTGACCCGCTGGCGAAGAGACGCGAGCACGACCGACTGGAAGGCGACGTAGATGCCGATGACCGCGAACGCCGTCACCTGGGTGAGCAGGCCGTCGGCCCCGACGTAGATGACGAGGCAGATCAGGACCGGGATCCCGCACGCGACGATGAGGGCGTTCACGGGGACCTTGCTCTGCGACGAGACCTTGGCCAGCCAGCGGTGACCCGGGATCATGCCGTCACGGGCGAACGAGAAGAGCAGCCGGCTTGCGGCAGCCTGCAGGCTGAGCACGCAGGACAGGAAGGCCGTCAGCGCCACCACGAGGAAGATCTTGGCGCCCACGGAGCCCAGGGTCGACTCGAGGATGTGCGGAATCGGGTCGGTGTCCTCACCCCTCACGATCGACGCCAGGTCGGGGGCCGCAAGCACGTAGCCGCCAAAGGCGAAGAGCGCCGAAACACCGCCGACGAGGATCGTCATGATCATCGCCTTGGGGATTCGGCGGGCCGGATCCGCGACCTCCTCGGCAACGTCTCCGCAGGCCTCGAAGCCGTAGAACAGGAAGAGACCGGCAAGGGCCGCACCGAGGAAAGCGCCGAAGTAGCTGCCGTCGCCCTGGACGCCCATGCTGTCGAAGAAGATGCCGAAGTCCTGCTTGCGCTGGAAGATCAGGAGGTAGAGTCCGACGCCGATGACGCCGATCAACTCTGCGGCCAGGCCGATCTGGGCCACCCGCGCCATGGTCTTCGTGCCCGTGAAGTTCAACAGCAGGGCGACGAACAACAGCGCCAGCGTGAGGCCGAGCGTGACCTCCTTGGTCACGGCGACGTCGAAGAGGCTCGCGAAGAACCCGCTGCCGAACTGGGCCACCGCGGTGATGGAGACGATCATGGCCCAGATGTAGACCCACGCCGCCATCCACGCATAGCGACGACCCCAGAGCCGCCTCGTCCAAGGATAGATGCCACCGTGGATCGGGTACTGCGACACGACCTCGCTGAAGACAAGGGAGACCAGGAGCTGGCCGGCCCCGACGATGAGGAGCCAGAAGATCGAGGGGGGACCGCCCACGCTGAGCGCCAGCGCGAAGAGCGAGTAGACACCCACGAGGGGCGAGAGATACGTGAAGCCGAGGGCGAAATTGCCCCACAGCGTCATAGACCGATGAAACGAGTCCGTGTAGCCGAGGGCTTCAAGGTGTTCGCTGTCGCCTAGCGACCGAGAGATTTTCACTTCTTCAGGCATCATTGCCTTTCATGTTCGGAGATGCCCAATGCTAGATCCCCGAACCCATGCACCACGCGCAATTCGCCACCCCACTCTGGGGGCTTTCCTACGTAGGGCGGCTGGGACTTGAACCCAGGACCGACGGATTATGAGTCCGCTGCTCTAACCAGCTGAGCTACCGCCCCCGAACGATTCCCTGCGGAATCACACTGCACATCAGAATACCGTCTCGGCTAGACCGATTCTGACTCTTCCGCGTCCTTCAACGGGGCCACGTCGATGACTTCCTCGCCGCGGTACAGCTTCTCGAAGATGGTGAGGGTTCTCTGGATGTCGTGCGCCTCGATCATCTCGAGTGACGCCTTCTTCAGGGCGAGCAGGTCAGCTTCGTCGAGGGTCAGGACGTGCTCCAGCTTGTCGGCCAGCTCCTGGGCGTCGCCCGGACTGAACAGGAATCCATTCTCGTTCTCGTGAACGAGGTGGGGCAGCGCCATCGCGTTGGCGGCGACGATCGGCAGGGCCGAGGCCATGGCCTCCATCGTTGCGATGCTCTGGAGTTCGGCGATCGACGGCATGGCGAACACGGTGGCACGCGAATAGGCATCCCGAAGCTGGGCCTCGGTCACGTAGCCGGTGAACTTCACCCGGTTCGCGATACCGAGACTCGATGCCAGGTGCTCGAGGTTTCTGCGCTGGTCCCCGCCCCCGACGATCTCGAGGGTCGCGTCGAGATTCTTGGGAAGCAGGACAAACGCACGAAGGAGCACGTCGAGTTGCTTCTCCCCCGTGACCCGGCCCACGAAGAGAATTCGATTCTCTGTGCGGCGCGAAAGATTCGGCGTGTAGTTCCCGGCATCGATTCCGCAGGAGATGGCATGGACTCCCGTGAGACCGGTCGATTTCTCGAGAAACTCGGCAGCCTTCCGGGTGGGCGTAGTGATGGACTCGGCCCGGCCGAAGGTTCGCCTCGCCGCCCGCCAGGCCAGACCGATCGCCCAATCGTGCCACGCCTTGGGAAGCAGGGTGAACTCGAGCATGTTCTCGGGCATGAAGTGGTTCGTGCCCACGATGCGGATGCCCCGCCTGGCGGCGGCGATGGACAGGCCACGACCCACGATGATGTGCGACTGGAAGTGCACCACGTCGGGCCGTACCTCCTCGATTATCCGCTCGCTCTCGGCATTGATGTTCCACGGCAGCGCGTATCTCAGCCAGTCGTGCGGGTACCAGCGCCAGCTCTTCAGGCGATGGGCGGTCACGACCTGACCGTCGTAGATCTCTTTCCAGGTGCCGTAGTTTCGCGATGCGGCCGGGGCCACAATGTGAACGTCGTGCCCCCTCGCCGCCATCCCCGAGGCCAGCCGCTCCGCGAAGCGAGCCGCACCGTTGACGTCGGGCGAGAAGGTGTCGGCACCGATCAGGATCGTCAAACGCCTGTCAGCTGTGCCGGGAGCTTCTTCAAGAGACGCGACCGTCTTCTCGTCGGAGGAGGGCAAGTCGGAGGAAGAAGACACTGAATAAACCTTTGGTTGGGAGGGAATTAGGGCTCCAGGCGACGTGAGTGCGGAATCCCTCTCGAATGAAACTACCTTAGCGAGCCATTTGGGGGTGGTAGCGCGCGAGCCCGAAGACCCCCACGATTGCAATGGCACCGGAGATCACGTACCCGAAAAGCGCCCACAGGGGCGCTGTCGATGCCTCGCCGAGAACGAGAATTCCAATCGCGACCGCCACCAGGGGGTCGACGACGGTGAGCCCGGCAATCACCAGGTCCGGCGGCCCGGAAGAGTACGCGGTCTGCACGAAGTATGCCCCGAGAGCCGCTGCCACGAGAAGCCCCACAAGTCCGGTCAGCGTCAGCCATTCGAAATCACCCTGCTGAAGCCGCTTGATGACCACCTTGGCCAGGGTCGCCACGAACCCGTAGAGCACGCCCGCGGCGATGATGTAGCCGATCGCCTTGAACCTCGCCCGCAGAAAACCGAACAGGGCGCTGAACACGACGATGACGACAGCGAGAATAATCAAGATGACCAGCAGTTGGTCATTGTTGATCGTCTGGTCGCGCGCCGTGAAGGCCGCGAGAAACACGAAGAGGAATACGCCGCCGACGCAGAGGACGATCGACAGCACAGCCCGCCGCCCAAGGTGCACCTTGCTGACGAAGGCGTTCAGGAATGCCGTCATCACCAGGGCGACGGCGCCCAGGGGCTGCACCACGATCAACGGGGAGAACGCCAGGCTCGTGAGCTGGAAGACGATGGCGAGGCCCAGCATGACGGTGCCGAAGACCCACGACGGCCTGGCCAGCAGGGCCATCAGCTGTCCACCGTTCAGGCCACGCGACGCATCCTTGGCCGAGCTGGCCTGAACCTTGTTGACACCCCTGGACTGAAACTGCGCGCCCAAGCTCAAAAAGATCGCCCCAACGAGGGCGATCGGGATCCCGATGAACTGCTTCGGATCAAGTGCGAGCGCCTCGGAGACGTCAGAGAGGTTCAAGGGCACTGTTAGACAGTACCGCGCAGAGCCCCCGGATAGGCTTAGCGAATGGCTGTTCTTCCGATTCGAATCTCAGGCGATCCCGTCCTGCACACCCCCGCCCTCCCCGTCACAGACTTCGGGCCTGCTCTTCGCAGCCTGGTAGAGGACATGTTCCAGACCATGGATGCCGCCCCGGGGGTCGGCTTGGCCGCTCCCCAGGTTGGCGTCCCGCTTCGCCTGTTCACGTTTTCGTGGACTGACGACGATGATGTGGAACACCGCGGTGTCGCAATCAACCCGGTGCTCTGGATCAGTCCGGGGCCCGTGGCCGACGAGGAGGACGAGTTCGAGCCCGACGAGGAGGGTTGTCTCTCGTTCCCGGGCGAGCGGTTTCCGCTTGAACGTTCGACGGACGCCCTGCTGCGCGCCTTCGATCTCGACCAGAACCCGTTCGAACTTCAGGCGACAGGCTGGCTCGCTCGCATCTTCCAGCACGAGTTCGATCACCTCGAGGGCCACCTGTACATCGACAGGCTCGAGCGCAACCACTCCCGGCAGGCGTCGCGCATCGCCCGGAAGAGGGGCTGGATGAGCCCGGGGACAAGCTGGCTGCCCGGGGTCGACAACCTCGAGGATGCGAACTGACGGCAAGCATTTCGAGGAGCATGCCGACGAGGGCATGAAAAAAGGCCGCCGGGGTGGAGCCCTGACGACCTTTTCGCTCCCCGACTTGGACTCGAACCAAGAACCGCCGCATTAACAGTGCGATGCTCTGCCAATTGAGCTATCGAGGACTACGTGAAGCGTTGTCTACTTTAGCACCGCCTAGGAGACCCGCCAACACGACGTGGCCTCCGATCAGGACATGACCCCGAAGTTTCTCAGCAGCGCGGCGACTATTCCGGCGACGAGCACCACGACGATAAACGGCACCCGCAGGGCGAACAGCCCGATCGCCACGAGCACAGCCGGGATGCGCGCGTCGAGCTGGATGGCGGATCCGCTCGCCAGAGTCTGCACCGCGACCAGGCCTGCCAGTAGCGCCACGGTGAGCAGGTTCGCCAGCCGCGACACCAGCGGCACCTCGAGTACCCGCTGGGGAATCAGGTAGCCCGAGTACTTGACCACGAACGATGCGCCGGAGGCGATCAGCACCACTGCCCAGAGGCTCATTGCGTGTCCTTGTCGGCAGGGAGGCCGGGGATCTCTCCGGGAGCACTCGAATCATCCGGCTGAGCAATGCCTGACGGCCTGTGCAGGATGTTCGTGAGTCCAACGAGGACCGCCGCCAGCGACGCGACCAGCACGGGAACCCCCGGGGGCGCGAACGGGATCAACACCGTGGCAATCACCGCGGCTGCGGCAGCGACGACCGCCGCCTGCAACTGCTTCAACCGCGGCCAGAGCAGGCCGACGAAGGCCGCGGCCGCCACGGCGTCCAAGCCGAGACTCGAGACGTTCGGCAGGGCATTCCCGATCAGGGCCCCGAGCAGCGTTGTCAGGTTCCAGCCGACGTAAACGGCAATGCCGGTCGCCCAGAACCCCAGCCGCTGCGCCCGCGGCGCCTCCTGGTTCAGGGCGACCGCCGTCGACTCGTCGATCGTCAGGTGCGCCGCGGCCACACGACGCCAGCGGTTCGGTCCCACGATCGGGGCCATTCGCATCCCGTAGATACCGTTTCGAAGCCCCAGGAAGGTGCTGGATGCGATGGCGGCAGGGCCCGCAGCGAGGCCACCGGAAGCCAGGATGCCGACGACGGCGAACTGTGAGCCGCCCGAGAACAGAAAAAGGCTCATCACACAGGTTTGTGCAACACTCAGGCCGGCGGCGACGCTCAAGGCTCCGAAGGATATTCCGTAGGCCGCTGTCGCAAGGCCGACCGCGACGGCGGTCCGGAGGACACGACGACTCTCGGGGCTCATCGACATGACACCATTTCCAAAAAAGCCCCGGGACCACTCGGTCCCGGGGCAGTTGCTCCCCGACTTGGACTCGAACCAAGAACCGCCGCATTAACAGTGCGATGCTCTGCCAATTGAGCTATCGAGGAATGTTGAATAGACCGTGAGATCCAAACAGCGTTGAAAGACTAGCAAGCTTTTTGCGGCCGAAGAAATCGAGAACGCAATCCTCGTTCAGTACCCGGCCCCCGGGTCGACGACGCCCACGAACCTGCCATCGCCGAGGAATGCGGCCACATTTCGGGTGACTCGCCGGGCCAGCAGGGGCGCGGTCATCTCGGGCGTATCCGCCGAATGAGGCGTGATGATCACGTTCTTCGCGTCCCAGAGCGGATGCCCGTCCGGCAGCGGCTCCGGATCGGTCACGTCGATCCCGGCACCGGCGATCGAGCCGCTGTTCAGTGCATCCACGAGGGCCATCGTGTCGATGAGGGGACCCCGGGCGATATTCACGAGGTAGGCGCTGGGCTTCATCTCTGCCAGCTCGGAGACGCCGATGAGATGGCGGGTTCCACCGGTCAGCGCGGCGGCGACGATGACGATGTCGGCCTCCGGAAGCACCTCCCCCAGGTGCTCACTCGTAACCGTTCGATCTGCTCCGGGCAGCGGTTCGGAACTCCGGCGCACGATGGTTGTCCGGGCGCCGAAGGGCAGAAGCAGGCGCAGGAGCTCGACGGCGATGCCCCCCGCGCCGATGATGACGATGTTCATCCCGTAGATCGACAGGCCTGATTTCGGCAGGACCCAGGTCTTGGCCGCGGACTTCGTGCCGAGCTCCCGAAGAAGCGCCAGGGCCAGGGCGAGGGCGTGCTCGGCGACGGGCTGGGCGTACGCACCCTTGGCGCTGGTGAACAGGAGACCGGGCCTCGCCTGGCCGGCCAGCACGTTGGCGAAGGAGTCGACCCCCGCCCAGGGCAGCTGAACCCACTCGACCTGGGGGTTGTCCGCCAAGACCCGGGCGAATTCCGCTTCGCCCTGAGGCGAGAGCCAGACGATGCCCCGTGTCTGCTGACTCAGGGCCGCGACCTCGCCCCCACCGGCCAGAACGGCGTCCGCGAAGAGGGCCTCCGACTCGGGAAGGATGGCAATGGGCCCGGGGGTCGGCCGGAGGTGATCCGGGAGCGCGTCGACCGGGCGGGACAGCACCTCGGCATGCTGTTCGGTTGGGTTTTCAGTTCTCATCTGCAGCTCCATGACGTCCTTCGGGTTCCAGGGCGTCGATACGGTCGCCCTCAGGCCCAGGGGATGCCGGCGCCTGCGTGATCAGTCTGGCCAACGACGCGACATACGGATGTCTCGGGTCGGCCAGGACGGACTCGACGGTCCCCTGGCCGATGACGACACCCTCATGCAGCACGATAATCCGATCGACGCTTCGCGACAGCACCTCGAGATCGTGGCTGATGATCAGCGCACTGGCACCGCGACGACGCTGATGACCGGTGATCACATCGATCACCTGGGAGCGCACCGAGGCATCGATGCCCGCGGTCGGCTCGTCGACGATCAGCAGCTCCGGCGCAAGGATCAGCGCCCGGGCGATGGCGACACGCTGTCTCTGGCCGCTGGAGAGCTCGTGGGGCTGCTGGTTGAGCATGCCGACCGGCAGTGCGAGGCTCTCAAGCAGGATTGCGGCACGCAGACCCGCCTCGCGCCTGTCGAAGTGCTTGTCCCGCAGGAAGAGCGGCTCCACGATCACCTCGGCAACCGTGAGGTTCGACGTCAGCGTCGCCCCCGCATCCTGCCTGAGGTAACCGACCGAGTAGGTCAGCCTGTTGAGATTCTTGCCCCGCACGTTTCGGATGTCGTGACCCAGGACACTGAGACTGCCCCCGGTGATGCGCGGCGGGATATCCCGGTTCTTGGCCGAGGCCGCAGCGCCCGAGAGAATCTCGGCCAGGGTCGACTTCCCCGATCCGCTGGAACCCACGATTCCGAGGATCTCGCCGGCGGGAAGCACGAGGGAGAATCCCCGGAGCGAAGTAAATGCAACACTCACTCCGTGCGCCGGATATTGAATCGTCACGTCAGAGGCGATCACCGCCGAGTCATTCATGGGACTCGAGCCTACCGGGCGCCGTCCAGAAGGCCTCGCAATGCCTCGCGACGAATTCTCTGCTGCACCGGGTCGGGAACGGGCAGCGACGCCAGCAATCTCTGCGTGTAGGGGTCGCGAGGCGATGCCAGAACCTCGGCCCCCGTACCCTCTTCGACCAGGCGCCCCCGATAGAGCACGGCGATCCGGTCGGCGATCAGGTCGACGACGGCAAGGTCATGGCTGATGATCAGGGCAGCGAATTTCAGTTCGCGTTGAAGTTCGGTGAAGAGCTCAAGCACCTTTGACTGCACCGACACATCGAGGGCGCTCGTCGGCTCGTCCGCGATCAGCAGTGAGGGATTCAGTGCCAGTGCCCGGGCCAGGCTGGCACGTTGTCGCTGACCCCCGCTGAGCTCGTGTGGGTAGCGGTCGCCGAAGGACCTCGGCAGCTGAACAGCCTCGAGCAGCTCGTTCACCGCGGGCCGCGCAGCCCGGGCGTCGCCCGCCCGCGAATGCACGATGAGAGGCTCGGCCACGCACTCGGCAATCGTCAGGAGCGGATTGAAACTCGTGGCGGGATCTTGGAACACGAAGCCGATCTCCACCCGGGCCGGGCGGAACTCACGCTCGCGAATCCCCCGCATCTCGTGGCCCAGAACCTTGAGCGATCCCTGGCTGACGGGAGAGAGTCCGGCAATGGCCCGGCCGATGGTGGTCTTGCCACTGCCCGATTCACCGACCAGGCCCAGGATCTCGCCCGGGGCGATCTGGAACGAGACGGTATCGACGGCGCGAAAAGGGGCCCGGCCAAACCTGCCCGGGTACTCGATTACCAGGTCTTGGGCCTGAACCGCGGGAACGACCGTCACGGTCTCCGCTGCTCGCGACACGGCGCGGGCAGCGGCCACATCCCTGCCCTGTCCGATGCGCGGAACCGAGGCCAGCAGGCGCTTGGTGTACTCGGCCTCGGGGGCTCGGAACAACTCCACCGTCGAGGCCTGCTCCACAACCTTGCCATCAAACATGACGACGACCCGGTCGGCGAGGTCGGCGACCACACCCATGTTGTGGGTGATCAGCACGATGGCCGTCTGGAACTCGTCGCGGCAGCCCCGGAGCAGTTCGAGGATCTCCGCCTGGACGGTCACATCGAGAGCCGTGGTCGGTTCGTCAGCGACAATGAGCCCCGGGTTCAGCACGAGGGCCATCGCGATGATCACCCGCTGCTTCTGTCCCCCGGAGAACTGATGCGGATAGTGCCTGGCGCGAGTCTCCGGGTCGGGGATGCCGACGCGGCCGAGGATCTGAATGGCACGTCGCATGGCCTCGCGGCGACCAACGCGATCGTGCGCCCTGATGCCCTCGGCGATCTGCCATCCCACGGTGAAGACCGGGTTCAGCGCCGTCGAGGGCTCCTGGAACACCATCGCCACGTCTTCGCCCCGCAACGCGCGAAGCGTCGACCGGGACGCGTTGACGATTTCAGTCGTGCGGCTACGGTCGCGGCTTCGAAGCCTGATCGACCCCGACGTCGTGGCCGTCTCCGGCACGAGTCCCAGGATCGCCTTTGCGGTCACGCTCTTGCCGCTGCCGCTCTCGCCCACGATCGCGACGATCTCGCCCGGCGCGACCCTGACGCTCAGTCCGTCAACGGCACGGACGTCGCCCCCGTCGGTGGCAAACGTCACGCGCAGGTCCGTGATATCAAGAACGCAGTCCTCGGGTTCCTCGTTCAATTGACGACCTCCTGTTCTTTGCCGGCTGAGACGACCTGCACGTCGGATGCGGGCGTGGCCGGCGCTTGCGGCACCCCGTCGGCGGCCGCTCGGCGGCCCCTGAGCCGGGGGTCGGCCAGGTCGTTCAGGCTCTCGCCCACCAGGGTGATCCCGAGAACGGTCAGGACGATGGCCAGCCCGGGATAGACGGAGGTCCACCAGATTCCGCTCGTTACGTCTGAGATCGCCTTGTTCAGGTCGTAGCCCCACTCCGCGGCGGCGGTCGGTTCTATCCCAAAGCCCAGGAAGCCGAGTCCGGCCAGCGTCAGCAGCGCCTCGGAGGAGTTCAGGGTCAGGATGAGGGGCAGGGTGCGGGTGGCATTTCGGAGCACGTGACGCGCCATGATCCTGGGCGCCCGCGTGCCGATGACCTGTGCGGACTCGATGTAGGCCTCGCTCTTGATCCGCACCGTCTCCGCCCTGATCACCCGGAAATACTGCGGGATGAAGACGACCGTGATCGAGATGGATGCCGCGAGGATGCCGCCCCACAGGCTCGACTGCCCACCGCTGAGCGCGATCGACATCACAATCGCCAACAGCAGCGAGGGAAACGCATAGACGGCGTCACAGACCAAGACGAGGATGCGATCAAGCCATCCGCCGAAATAGCCCGAGACGAGCCCCAGGAAGATCCCGGCGAAAATCGCCAGCACGACCGAGACGATCACCGTGAGGATCGCGGTCTGGGCGCCCCAGATCACCCGCGACAGGACGTCGTAGCCACCAACGGTGGTTCCCCACAGATGAGTCGCCGAGGGGGCCTGCTGCGCCCCGAAGGGCACGCCGTCGGAGCGCAGCTGCGCGAATCCGTAGGGCGCGATGAGGGGCGCGAAGATCGCGGTCAGAACGTAGACGGAGGTCAACACCAGGCCGATCAGCAACATCGATCGCTGCAGCCCCACGCTCGCTCGCATCTGCGCCAGAATCGGAATGCGTCTCACGGTCAGTACCTCACCCTCGGGTCGATGATCGCTGCGATGACGTCGACCAGGAAGTTGGTCAGGGCGACGACCACCGCGAGCAGGACCACAATTCCCTGGACGGCGACGAAGTCCCTCGCCTGCAGGTACTGGGCGAGTTGAAAGCCCAGCCCCTTCCACTCGAACGTCGTCTCGGTCAGCACCGCGCCGCCCAGAAGCAGCGCGATCTGCAGGCCCATGACCGTGATGATGGGAATCAGCGCAGGCCGGTACGCGTGGGTGCGCACCAGCCGGAGTTCGCTCACTCCCCGGGAGCGGGCGGAGTCGACGTAGTCGGTGCCGAGGGTGCCGATCAGGTTCGTGCGCACAAGGCGCAGGAACACTCCCGCCGTCAGGAGGCCGAGGGTCACGCCGGGAAGCACTGCGTGCAGCAGCACATCGTTCACCACCGCCTGGTTCCCCGTTGCGATCGCGTCGATCAGATAGATTCCCGTCTTGTTCGGCAGGAACTGGATCTGGAGTTCCGCTCCCGTCGAGGCCCTGCCGGCAACGGGCAGCACTTTCAGCCCCACCGCAAAGACGAGCTTGAGGATCAGGCCGGCGAAGAACACCGGGGTCGCGTAGCAGAGGATGGCGAACACCCGGAGGAATGCGTCAGGGGCGCGGTCACGGAAGTAGGCAGCCAGCATGCCGAGCGGTATTCCGACGATGAAGGCCACGACGAGGGCATAGAAGGCCAGCTCGAGGGTTGCCGCCCCGTAGGTGAACAGCACCTCGGTCACGGGCCTGTTATCGCTGATCGTGCGGCCGAAGTCTGCCCGGAGGATCTGGCCCAGATATTCGAGGTATTGGACCATCAGCGGCCGGTCGTAGCCGGCTGCCGCGATCCGCTCCGCCAGCTGGGGGCCGGAGAGCCGGCCGCCGAGCGCCGCCGTGATGGGGTCGCCAGTGGAGCGCATCAGGAAGAAGACGAGGGTGACCAGGATGAACACGGTCGGGATTATGAGAAGGAACCGGATGAGAAGGTAGCGCCACAGGCCGCCGCCCCCCGGAACGGACCGCCGGCGCCTACCGGGCTTCGGGCGGGCGACGACGGCCGTTTCAGATGTCATAGAGGAATCTACGACCGTGACAATGCGCCGTAGCGGAACTTGAACGAGGCGTCGAGCGTGTCTTTGACACCCTGGATGCCGACGCCGGTAACGGCGATCTGCGAGCCCTGAAGATAAGGGATCGTCGACAGGTCCGCGGCCACGGCATCCTGAATCTGGCCGATGATTGCTGTGCGCTCGGTCGGATCGACCGTGGTGCCCTGCTTCAGGATGAGCGCATTGACCGCGGCGTTGTCGTAGTGATTGCCCAGGAAGTTGCTCGTGGCGAAGAACGGCGTCAGGTAGTTGTCGGCGTCGGAGTAGTCCGGGAACCAGCCGAGCTGGTACTGCGGGTACAGGTCGGCGCTTCTGTCCTTGGAGTACTGAACCCACTCGGTCGTCTGGAGATTCACGGTGAAGAGGCCGGTCGACTCCAACTGGTCTTTGATCAGGGCATACTCGTCGCCCGAGGACGGACCGTAGTGATCATTGCTGTACTGGAGGTTCAAGACCACGGGGCCCGTGATGCCTGCGGCGGAAAGAGTAGCGGCAGCCTTGGCGGTATCCGGCAGCCCGTTGCCATTGCCATACAGGCCCTTCAGCGGCTCGGTGGCGCCGGTCAGGCCGGCGGGCACGAACGAGAACAGCGGCGTGTATGTGCCCTTGTAGACCTGGGCCGCGATCTCATCGCGGTTGATCAGGTCGGCCACGGCCTTTCGGACCGCGAGTGCCTTGGCGGCATCCGGGGTCGCCGTGCTGGCCCCGAACGGCTGGGTATTGAAGTTGAAGACGATGTAGCGGATCTCGCCGCCGGGACCGTTGACGACCTTGACCTTGTCGTTCTTGGCCAGGTCCTCGACGTCGGTGGCAGACAGGCTGCGGAACGCCACGTCGATGTTGGCCTCCTGCACGTCGAGCTTCAGGTTGGACGAGGTGGCGTAGTACTTGACGTTGATCACGTCGGTCTTGGGCACGCCGAGCACTCCCTGGTACCCCGGGAAGGCCTTGTAGGCGATGGCGTTGTTGAAGTTGTAGCTGGTGATCTCGTACTGCCCGGCGAACGCCTTGCCCGCGACGATGTCGGCGTCACTCGTGAGCGCGGTGGCCGAGAAGACCTGCTCGTCGACGATGGGGCCGGCCGGGCTGGAGAGGATCTGCGGGAAGACCTGGTCGTTGGCGGACTTGAGCGTGAACACGACCGTCACGTCATCGACCGCGGCAACGGACTGGAGGTTGTACAGCAGCGTGGACGGACCGTTGGCGGCCGCGATGGCAATCTGCCGGTCGAAGGAGAACTTGACGTCACTCGAGGTGAGCGCGTTGCCATTGGCGAAGGTGAGGCCCGGCTTGAGCTTGACCGTGTACTCGGTGGGCGAGGTGAACTCTGCCGAGACCGCGATGTCCGGCTTGACGTCGGGACTGCCGACCGGGGTGTTCACGAGGAACGGGTAGACCTGGTTCATCACGGCGAACGAGCCGTTGTCGTAAGACCCGGCCGGGTCGATGGTGGTGACCTTGTCGGTCGTGCCGATCGTGATCGGCGCGCCGGTGGTGGCCACCGTTGCGGACCCGCCGGCACACCCCGCCAGAACAAGGGCCGTAGCGGCCGTTCCGGCAAGAACTGCCCCGAGACGTACTCTTCGCGTGCGGACGTTTCTCATTGCATCGACCTCTTTCGGCTGTGAAGGAATAGTTCACAGTACCCCGAAAGGGGGTAAATCCTGACCGCGGGCCGAGATCAGTTCGAGAGAGCCCGGCGGTCCGCCTCGACCTGCATGAGGTCCTGCTGGAGAGTGCGGTAGCCTTCCGCATCCGCTGTGCCGTCTGCACGCTGCAGCTGTCCGAGGAGTTCTTCCTTGCGACGCACGAGGTCACGTTCGATCAGGGAGGTAGCCACCTGACGGAGATACACGGCCAGTTCCCGCGATGGACGCTCGGGTACAGGCGCGACGGCGAGTTGGGCCACGAGGGTCTTCACCGGGTCGGGCACGCTCTCCTGAATGATCGCGACCCAGTCCTGGCGGTCGAACGAGTTCAAGCGCATGGCGATCGCATCGCGCACGGCCGCCAGCGCGCCATTGCTGAATGCCACCGCGGTCGCGCGCGCGAGCAGGTCGCGACCGACCTCCTGCGGGAACTGCAGCATGGCCATCAGGGCATCGCGTTCCAGCCGCACGGCCGTCGTCGCCGGGAGCTGGGTGAGGGAGATCGCGACCGGGACGAGCTCCGGCAGGGAGGTGATGGAAACCGGGCCATTCTCTGCGGCAGGCGCAAGCCTCTGTACCTCTGACCCGGCACCGGAGGCGCCCGGGGCGGCATCCAGCGCCCGCCGGCTCGCGTCAACGGCGCGCCCCACCTCGCCCAGGTCCATGCCGAGCAGGCGAGCGAGTTCGCGGGCATAGCCCGGACGGATGGACGGGTCACGAATATCCGCCACGACCGGCGCCGCCGCGCGGAGTGCCGCGACCCGGCCCTCGACGGTGTTGAGGTCGAAGGTGGCGAGCCTGGCCTTGATGACGAACTCGAACATCGGCTTCTTGCCCGAGACGAGGCGGCGAACGGCGTCGTCGCCCCTCTTCAGCCGAAGATCGCAGGGGTCGAGGCCATCCGGTGCCACCGCGACGAAGGTCTGGGCCGCGAAGCGCTGCTCCTCGCTGAACGCCCGCAGCACGGCCTTCTGGCCCGCGGCATCGGGGTCGAAGGTGAAGATGACCTCGCCGAGGCCCTGGGTGTCATCGGAGAGCACCCGCCGCATGACTTTGATGTGGTCCACGCCGAATGACGTGCCACACGTCGCGACGGCGGTGGTGATGCCCGCGAGATGACAGGCCATCACGTCGGTGTAGCCCTCGACGACGACGACCTGGCGATTGCGCGAGATGTCCCGCTTGGCAAGATCCAGCCCGTAGAGCACCTGCGATTTGTGATAGACGAGCGTTTCGGGCGTGTTGAGGTATTTCGGGCCCTGGTCGTCTTCGAGAAGCTTGCGCGCACCGAAGCCGACGGTTTGGCCCGTCTGGTCCCGGATCGGCCAGATCAGCCTTCCGCGGAACCGGTCATAGCTGCCGCGCTCCCCCGTGCTCGTGAGGCCGGCCGCACTCAACTCGTCTGCGGTGAACCCCTTCGAGCGCAGGTGCTTGCCCAGGATGTCCCAGCCCTTCGGGGCGAACCCGACCCCGAAACGCCCGGCGGCTGCGGCATCGAAGCCGCGATCCCCGAGGAACTTGCGGCCGACCTCCGCCTCGGGCGTCATCAGCTGCTGGATGAAGAACTCACGCGCCGCGTCGTTCGCCGCCAACAGGCGCGCTCGAGAGGAGTAGTCCGATGCCTGGCCGCCGTCTTCGTAGTGCAGTTCGAAACCGATCTGCCCGGCCATCCGCTCGACGGCCTCGCTGAAGGACACGTGGTCCATCTTCTGCAGGAAGGTGAAGACGTCGCCACCCTCGCCGCAGCCGAAGCAGTGGTAGTAGCCCACCTGGGGGCGAACATGAAAACTGGGCGAGCGCTCGTCGTGGAATGGGCAGAGGCCCTTCATGGAGCCCACACCGGCGCTCTTCAACGTCACGTACTGGCCCACGACATCCGCGAGATTCGTGCGCGAGCGGACCTCATCGATGTCACGTCGAAGTATCAGTCCAGCCATGCGTAGATTCTAGTTCGCGCGTCAGACCGAGCATCACAGGCTTGCACAGTTCAACGCCCGTGTGGCACTGATTCAGGCGAAACCGCTTTTCAGCCGAGAAGGCCACGACTCCACGCGATCGCGGACTGGTCGGTGAGACTCGCCACCTGGTCGACGATCACGCGCTTGCGGGCGGCATCATCAGGCGCGGCGCGAAAGTCCGCCGCGAGGGCGACTTCCAAGGCGCCCTCACCCAGCACAAGAAGCTCATCGGCCAGGCTGGTGATCAGCTCGCGCTGCTCGACATAGATCGGCTGGCGCGAATCGCTGGCCATCACGAAGGCGGCCACGATCCCCTTGAGCACCGCGATCTCCGCCTGAACCTGCCGGGGAATGACAACGCTTCCCCCGAACCGGGCCAGGGACGCCTGCGGGTAGGCCTCTCGGGTGGCGGCCACGCTCCGGGCGGCGAAGCGCCCGATCAACTGGCTCGTGAGGTTCTTCAGCCGGGCCTGGTCAAGACGTGAGCCGTTCCAGCCCTCCAGCCAGATGTCGAGGGAGTCGAGTTCGTCGAACGCCGCGATCAGCTCGTCGTGGCTGAATTCCCCGCCGACCCAGGAGTGCATGGCCCCGACCAGATCCTCGTGATCGACGCGGGCACCCAGGGCCGCGACGTCGACGTACCCCGTCAGGATCGCGTCTTCGAAGTCGTGCACGGAATACGCAATGTCGTCGGACAGGTCCATGACCTGTGCCTCGATGCACTTCACGCCGGCCGGGGCACCCTCCCGCAGCCAATCGAACACGGCCCGATCGTCTGGATAGACCCCGTACTTGGCCCGGCCGCTGGGGTCGCCCACCGAGTTCTCTATCGCCCACGGATACTTGCAACTGGCATCGAGGCTTGCCCGGGTCAGGTTCAGGCCGAGGCTTGTGCCCTCCGCATCCACCACCTTCGGCTCGAGCCGGGTCAGGATCCTGAGGCTCTGGGCGTTGCCCTCGAAACCGCCGATGTCCTCGGCCCATTCGGCAAGGGCGCGCTCGCCGTTGTGGCCATAGGGCGGATGCCCGAGGTCGTGAGCCAGGCACGCCGTGTCGACGACGTCCGGGTCGAGTCCGAGGCTCGTGGCGAGCTCGCGGCCGACCTGGGCGACCTCCAACGAGTGGGTCAGGCGATTGCGGGCGAAATCGAGGTCGGCGGGGCTCAACACCTGGGTCTTGGCGGCCAATCGCCGAAAGGCGCTGGAATGCAGGATTCGCGCCCGGTCGCGGGCGAAGTCGCTGCGGCGTGAGGAGTGCTTCTCCGGCTGGGGACGGTCGGTGTCGCGCACCGAATACCCGGCCGTGATCACTCCCGAACTCTGCCTGGACTCGAGGACCTCGTCCGCGATGACGAGCGGCTCGCGCTCACCAGCTTTTCCCGGCACGAGGCTCAGCCTCCGCTGTGGTGCAGTTCGGCGCCGACGAGCTCCGCACGCTCGGGCAGGCCGAGGTCATGGGAATCGAGCCAGCGCTCCGGCAGCGCAGGCCGCTTCGGGCTGCCGGCCCGGCCCCTCGGCCCTTCCGCCTCCGCTCCCGGGTAGGGAAGTGAGCCGTCGAGGGTGGCGAGAACGTCATCCATCTCGGCGAGCGAGGACACCATGCTGAGGCTTGCGCGAACCTCGTGACCCACGGGGTAGCCCTTGAAATACCAGGCGACATGCTTTCGGATGTCGCGGCACGCGTGGTTCTCATCGCCGAAGAACTCGACCAGCAACTCGGTATGGCGACGGAAGGCGGCGACGACGACGCCAAGGTCGGGCTGCGCCTTGGTGCGGGCAGCGGTGTCGGCATCGAGTTCGCCGGCGCGCACCCGGAAGGCACTCGCCAGGTCGCCGAACAGCCACGGCCGGCCGAGGCAGCCACGCCCGACCACGACGCCGTCGCACCCGGTCTCCTCGACCATGCGGATGGCGTCCTCGGCACTCCAGATATCGCCATTGCCCAGAATCGGCACGCTGGTGATCGTCTCCTTCAGGGTGCGGATGGCGGACCAGTCGGCCTGGCCCGAGTAGAAGTCGGCGGCCGTGCGAGCATGCAGCGCGATGGCGGCGACCCCGGCGCCCTCCGCGGCCTTGGCGGCCTCGAGGTAGGTCAGATGATCGGAGTCGATGCCCTTGCGCATCTTGACGGTGACCGGGATATCCCCCGCGGCCTTGACGCTCTCCTCGATGATCGAGCGGAACAGGTCGCGCTTCCAGGGCAGGGCCGCTCCCCCACCCTTGCGTGTCACCTTGGCCACCGGGCAGCCGAAGTTCATGTCGATGTGATCGGCGAGGTTCTCCGCCACCAGCATCGTCACGGCCTCCCGCATCGTGGCCGGGTCGACGCCGTAGAGCTGGATGGAGCGTGTCGTCTCCGACTCGTGGTGGGTGATCAGGCGCATCGACTCGCGGGTGCGCTCGACGAGGGCACGGCTGGTGATCATCTCACTCACGTACAGGCCGGCGCCGAACTCACGGCAGAGCCTGCGGTACGCGGTATTGGTGATGCCTGCCATGGGCGCGAGCACGACGGGTACGTCGAGTTCGATGGGCCCGATATGCAGCTTCGGAGCGAGGTTCACGGTGGTGGCAGAAGACATTTGGTCTAATTCTCCCATCTCAGCCCGACCGTGGGAACACCGGGGCTACGCGTCGAGAGCAGCAGCCTCGGCGCGCTCATCGGTGATCTGGTTCAGCACCTGCACGAACGCATCGGGGTCTTGGGCGCCCGAGACGCCGTAGCGCCCATCGATGACGAAGAAGGGCACGCCCTGGATCCCGTACTCCTGTGCCTGGCGCTGGTCGGCCCGAACGGCGCCCAGGTACTCATCCGCAGTCAGGGAACGCACGACATCATCCCGGTCCAGGCCGATCTCGGCCGCGAGATCGGCGAGGTCCTCGATGCGCCCGACATGGCGGCCCTCCTCGAAGTACGCGGCCAGCAGGCGCTCCTTCGCCTCAAGCTGAAGCGAGTGGGCCTTGGCGTAGTGCACGAGCTGATGGGCCAGAACGGTATTCGTGTGCTTGAGGTTGTCGAAGTCGTAGTCGAGCCCCACGGAAGTCGCGATCTCGGTCACCCGCGCAAGCATAGGCACGATCTGCTCGGCAGGCATGCCCTTGTGCTTGACCAGGAAGTCGATCTGGCTGCCATCGAAGTCGACCGGCGTCTCGGGCGAGAGCTCGAAGCTGTGGTACTCGACCTCGACCGCGGGCGCGTCATCCCGGTCTTGGAAGGCCTCGATGCCGAACTCGAGCTTGCGCTTGCCGATGAAGCACCAGGGACAGGCGATGTCGCTCCACACGTCGATCTTGATGGGAGCTCGGTCATCGGGATAGTCGCGGTCGATCCGGGGGTCGGTCATTGTGTCTGAAACGTTGGGCGCCGGCGGGCTATTCCCGGGACACGGCAGGCGCGCCGATCGCGGCCGGGTTGGCCAGGGTATCGGCTAAGGCCAGCTCGGCCGCGCCGATCATCAATACCTGCGAGCCCAACTGGGCGCGCTCGATGCGGACGTCGGCGCCGAGACCGACGAATGAGGAGACACGAACGCGATCCAGAAGCCTGTCGGGGTTGGCCCGGAACAACGAGGAGAGGAATCCACCAAGGACGAAGGCCTCAGGGTCAAAGACGCTGATGAAGCTTCCAATGGCGGTGCCGAGGACATCGAGTTGACGGTTGACCTCGGCGAGAACGACGGGGTCGCCGATGCGGGCGTCCAGAAGCGCATCCACGTCGTCGAGGCCGATGCCATGGGTGCCGATCACCGCCAGAAGGGCGTCGAGACTGACCTCGGTTTCCAGGCACCCGGTCTTTCCGCAGTGGCACCGGATGCCCGTGCTGTTCACGAGGGTATGGCCGAGCTCGCTGGCAAAACCCCGGGCTCCCCGGATCAGAGAGCCCTCCGCGATGACCCCGCCTCCGATACCGCTCGGGCTGCCGTTCAGATAGACCAGGTTCTTGACCCTCCGGCCCGCACCGAACGTGCTTTCTGCGATGGCCCCCAGGCTCGCGTCGTTCGCCACGTGCACCGGGTAGCCCAGCACCTGCTCCATCTTCTCGGCCAGGGCCACGTCGCGCCACTCCAGATGCGGGGCGAGAATCACCCGGCTGCTGCCCGATTCGACCAGGCCGGGCACGGCCACGCCGACCCCGAGGATCCGGAAGTCGGACGTGAGCTCGGAACGCATGCCCGCGACGATCTCACCGACGACCTCGACCGTCTCCTGAACCGAGGGCACTGCCGCCGTGGAGAAGCGGATGCGACGGTGCACAACTCCACCGAGGCCGACGATCGCAACCATGACGGAGTCGACGTCGGGGTTCACCGCGATGGCAGCAATCCGCGAGTTCGGGTGGACGACCGGGCTGGGTCGCCCCACGGAGCCCGAGTCCGCGGCCTCGGTCTCAAAGACAAGGCCGAGAGAGCCCAGTTCAAGAACGAGCGCGGCGATCGTCGAGCGGTTCAGCCCGGATTTCCTGGTGAGGGTTGCGCGCGACTGTGGCCCGTCCCGATGAAGCATCGAGAGAATCGCAGAAAGGTTGTGCCGCCGGGACTGGTCGTTGCTGTTGCCGACGGACGCGGGGGTCGTGGTGCCAGCCAATGGCAGAGGCATCTCGAGCCTCCTGTCGTTGTCGGTGCGGCATTCAAACGTCTGGCACAGGATCGAGGCGATCTCGCTCCCAACGGCCGCGCTGTCCGGCGCCTGCTCACAATATCAAAGGCCAAGGCCACGAGAAGTGCAAGACCCGTGGTCAGCGCGCCGAGAGGCCCAGCACAGCCGCCACGATATCGGCCGGATCAGTCTCGCGGGTGCTGGATTCCGACACGATGCGACCTTCGAAAAGCGAATACACGCGATCCGAGAGGGCGAGGATCTCCTCGATCGAATCCGAGACCAGCAGCACGGCCGTTCCACCTGCCGCGAGGCGCAGGATGAGCGCCCTGATCTCGGAAGCGTCACCCTCGCTGGCCCCCTGGGTGGGCAGATCGAGAATCACGACGCGCGGCACCAGTGACAGCCACAGTGTCAGGGTTTCAATCGTTCGAGCCGCCGCCGTCATCACCGTGCCGGAGGCCAGGCCTGCGACGCCCGGCAGTGGTCCCCGGGTGCTGTACTCACGATCAGGATCGATGACCCCGAGACGCGCAAGACGGGCGAGGGCGGCGGGTGAGACACGGGTGGGGATTCCACCCAGCAGGTTCAGGTCGTAGCGAGCGGAGGTGTCAGTGGCCAGGCCGAGCCCTGCGGCGATCGCCTCCTGGGGAGTCTTGGCCGTGACCGGCTTGCCGGCAATCGTCAACTCCCCAGAGGTTCGAGACCCGTACGACCGGCCGAAGAGGCTGAGTGCGAGCTCGCTCCGATGTGAGCCCGACAGGCCGGCAAAAGCGACGATCTCTCCCCGGTGCAGAGCGAAGGAGGCCGAATCGATGATCTGCCGGTTGGGATCCACCGGGTGCCAGACAGACCACTCGACGGCCCGAAACACCTCCCCCTCCAGCGAGAGCGGCTCGCGGGCGCCCCGGGCAACAGCCCGGATCCCTGACGAGACATCGGTGACCAGCTGTCGGTCTGACAGGAGGGCATCCACGTTTCGACTGGCAACCCGGCTTCCTGCCGAGAGGACCGTGACGGTGGATGCCAGCCGCCTGATCACGTCTATCCGCTGCGTCGCGAGAATCACCGTCATCCCACTGTCGGCAACACGCTTCAGCGCCGCCTCAAGGATCGAGAATTCGTCGGGCTCGAGGCCGACGAAGGGATCGTCGATGAGGAGCAGCCTGGTGCCCCGGGCGATCTCCCGCGCCAACTGCACGGCACGCTTCGCTCCTGGCGAGAGTTCCCGCAGCTTCAGCGTGGGATTCACGGAGAGTCCCACCCGATCCAGGAGCGCCGCGGCATCGCGCAGCACACGCCGGCTATTGACGAGCCAGCCTCGCGAGCTCTCGATTCCGAGAAAGACATTGTCGGCGACCGACATCTGCGGCACCGTGGCAGGCGCTCCTCTAATGACGGAGATCCCGGCGGCGGCGGCCTCCTCGGGACCCGCGAATCCTCTCACGGACCCATCGATGACCAACTCACCCGAGGCCAGAGGCAGATAGCCGGCGAGCACCGCCAATACCTCCGAACATCCCGAGCCGTTCTCGCCCAGCAGGGCGTGAATCGTTCCGGCAGCGACGGAGAGGTCGACCGAAACAAGGGCGGTGCCCGCCGACGAGCGTGCGGAGACGCTCTGAAGTTCTACCGGGATGCCCGTCGCGAACCGATGAGGATCAGCTGGATCCCGGGACATCGACGGCACCCCCGAAGCGGCGGGACCTGCCGGCGTAGTGCTCGATCGCATCCCACAGCTGAACGCGGGTGAAGTCGGGCCACAGGGTG
Organism: Microbacteriaceae bacterium; assembly: GCA_947444785.1. Taxonomy (GTDB): domain Bacteria; phylum Actinomycetota; class Actinomycetes; order Actinomycetales; family Microbacteriaceae; genus Agreia. Next base: position 6,751 of record CANFBG010000015.1, on the reverse strand, counting down.
TCGAGGAAGACCATCTCCGCGTACGCCGACTGCCAGAGAAGGAAGTTACTCGTGCGCTGTTCTCCGGAACTCCGAACGAAGAGGTCGACATCGGGCAGATCCGCCGTGTAGAGGTGGCGCTGGATCGTCTTCTCCGTGATGCCCTTCGGGTGCAGCCGGCCAGCCGCGACCTCGGCGGCGATGAGGCGCACCGCATCCGTTATCTCGGTGCGACCGCCGTAGTTCACGCACATCGTCAGGGTCATGGTGCTGTTGGCGACGGTGAGCCGCTCGGCGTCCTGAAGCTCGTTGATGACACTCGCCCACAGCCGCGGCCTGCGTCCGGCCCAGCGGATGCGCACGCCCCACTCGTTCAGCTGGTCGCGTCGGCGACGGAGCACCTCCCGGTTGAAGCCCATCAGAAAGCGAACCTCGTCGGGGCTCCTCTTCCAGTTCTCCGTGGAGAACGCGTAGACGCTGAGGTGTTTCACCCCGATCTGGATGGCGCCGGCGACGACGTCCAAGAGAGCCGCCTCGCCCGCACGGTGCCCCTCGACCCGGGTCAGGCCCTGCCGATTGGCCCAGCGGCCGTTGCCGTCCATGACGACAGCGACATGCTCCGGCACCGCGGAGACGGGGATGTCAGGTGGAAAGATCCCGGTGTAGGCCAGCGGCAGGAATTCTGCCGCTGCGCTGGTCTGATTCTTGTCCCGGCGGCTCATGCCATGGCCCCCTTGGAGTAGTCGTGACCGCTCGGGCGCTGCTCGTGAGCGAGCGTGCGGGTCTTCGTGTGTTCGATGCTGCGATCGACATGCTCGAGAGAGCGAAGGCCCCGCTCGAGGTGCCACTGCGTGTAGGCGGAGACCACGCCGCTCGCCCTGGCCCGGGCGACTTCGCCTGCCTGATCGGCATGGTTCCAGTCACCCGTCAGCAGGGCTCCAAGCAGCCCAATGGTCTCGGTGTCGAGCCGGGGCGAGCCGGGCGGGGCCACCTCGTCGGCGACGACGCCGCCGAGCTGGACCACGAACGCGGAGTGCGGCCCGGGTGCGCCGGTGACGGCACAGTCCTGGAAACTCGGCGCCCATCCGGCCATGGAGAGTGCCCGCAGCAGATAGGAGTCGAGGATCAGGCTGGAGCCGTGTTCGCGACGGGACAGCGCCCGAAGGGCCCCGACCAGGAGCAGGTATTGCGGCAGGCCCGCCTCGGCCTCGCTGAGCTTGTCGGCGGTCTCGACCATGGCGCTCGCGGCGGTGTAGCTGGCATAGTCCGCGGTGATGAGCGCCCCATAGGAACTGATGGTCTCCGCCTGGGTGACCGTATCGAGCGTGCGGCCCTCGAAGAACTGGACGTCGGCCACCATGAACGGCTCAAGCCGGGCGCCGAACTTCGAGGCGGTGCGACGAACCCCGCGGGCGACCGCGCGAACCTTGCCGTGCTTGCGGGTCAACATCGTGACGATCCGGTCCGCCTCACCCAGCTTGTGGGTGCGGAGAACGACGCAGTCGTCGCGGTAGGTGGGCATCCTCCAATTATCCGCCCACCGGCGCCGGCGCACCTGCATGCGGCGTCCGTGTTCCGAATCCGAATTCAGGGGCGACAATTAGACGTGACCTCCGCCGTGCCTTTCGTAATCCCCCTCTGGGCAGATCTCCTCGCCGTCGGCGTCGGCAGCCTCCAGGGCGCCATGTTCGCCTCGGGCTTCCGTGACCGCAGGCTCGACCTATTGGGCGTCGCCATCATCGGCTTCGCCTCGGGTCTTGGCGGCGGTGTCCTGCGCGACATAATCCTCGTCGTGCCGCTGGTGGCCCTCAGCACCAATTGGTACCTCAGCGTCGCCATCCTCTCCGCACTTCTGGGCATGCTGCTTGTCAAGCTCTTCGAGCGACTCGACATGGTCATCACGATCCTGGATGCGCTCACGATCGGCCTCTTCGGCGCCATCGGAACCACGAAGGCGCTGTCGCTCGGGATCCCGATCATCCCGTCGATCTTCGTCGGCGTGGTCTCCGCGGTCGGCGGCTCGGTCGTGCGCGACGTGCTGCTTTCCATGCCGATCGCCCTGATGCACGTCGGCTCGCTCTACGCCGTCGCCGCCGGAGCAGGATCGGCGGTTCTCGTGCTGTGCTGGGCCAACGGCATGGACATCGGCATCGCCGCCGGCATCTGCGTCGCCGTCACGACCGTCGTTCGTCTCCTGGCGGTTCGCTACGGCTGGAGCCTGCCCGAGCAGCGGGCCATCAGCAGAATGCCGCGGATCCCTCGCACGGCGTGGCCACGGCGTATCCCGCGCATCCGCCGATCGAGCGGACCCCAGGGCCTCTAGCGCCCGACACCGTTTTCAGGCCAGAGCCGCGCCCGACCGCCCCAGGCGGTCGGCGGCGGCTCTGGCCTGAAAACGGGGGACGTCAGATGGCGGACGTGGCCAGTTCGGCCTCGGTAACGCGGATGGCGCGGTTCACGGCGCTGACGATGGCCTTCAGCGACGCCGTCGAGATGTCGGCGTCGATTCCCACGCCCCAGAGGCGGATGCTGTTGACCTGCAGTTCCACATAGGCCGCGGCCAGGGCATCGCCCGAAGCGCTGAGAGCGTGCTCGACGTAGTCGTAGAGCTTGACGTCGTGGCCCTGCTCCTTCAGCACGTTCAGGAACGCGTTGATGGGACCGTTGCCGGTGGCCTCGGCCTCGATTGCGCTCTCGCCCACGCGGAGCTCGACCTGCAGCGAGACGGTGCCGCCGAGGTCGCTGGCGGTGCGGGTTCGGGTCAGCTCGAACCGACCCCAGCGGGCGTCGCTCTGCTCGGCCGCGGCCGGCAGGTACTCGTCGTTGAAGATGTGCCAGATCTCGTCGCTCGTGACCTCGCCGCCCTCGGCATCCGTCTTGGCCTGAACGACGCCGGAGAACTCGATCTGCAGCTTGCGGGGCAGGTCGAGTGCGTGGTCGGTCTTGAGCAGATACGCGACGCCGCCCTTGCCGGACTGCGAGTTGACGCGGATGACCGCCTCGTAGCTGCGGCCCAGGTCCTTAGGGTCGATCGGCAGGTAGGGAATGGCCCAGACGAGCTCGTCGACCGTGACCCCCTTCGCCAGGGCCTCGGCCTCCATGGCCTCGAAGCCCTTCTTGATGGCGTCCTGGTGCGAGCCGCTGAAGGCCGTGTAGACGAGATCGCCGGCCCACGGGCTGCGCTCGTGCACCTTCAGCTGGTTGCAGTACTCGGCCGTGCGGCGAATCTCGTCGAGGTCGGAGAAGTCGATCTGCGGATCGATGCCCTGCGTGAACAGGTTGATGCCCAGGGCGACGAGGTCGACGTTGCCGGTGCGCTCGCCGTTGCCGAAGAGGCAGCCTTCGATGCGGTCTCCCCCGGCCATGTAGCCCAGTTCGGCCGCGGCGACGGCGGTGCCGCGGTCGTTGTGCGGGTGCAGGGAGATCAGCACGTTCTCGCGATGCGCGAGGCGGCGGGACATCCACTCGATCGAGTCGGCGTACACGTTAGGGGTTGCCATCTCGACCGTGGCAGGCAGGTTGATGATGACCTTGCGCTCGGGGGTCGGTTCAAAGACCTCGATGACCTGGTTGCAGACGTCGACGGCGAATTCGAGCTCGGTTCCCGTGAAGCTCTCGGGCGAGTACTCGTAGTAGATCGTCGTCTCGGGAATCGTGGCCTCATAGGCCTTGCAGAGACGTGCACCCGCCAGGGCGATGTCGACGATGCCCTGTTTGTCGGTGCGAAAAACGACATCGCGCTGCAGGATGCTCGTGGAGTTGTACAGGTGCACGATGGCCTGCTTGGCGCCCCGGATCGATTCGTAGGTGCGGGCGATCAGCTGCTCGCGGGCCTGTGTCAAGACCTGAATGGTGACGTCGTCGGGGATGGCGCCTTCGTCAATCAGGCTGCGCACGAAGTCGAAGTCGGTCTGGCTCGCGCTCGGGAACCCGACCTCGATCTCCTTGTAGCCCATCTTCACGAGCATGTCGAACATCGTTCGCTTGCGCTCGGGGCTCATCGGGTCGATCAGCGACTGGTTGCCGTCCCGGAGATCGACGGCGCACCAGCGCGGCGCCTGCTCGATGCGCTTGGCCGGCCACGTGCGGTCGGGCAGTTCGATGGCGATCTGCTCGTGGAACGGGCGGTATTTGTGGATCGGCATGGCCGATGCGGCCTGATTGTTCTTCATAGTCTTTGCTTCCTCTGGCGGTGAAAGGTTAGGTGTGAGCCAACGACAAACTCCGCGACGAGGGAGGCCTGAATCTAGGACTCGTCGCGGCAGCTAAGGAGGAGCAGACCGAAAAACACCCCTTCAGGCTAGCACCGCTGACTGGGAACGTGCTTGCTACGGAGCGACGCGGCCGCTTGCGTTGAAAGCGGCGTAGGTCAGCGGCATGAGTTCCGCCCACTTCTCTTCCATCTTCTCCGCGCACATCTCGATCTCGCGCTGCGGGAAGCTGGGGAACTGGGTACCCTCGCGCTTGGTGCGAAGCGACAGGAAGTTCATCAGGGAGCGCGCGTTCATCGTGACGTACATCGACGAGTAGATGTTCAGCGGCAGCACGATGCGGGCGACCTCGCGGGCAACGCCGGCCTCGAGCATCCGCTCATAGGAGGCGAACGCGGCGGTGGCCTGGGCGACGACCTCGTTCTCGACGAGCGTGGTCTGCTCGGGGGTTCCGGGCAGGAAGTCGTAGGCGCCGGGCTTGCCGACCTGGATGAGATTGCGGTCGGGTCCGGGTACGTAGAAGACCGGGTTCAGCTGGCGGTAGCGGCCCGATTCCTCGTTGTAGGACGCGATGCGATGCCGCATGAACTCCCGAAAGACGAAGATGGGCGCCTGCACGTAGAACGTCATGGAGTTGTGCTCGAACGGCGACCCGTGGCGGTCTCGCATCAGGTAGTTGATCAGGCCTCTGTCCCGCTTGGGGTCAGCCTCGACGGCGTCCTCCGCGTCGCTCAGGGTCTGCTCGCCCAGCGTCGAAACACGCGCGGCGAAGAGCACATCGGAGTCGCTGGCGCTCGAGCGCACCAGTTCCACGGTCACATCGGTACGAAACTCAATTTCTGGCACGGTAATACGATACCGGTGCACGAGGCCTCACCGAGGTCATGTCGAGCCTCGGGCGCTTGCGTAATCCAAGGACTTATTCGGACCACGAATATTCCCGCGGTAATAACGTTGTCCCTACAATGACTTCGCTCTTGCCCGTGCTCGCTGCCGCCCTTCTTCTTGCCGTCGCAACGGTGCTCGGCCTCGTCTGGCGCCGAGGCCAGGGACGAATCAACGCGGCAACCGGAAATCGGCTGACGGTCACCGCCGTCGAGCTCGCCGACGAAGCCGGCCTTCATCCCCAACTGGGAACCGAGGCGACCCTGTTGCAGTTCTCGACCGAGTTCTGCAGCCGATGCCCCGGAACGAGGCGGTTGCTCAGCTCTCTCACCCAGGCATCGAGTGATTATCCGGAGAGGCAGGCGGTAGCCCACATCGATGTCGATCTGACCAACCGGCCGGATCTTGCCCGCCGGTTCAATATCCTGCAGACTCCGACGACCTTGATCCTTGATCGAGATGGCGTCGTGACCATGCGCATCGGGGGCGCTCCTCACCGTGGGGACGTCGTCGAAACCCTCCGCACGATCCTGAAAGGCAACAATGTCTCCTACAACCTCTGATCCGGCCGAACGCACGGCACCGGCGGGAATCGACCCGCGTTCCCCGCGGTTCGGCGCGGGGATAACCGCCGCGCTCCTGCTCGTCGTCGTAATGCTCGGTCTCGCCGGCGCGGAGGCACCCGCATTCGTTCTGCTCCTGGCGATCGCCCTGCTCTTTGCGTGGGGTGCCTTCGCCGGGGTGCGTGCCCATCCCTACGGCCTGGTGTTTCGCGCCCTGGTTCGCCCCCGCCTCGCCGCGCCCACCGAGCTCGAGGACCCGCGACCCCCGACATTCGCGCAGCTGGTCGGGTTGATCGTGACCGGTGTCGGCGTCGTGCTCGCCCTCGTCGGATTGCCCGCGGCCATCGTCTTCGCCGCGGCGGCGGCCTTCATCGCGGCCTTCCTGAACTCGGTCTTCGGCTACTGCCTCGGCTGCCAGCTCTACCTCGTGGGCATCAGGCTGCGCGCCGCCGCCTGAGCCTGGTTCAGGGCCGTAGGCTGAAGGGAAACTGGAGGTTTGAACCGTGGCTGAATCCCTGACCGTCCTGATCGCCGGCGCATCCGGAATGATCGGCACCGAGCTGTCCCGCCAACTGACGGAAGCCGGACACCGCGTGATCCGACTGGTTCGCCGGTCGGCCGTCGGCCCGCTCGAACGCACGTGGGATCCCGCAGCAGGGCTACTCGATGCAAGCGCGCTGGACGGCGTGGACGCGGTAGTGAATCTCTCCGGGGCATCGATTTCGCGACTGCCCTGGACTGCCGCGTACAAGCGGGAGATCCTCGAATCTCGACTCACGGCGACGTCGACCCTGGCGACGGCGATCGGCCGCGCAGAGACCCCACCCGCCGTATTCATCAGTGGCTCCGCTGTGGGCTTCTACGGCGACCGCCCCGGCGAGCGTCTCGACGAGGATTCCGCCCCGGGCACGGCGTTTCTGGCCAAGGTGGTCATCGCGTGGGAGAGGGCAGCCGAGGCCGCCGTTTCGCACAAGACGCGGGTGGTGCTCATTCGCACGGGCCTCGTCTTGGGCAACGGCGGTGCCCTCACGCCGCTGAAGATCATCGCGAAGCTCGGCGGCGCCGGCCCACTGGGCTCCGGCCGACAGGTCTGGCCGTGGATATCCCTTCACG
>CANFBG010000014.1 GCA_947444785.1 Microbacteriaceae bacterium | reverse complement strand
GTTGCCGACGGCGATGAGGATCACGCCGTACGTGAAGAAACCCGGTGCGGCCTCAACGAAGAACAGCAGGGCCATCACGAGCACGATCACCCCGGTGTTGATGCCGAGCCAGAGCTTGCGGCGCCCCGATGAGTCGGAGCGCTGTCCCATGACCGGGGCGATCAGGGCCACGAGGATTCCCCCGACGGTGAGTGCCAGCGCCAGCCCGCTGGAGAGGCCGGCCACGGCGGCGTCGTAGGCCGCGGGGTTGGTGCCCTTCTCGGCGAGCACCTGGGGCTCGATGAAGAGGTTGCTCGTGAGGTACACGGTGAAGACAAAGGTCGTGATGACGGCGTTGAAGGCCGCTCCGGCCCAGTCCCAGAGCGCCCAGGCGATGACCTGTCGGCGGGGGACCGCGGGGACGTGAACTGAGGGGGTCTCGATCATGATCACACAGTAGTGGGAACGGGTATCCGGTAGGGAGAACCTAGGGAAAAGGCTGGGGAAAGGGTCTTTCGCCTCTGGTGATTCCTGAGATAGAACTGAGAGTTGAGTCCCATCGACTCAAGTTTCGACGCTCGAGATTGACACGTAAAGTCCGACCTGCCAAGCTTGAGCCATCGCGGCTCAACCTTGGGGTTTGGGCGGCGAGAGCACTTCTTCGTCAAACACGCATATCAAGGAGACACACATGGCACGTGCAGTAGGAATCGACCTCGGAACGACCAACTCGGTCGTCGCAGTCCTCGAGGGTGGAGAGCCCACCGTCATCGCAAACGCAGAGGGCTTCCGCACGACGCCCTCCGTCGTCGCATTCACGAAGGACGGCGAGGTGCTGGTCGGCGAGACCGCCAAGCGCCAGGCCGTCACGAACGTCGACCGCACCATCGCCAGCGTCAAGCGCCACATCGGCACCGACTGGAAGGTCGACATCGACGCCAAGCCGTACACGCCCCAGGAGCTGTCCGCCCGCATCCTCGCGAAGCTGAAGCGCGACGCCGAGGCGTACCTCGGCGACACGGTCACCGACGCCGTCATCACCGTTCCCGCGTACTTCAATGACGCCGAGCGCCAGGCCACGAAGGAGGCCGGCGAGATCGCGGGCCTGAACGTGCTGCGCATCATCAACGAGCCGACCGCGGCCGCCCTCGCCTACGGCCTCGACCGTGGCAAGGAAGACGAGCTCATCCTGGTCTTCGACCTCGGTGGCGGAACCTTCGACGTCTCCCTCCTCGAGGTGGGCAAGGATGACGACTTCTCGACCATTCAGGTTCGCTCGACCTCGGGTGACAACCGCCTCGGCGGCGACGACTGGGACCAGCGCGTCGTCGACTACCTGATCAAGCGCTTCAAGGACTCCACCGGCGTCGACGTCTCCAACGACAAGATCGCCAAGCAGCGCCTCAAGGAAGCCGCCGAGCAGGCCAAGAAGGAGCTCAGCTCCTCGACCTCCACGAGCATCCAGCTCCCGTACCTCTCGCTCACCGAGAACGGCCCCGCGAACCTCGACGAGACGCTGACCCGCGCCAAGTTCGAGGAGCTCACGAGCGACCTGCTCGACCGCACCAAGAAGCCGTTCGAAGACGTCATCCGCGAGGCCGGCGTCTCGGTCAAGGACATCGCGCACGTCGTTCTCGTCGGTGGCTCCACCCGCATGCCCGCCGTCGTCGAGCTCGTCAAGAAGCTCACCGGTGGCCAGGACCCGAACAAGGGCGTCAACCCGGATGAGGTCGTCGCCGTCGGCGCAGCCCTCCAGGCCGGCGTGCTGAAGGGCGAGCGCAAGGACGTTCTGCTCATCGACGTCACCCCCCTGAGCCTCGGCATCGAGACCAAGGGCGGCATGATGACCACCCTGATCGAGCGCAACACGGCCATTCCGACCAAGCGCAGCGAGACCTTCACCACGGCGGATGACAACCAGCCGTCCGTGGCCATCCAGGTCTTCCAGGGCGAGCGCCAGTTCACCCGCGACAACAAGAACCTCGGCACGTTCGAGCTGACCGGTATCGCTCCGGCCCCGCGCGGCGTTCCGCAGGTCGAGGTCACCTTCGACATCGACGCCAACGGCATCGTGCACGTGTCCGCCAAGGACAAGGGCACCGGCAAGGAGCAGTCGATGACGATCACGGGTGGCTCCAGCCTCTCCAAGGACGACATCGCCCGCATGGTTCGCGAGGGCGAAGAGCACGCCGCAGAAGACAAGAAGCGCCGCGAGGCCGCCGAGGTCAGGAACTCTGCCGAGCAGCTCGCCTACTCGATCGCCAAGCTCATCCGCGAGAACGACGAGAAGCTCACCGATGAGGTCAAGGCGCCGGTCCAGGCCGACGTCGATGCCCTGAAGGCAGCACTTGCCGGCGAGGACGACGAGGCCGTCAAGGTCGCGTACGACAAGCTGAACGAGAGCCAGTCCACGCTCGGCGAGGCGATCTACGCCGCAGCCCAGGCTGCCGAGAGCGCTCCGGAGGCCCCCGAGGAGGGCGCCCCCGAGGCCCAGAAGACCGATGAGGATGTCGTTGACGCCGAGGTCGTGGAGGACGACGAGCCCAAGAAGGACGGCTCGAAGTAATCATGGCCAAGGACAAGTCACGGCCAGAGAACGAGCCCGGCAACGAGCCTGAGGACGAGAAGTCCGAGGCTCTGCCCGAGGACGGCATCATCGAGGCGGAGGGTCCCGACATCGAGACCTCGCTCACCGATGCCGACCTGAGCTTTCTGGATGCCGCCTTCGCCGAGGCCTCCGGAAACTCGCCCGACACGGCCCTCGCAGCGGAGCGGCTCGCCGACCTGCAGCGGGTGACCGCGGAGTATGCGAACTACCGCAAGCGCACCGAGGCGAACCGCGAGGCGGAGCGCGAGCGCACCGTCGGCGAGGTCGTGAAGGTACTGCTGCCGGTGCTCGATGACGTCTTTCGTGCCGAAAAGCACGGCGACCTCGTCGAGGGGCCGTTCCTCGCCATCACGCAGAAGCTGCGTGCGGGCGTGGAGCGCCTCGGGCTGACCTCCTTCGGCGAGGTCGGCGACGCGTTCGACCCGCAGGTGCACGAGGCCATCTTCCAGCAGCCGACCCCGGATGCGACCAGCGAGACCGTGGCGGACGTGGTGGAGACGGGATATTACCTGGGCTCCACCCTCCTCCGGGCCGCGAAGGTCGTGGTAGCGGTTCCCAATGGCTAGCCAGGACTGGTTCGACAAGGACTTCTACAAGGTGCTCGGGGTGTCGAAAGACGTCACCGAGGCCGACCTGAAGAAGACCTATCGCAAGCTGGCCCGCCAGTTCCACCCCGACTCGAACCCCGGGGATGCCAAAGCAGAGGCGAAGTTCAAGGAGATCTCCGAGGCCCACTCGGTGCTCGCCGATAAGGAACAGCGCAAGGAGTACGACCAGATCCGCGCCATGGGCTCGGGCGCTCGCTTCACGGCGGGCGGCCAGCAGGGCGGCGGAGGGTTTGACGACGTCTTCGGCGGCATGTTCGGCGGCGGCTCGCGGGGAGCGAATTACAGCTCCCAGCAGGCCGGCGCCGGGCAGTACCAAGATCTGTTCGGTGGCATGTTCGGCGGCCAGCAGCCCGGCTTCGGCCAGGGCAGCGGCGGCTTCCGCGGCTTTGGCGGCCCCACCCGGGGTCGCGACGTCACGGCGCGGGCGACCATCGACTTCCTCACCGCCACCAAGGGCGACACCATCAAGCTGCAGACGGCGGATGGCGCTCCCCTGACGGTGAAGATCCCGGCGGGCGTGGCAGACCAACAGAAGATCAAGCTCCGGGGCAAGGGCGAGCGCAGCCCCGACGGCGGCGAGAGCGGCGACATCGTGCTCACCGTGACGGTCAGGCCGCACGCGGTCTTCGAGCGTGACGGGCTGAACCTCCGGGTGAATATCCCCGTGACGTTCGTCGAGGCCACGCTCGGGGCGACCATCGAGGTGCCCACCCTGGGCGGTGAGCCGGTGCGCCTTCGGGTTGCCCCCGGCACGCCGAGCGGGCGGGTGCTCCGGGTCAAGGGTCGCGGCGTCGAGACGGCCAAGGGCACGGGAGACCTGCTGGCGATCGTGCAGGTCGCCGTTCCTACGCACCTGAGCGGTGCGGCACGCGAGGCGCTCGAGCGGTTCCACGAGGTGGAGCCGCAGGAGAACCCGCGCGACGAACTGATCGCCAAGGCGCAGGGCTAGGCAGCAGATGGATGAGAACTCGCCGGTCTTCGCCATTGCGATGGCGGCTGAGCTGGCGGGAATGCATCCGCAGACGCTTCGGCAGTACGACCGGGTGGGGCTGGTAAGCCCCACCCGGACGGCGGGCAAGAGCCGGCGCTACTCGATGCGAAACGTCGAGCAGCTGAGGGAGATCGCCAGGTTCTCCGCCGAGGGCGTGAGTCTCGAGGGAATCGCGCGCATCCTTCAGCTGGAGAATCAGGTGCAGTCGCTCTCGTCTCGCGTTCGCGAGCTGGAGTCGGCCCTGGCGGATGAGCTGTTGAACCGGCCCGGTCGCCGGGTCTTCGCCGCCGATGTTCAGGGCGATGTCGTGTCGCTCAGGCACGGCACCCGCAGCCAGCGGCGCACCGAACTGGTCATCTGGCGTGCGCCGCTCACCCGCGGGGATCAACCCAAGAGCTAGGTAACGGCAGCCGAGGCGAAGAGCACCCGGTCGCTCGCCACCAGTTCGGCCGCGCCCAGGAGCGCCGTCAGGTCGTGACCCGCGGCCAGCGCCGCCAGGTGTTCGGCCTCTGACTGGGGGGCCAGCCTGCCCTCGATGAAGCCGCCGAGGGCGCGTACGGCACAGGCCGCGATAATGCCCTCCGGTGTTCCGCCGATGCCCATCACGAGGTCGATGCCACTGCCGGCGGTGGCCGCGGTGATGGCGATAGACACGTCTCCCTCCGGCGCTAGCACGACCCGCACCCCGGCCGCCTCGAGCTCTCGGCGAAGAAGCAGGTGCCGGGGCTTGTCGAGCACCGCGACGACGAGCTCGGTCACGGCGACGCCCCTGGCCGCGGCGAGTGCACGAACGTTCTCGGCGGCGGACAGCGACAGGGACAGCACGCCGATCCCCGTCGCATCCGAGATCAGCTTGTGCATGTAGAACGTGTCGATCGGGTTGAACATCGTGCCGGCGGGGGCCAGGGCGATGACGCTGACCGCGCCGGGCAGGTTCTCGGCGGCGAGCCGGGTGCCGTCCAGCGGATCGACAGCGATGTCATAGGCGGGGCCGTCGCCGGTGCCGAGGCGCTCGCCGTTCGCGAGCATGGGTGCAGCATCCTTCTCGCCCTCGCCGATCACGACGGTGCCGGAAAACGGTGCGACCGCCAGCACCGCCCGCATGGCGGCGACGGATGCCTCGTCGGCCGCATTCTTGTCGCCGCGACCCACCCAGGCGCGAGCGGCCAGGGCGGCCGCCACCGTGGAGGCCCGAACCGCGGCGACGAGCTCGGGAGGGTGGCCTTCCGCTCCGATGACGATGCTCTCGGGCTCAGTCGACTTCTGCGGGTGCGGCATGCCTCCCATTGTGGCGCAGGATCGCGTGGGGAAAGCCCCGGGAAATTGCCAGAACGAGAGGCCTTTTCGGCGGGGCATCGTGTCAGGATGTCTCGCATGACCAATCGCCGCAGGAACACCGTCGCCTCCGCCATGGCCTTGATCGCGCTTGCGGGGCTAGGCCTCACCGGCTGCGCATCACCGGGAACGACGCCCGCGCCGACCCCGAGCACGTCGGTCAGCACGTCGCTGGTCGCCCCGATCATGGTGGAGCTGAAGACGGCGAACGGCACCTCCGTCACCGTGCCGCTGACGAATGTCGTTGACCTGTTGACCGGTGACACGACCGTCACGGACTGGAAGGGCGTTGTGGCCGACCCGAAGGTCGCGACGTTCATCGCCGGCAAGGTGGAGAACGGGGCCACGTTCAATCCCGGCCTGAGTCCGAAGGCGCTCGGCATGACGAAGGTCACCGTGACCAACGCTGTAACCGGGGCCGTCGTGACGTTCGACCTCACCGTCACTCAGTAGCTCTAGTCGGCAGGCGCGCTCACGACGAGAAGCCGTGGTGCTCCAGATCCTTCTTCGGAGTGAAGGGAACGGCGATCGCCGGAAACAGGGCCACCGCGGCGAACGCCAGCGGGTAGCCGAAGGCGCCGATCGCCAGCCCGATCACGGGTCCGACCACGGAGGCCGCGACGAACTGGCCCGTGTTCTGCATGCCGAGGGCGCGTCCGGCCCAGCGGGGACCGGCCATCTCGGCAACGGCGGTGAACGCGAGCCCGTTGTCTGCCACGGTGATCGTCGTCGCGAGCACGAAGACGATGGCGGCGGCTCCCCAGCCGGCGGCATCCATTCCCGCGAGGGTCAGTAGAGACAGGCCGGCGAGCACGGCCACCCACCGCAGCGGGCGCACCCGGCTGCCGACCCGGTCGCTCAGAATGCCCACGCCGATGCGCCCGACTGCGCCTAAGAACTGGGAGAGGCCCACGAGCAGGCCGGCGTTCAACGGGCTCCAGTGCAGCTCGGAGACGAGCCAGACCAGCCCGAAGGTCGAGAGGGTGAACTGGGGGATGACCAACAGCATCGAGACGCCGTGCAGTCGCCAGAGAAAGCTGCTCGAGCGGTAGGGGTTCGCGGCGGCACCCACTGTGCCGGGCACGTCGGGGCGCGGCGGGTTGCGGATGCCGATCGCACACGCGAGTGTGATGACCGCGGTCATCACCAGCGGCACGGCGATTGCCGCACTGATACCCGCGGCCGAGGCGAGCGTCGGGATCGTGACGGCAGCGATCGTCACGCCGAGCGGCTGGGAGATCTGGCGGATGCCCATGGCCAGGCCCCGCCGATTCTTCGGGAACCAGCCCACCACGACCCGGCCGCTGGCGGCGTTGGCACTCGCGGCCGCCATGCCGCCGCCGAGGAAGAAGAGGCCGAGGCTCAGGTACTCCGTCGACAGCGCCGCCCCGAGCGCGGCCAGGGCGGTGAGGGCCAGGCCGCCGCTGATCACCCACCGCTCCCCGATGCGATCCGCCAGGGCGCCCCAAGCGATCAGGGTCAGCACCATTCCGATGGTGGGTGCCGAGGCGAGCAGGCCCGCCTGGGCAAGGCTCAGGCCGCGCTCGGTCGTGAGCAGGGGAATGAGGAATGCCGGGGTGGAGACGAACACGGTGCCCGCGGTCTGGGCCAGCACGCCGAGCGAGAGAGTGGTCCACGCCTTGGCGGCGTTGGGGAACGCAGTCTCCCGGGTAAGCACTAGTCGCCCGCGGCTGCGAGAGACTCCCCGGCCAGGAAGTCCTCGACGCTCACGACATGGGCGAAGCTGCCGTCGAACGCGGCCATGAAGGCGGCGTGCACGGTTGCACCAGGGATCTCGGTGTCGCCGAGGGTGAGGTCGGGTGCGGCACACGCGTCGTGGATCACGATGTTCACGAAGTCGAGCTCGGCGGCGGCGCGGGTGGTCGAATCCACGCACATGCTGCTCATCATGCCGGTGATCACCAGCTCGTTCGCGTTCAGGCTGCGCAGGTGCTCGAGCAGTGTCGTGCCCAGAAAGCTGTTCGGCTCTGACTTCTGGATCGTCGTCTCGCCCGCCAGGGGTGCGACCAGTTCGTGAATCTGGATACCCGTGGAGCCTGCCCGGAGGAAGCTCGCCTCGGGGTCCTCCTCGATGTGGAAGATGTGCACGACCGGTTCGCCCTGCGCGCGGAAGTGCTCGATCACCCGGGCGGCCGCGGTCGCGGCCTCAACCGGGCCGACTAGCGGGAAGGCTCCGCCGGGGAAGTAGTCGCGCTGGATGTCGATAACAAGAAGGGCACGGGTCATGGTTCAAGTATGAACCACGGCGCGTGCCCTTCTTGAGAGGCGGCTCAGCGGGAGACGGCCTGCTTGAGCGCTGCCGGGTTGCTCTCGAAGACGCCCGTGCGAAGCGCTGCCGCCCGGCCGCCGAGGCGAACGAGCTCGCGGATGGCCCAGGCGAGCAGCACGATGACGAGCATGTTGCGCAGCGTCAGGATGCCTGCCACGGTCGGGTCTCCGGCGATGAGGGGCATGTACAGGATCGGGAAGACGAGCGTGGTGAGAACCGAGATCCACATCATCAACATCGCCGGGATGCGCCACGGGCGCCATCCGTTGGTTATCCCGACGGCGATGATCGGCGCGATCCAGAGCATGTACTGCGGGGATCCGACCTTGTTGAAGACGATCATCGTGGCGGCCAGAGCCAGGGCGCCGACGAGCAGCAGGCGGTTGGCGTCGGCGCCGCGGTGGCGGGCCCAGACCATCAGCAGCACGATGGAGATGGCGATGACGGCCATCGCCGGGGTCATCAGCTTGATCGCCAGGTCGTCGAACGGGCCGACGACCTCACGGGTGGAGATCGAGATGTTGTTGTAGATGAAGCTTCCCGGGCGGTGCATGATGGCCATCCAGAGCCACGGCGTGGTCACGGGAGCCTCGAGCTGCAGGGCACGGTCGGACTGCATCTGAACGAAGCCGGTGAGAAAGCGCAGGCCGCCCAGCGCGTAGACGACGCCGACGACGCCCACCGACACGGCAGCGCCGGTCGCGATGATCGCGCGGCGGCTCGGCAGGGCGGCGATGACGGCGAGGAAGATCGCGGCGGGCCACACCTTGATCCAGGTGGCGACGGCGAGCAGGATCGCGGCGACGATGGGGCGGCGGGCGATCAGCACCAGCGCGGTGATGACGATGGGGGCGGTGATGCCCTCGAGGCGCAGCAGTCCGACCGGGGCCAGGATGACGAGGATGCCCATCCACCACCAGGCGGCGCGGTAGCCGGCGACCGAACGGCCACGGTTCGTCAGGGCCACGATAGACACGGCGTTCAAGGCTGCCGTCAGCAGGAACCACATCAGCTGGTAGTTGGATGGTCCGAAGATGTTGGCGAAGCCGATCGGCAGGAAGGCGCCGATGGGGTAGACCCACTCGAAGGTGATGCCGGGCCACGCGCCGGAATTCGCGGCACCCTCGGCCCAGACGCGGTAGAGGGGAAGGTCGCCCTCGACGGTGCCGTTGATGATGTTCGGCAGGAGCGCAGCGAGGAACACGAGGTGGACTACGATGAATCCCCAGATGATGCCGCGAGGCGTCTCGTACCAACCCTTCTCAGGCAATAGGCTCTGAACCCAACGCACCAGGGGGGTGCGAGGTGCTAGGCCGACAGTGCTGGTATAAGAAGGCAACATATCTTCCAAACTATCTGGTCAATTCCCTGTCGGAACGGGTGTTTACCATTTCGTTATCTTGAACCGACCGATTCTCAGGGAAGATCGGGCCCCGGTTTTCCGGGGGTTGGCCAGAGCCTCATCCGCGTTGAACCCCGAACTGCTGGGATGATGGTGGATGTGACCCAGCCCTTCTCCTTTGACACCCTGCGGCGCAGGCCCGACGTCGAGGCCCCGAACCTCTTCGCCGTCGACGCCAGCGACCGCCTGATCCTCGATGAGGCGGCCGACGCGCTGGCCGTCGCCGAACCCGGCACCGTCGTCGTGGTCGGCGACCGCTACGGGGCGCTGACCCTGGGGGCGGCCGCCAACTCCGGGGCCCGGGGAATCCGGGTGTACCAGGATGCACTGACCGGCGAGATCGCGCTGGCCAAGAACGCCGAGCGGTACGGCCTCCGTGACTCGTTCACCTCATCGACGCAGGACGCGGCCCTCTTCGCGGGCGCGACCGTCGTACTCATGCAGATGCCCCGCACCATCGCCGAGCTCGAGGAGACCGCGAGCCTGATCGCCGCGAACGCCGACCCCGGCGTGATCGTCTACGCGGGCGCCCGGCTGAAGCACCTGACCGCCAGCATGAGCGAGGTGCTCGCCACGCAGTTCGCCGAGGTCGCCGGCAGCCTGGCCCGGCAGAAGTCGCGGGTCATCGTGGCCAAGACCCCCCGCCCGACCGAGACGGGCCCGTTCCCCGCTCGCGAGTTCTCCGAGGCCGTCGGGCTCACCATCGTGGCCTACGGCGGCGCGTTCGCCGGCACCCGGCTCGACATCGGCACCCGGTTCCTCATCGCCTACCTGCCCGATATGAAACCGGATGCCGTCGACGCCATCGACCTCGGCTGCGGCACCGGCATCCTCGCCGCCGCGATCGCTGCGGCCCGTCCTGGCCTCAAGGTCATAGCGACCGACCAGTCGGCCGCGGCCGTGGCATCCGCTCGGGGAACCGTCGAGGCGAACGGCCTCAGCGACCGGGTGAGCGTCGTGCGCGACGACATGCTGAGGTCGCAGCCCGATGCGAGCTGTGACCTCATCCTCTGCAACCCGCCGTTTCACGTCGGCGCCGCCGTGCACGCAGACGTCGCCTACGGCCTCTTCGAGGAGGCCGCCCGGGTGCTTCGTTCCGGCGGGGAACTCTGGACCGTGTTCAACTCCGCCCTCTCGCACGCGAGCGTCCTGCGCAAGATGGTGGGCCCGACCGAGGTCATCGGCCAGAATGACAAGTTCACCGTCGCCCGCTCCGTGAAGCGCTAGGCAGGCACGCCCCGCCATGTCCAGATCCCTTGGTCTCAGCTCCGAGGCGCGCAGCGCGGCGGCGTTCGCCCCGCTGGCGGGCCCGGGCCGCAGCGAGCAGGTCGAGCAGCGCATCCGGGAGGCCATCGTGCTCGGCCTGATCGCCGAGGGGGAGCGCCTTCCCCGCGAGCTCGAGCTGGCCCGCCAGTTCAAGGTCGCCGTCTCGACCGTGCGGGAGGCGCTGGACGCGCTCCGCAGCCAGGGTCTCGTGCGCACCGTTCGGGGTCGCGAGGGCGGCAGCTTCGTCACCGCACCGGATGAGGGGCACCGCGAACTCGTCGCCGCGAGGCTCGCCGAGTTCTCACGGGCCGACATGCACGATCTCGCCCAGCAGTTCCAGGCGATCGGCGGTCAGGCGGCCGCGCTCGCGGCGGTCCGAGCGACGCCCGAGCAGATCGTCGGGCTGCGGGCGGTGACCGAGTCGATCAACTTCGATGACGACCGCTCGGTCAGGAGCGGCGAGGGGCTGTTCAGGCTCGAGGTCGCGGCCTTAGCCCAGTCCCCGCGGCTGGTGGCCGAGGAGCTGCGCCTGCAGTCCGAGTTCGGCCCGGTGCTCTGGTTCGCCCTCTCGGAACAGGACTGCCGCGCCGGCGTGCGCGCGGCGCAGGTCGCGCTCGTCGAGGCCCTGGCGCATCGGGACGCGCTGGCCGCCCGGACTGCCGTGGAGGCCCACCTGACCGCGTTGATCACGCGGGTGCTGCTGCTCGCGGCCGGCGAGGGCAGTGGCGACGAGCGCGCCGCCGCGGTGGGGGACTGTGTCGAGCTCATCGTCTCGAGCATCGAGGCGGTCTTTTCCCGGGTGGGCCTCGCGCGGGAGACCCTGACCGCCGCGCTGGCCGAGGCGCCCGGCAGCGAGACCGGGGTGCTGACCCGGGCGATCCTCGATGAGAAGGTTCGGCTTCTGGCAACCGAGGAGTTGCGGCATGCGGCGCCGGGCGTCGTGGGCGCCGGCTTCGTCACGGTGCCGGGGCTGCTGCCCGATGCCCCCTGGCACCAGGCCTGGTGGGTCGCACCCGACGGGGACCCGCTGATCCACCGCAACCCGCCGCACCAGTTGGCCGTCGTCGAAGACCCGGAGTCGGAGTTCTTCCGGGACTACACGAGGCTCGAATGGTGGCGGGGAGCTGCCTCAGGAGCGTCTCGCCACATTGCCGGCCCCTACGTCGACTACCTCTGCACCGACGAATACATCCTGACGCTGACGATGCCGGTCACCGGTGCCGAGGCCGAGATGGTGGGCGTGGCCGGGGCCGATATGTCGGTAGCGGCGCTCGAGCGCCTCCTCTTGGCCAGCATGGCCGCGATCGGCCGGCGGTGCAGCCTCGTGAACAGCGAATTCCGGGTGATCGTCTCGACAGACGCCGCGCTGGCGCCGGGCAGCCTGCTCTCGGATTCGGAGCTCGCCGCCTCGGAGAGTGTGGCCTGCGGGGACCTTCCCCTGCGGTTGGTCGTGGCGAACGACGTTCGTTCCAGTCAGACCTCTTAGACCTGCCTGGGCGCGATTCGCACGGTGAAGCCGTCGAAGTCCGGCCGGATGCGCAGCTGGCACGACAGCCGGCTGGTCGGCAGGCGCTCGGCCTTGACGTCTTCCAGGGTCTCCGCCTCGTAGCCCGAGGCCTCGCCCACGAGGGGGAACGACGCCTCGTCGACGTAGACGTGGCAGGTGCCGCACTCGGCCTGGCCGCCGCAATCCGCGAGGATTCCCGGGATGTCGTTGTCCATGGCGGCATCCATCACGGTGTCGTGGATCAGGCCCTCGACCTCGTGCAGGGTTCCGTCGGGCGAGTAGAAGCGGATCGTGGGCTTGGCGGCGTTCGTCATAGTGTCCATCTTGCCCGCTCCGACCGGGTTTCCGTCACGAAAGTCGGGGCGCCACAGGCACTGTCCCAGCTACGGCCGCCGACCATAGAGTCGGCAGATCATGACAACCCTGTCTGTCGTCGTCCCGGTCTTCAACGACGCCCCCATGCTCGAGGCGTGCCTCGCCTCGCTGATGAGGCAGAGCCGGTTCCCCGACGAGATCATCGTGGTCGACAACATGAGCACCGACGACCCGGCCTCGGTCTGTCGCGGAGGCGGCGTCCGCGGCGGGGTACGCATCATCCGCGAGGAGCTGGCCGGCATCATCGGCTCGACCGCGGCGGGCTTCGACGCCTCGTTCGGCGACATCATCGTGCGCCTCGACGCCGACTCGCAGCCGCCGGCCGATTGGCTCGAGCGCATCGAGGGAATTCTCACGACACCCGGCTCGCCCTCGGCGGTCACCGGCCCCGGGATCTTCTACGGCACGAATCGCGTCATCGGCTGGATGGGGCGCAACCTCTATCTCGGCGGCTACTTCTGGGCGCTGGGCATCGTGCTGGGGCATCCGCCGCTCTTCGGCTCGAACTTCGGCATCAAGCGGGAGGCCTGGCTGCGGGTCAGGGACCGCGTGCACCGGGACATGCCCGAGGTTCATGACGACCTCGATATCAGCTACCACCTGATGCCCGGCATGACGGTGCTCTACGACAAGACACTCAAGGTGGGTGTCTCGGCGCGGCCCTTCGACACGTGGCGCTCGCTGGGGCGGCGGCTGACCTGGTCGTACACGACCTTCGACGTGAACTTTCGGGAGCAGTCGCCGATCGCGCGTCGAAAGGCCCGAACGGCCTGGAACATCGCCGAGAAGCTGCGACCGGGCGGGCGGTAGGTCCTCAGCTGCGGCGCGCGCTCGCGTACAGGGCGAGCAGGTCGCGCGCCAGGGCGTCGGGGGTGGTCTCGCTGGGGCTGTGTCCGGCCGGGTAGACCGCGAGCCTGGCGCCGATCGCCTCGGCGAACTGGGCGTGCAGGCGAAGCGGCCAGATGTCGTGCTCGCCGACGGCAACGAGCAGGGGGATCGGGGCGGTCGCCAGGACGCGCACGAGGTCGGGGGTTTGCTTCATCAGCCGCATGACGTCGGTGATCGACCGGCGACGGGTCAGCTCGAATCGCTCCTTGACGAATCTCATGCGCGCGGCCGTGACCCCGGTGAGGTTGCGCCGGATGCCCCACACCATCAGCGACGCCCCTGCGCGGGCCCCGAGGACGGTGCTCAGCCAGCCGATTCTGCTGACGCCGCGAAAGGCCTGGCCGCTTCGGGGCGGGCAGCTGAGCAGCGCGAGGCTCGCGAAGAGCTCGGGTCGCTGTGCCAGGGCTATCTGGGCAACCGTCGCCGCGAAGGAGTAGCCGAGAACGTGCACCGGCACCGGGCCGTCTTCGAGCAGGGCGACGAGATCGGCCACGAACAGGTCATAGTCGTAGTGCTTGCGCGGCGGCACGAGGCGCTCCGGCCCCGCGTGCGTCGACTCGTACTGGCCCGCGAGGTCATAGCTGGTCACGTGATATCCCGCGGCGGCCAGCGTGGGCAGCACCAGGGAGAAGTCCTCCTTCGATCCGGTCACCCCGGGGGCCAGCACGATGCGCGGATGAGCGGGGTCGCCCAGCGTCACGACCGCCAGGCTTCCGCTCGGAGCGGCGAAGAACGAGCGCACGGCGCCCGCCGGCAGGATGCTCCAGTCGATCGCAGACAGGTCTGCACCGGGTAGCGAGGACATGCTCTGACGCTAGGCCGGGCGCTCGCGAGACGGGCACCCCGGCTTTCGGGGCGCGTGAGTGGTGCGGGCCCGCTCGATCAGAGCGTGAAGTCGAGGGTGGCCAGGGTTGCGGGTTCGGGCTGGCCGGCCCACGTGCCCGTGAGGGTGCCGAGGTGCGTGGTTGTGGCATCGGCAGGATGCTGCGTGCCGGGCACGCGGAGAATCGTCAGCCGGGAGACCGCCGCGGCGGGCGCATCCGTCTCGATGCCGGAGCCGGTGACGAGCGCCGTCGGCTCGCGGGTGACCCGCTGGCCGTCGATGTCGATGAACTGTTCGGCCTGATGCGCGCCCGAGCGGATGGCATCGGTCGCCGCGGCGACGTAGGCCGGGTCGCCTTGGGCGTCATAGACCCAGCGGTCGCCGAGCACGGAGTGCTGCATCGTGCCGATGAGGAAGGCCTCGGCGCCGGCCAGCGGGGCGCCGCGATAGGTGACGGGCACCTGCAGGATCGGGCCGCCGGGAGCGCGAACCAGCAGTGTCTCGATGCCGACCTCGCCTGCCGGGTCGTCGAAGCGGAACGCCCCGACGCTCTCGAGCGTGCCGTCGACATCGCCCTCGAACCAGGGCTGGCGCGGCGCCCACGACTGAATGATCTCGAGCTTGGACGGGGTCAGTTGGGCCTGGTGAAGGAGTGCCATGCCTTAGATGCTACGGGCGATCGATCGTGGTGCGCTAGGCGGCCAGGAGGGTGCCGGGCAGCGGGGACTGCAACAGGGCCGTGCGCGGGGCGGCGACGCGGTGCACGAACGCCTGCAGACGGCGATAGACCTCCTGCGACTCCGGATAGCGGTAGTTCTGCTGCCAGGTGTGCTCGGTATTGCTGTTCGAGGCGGCGTAGACGAGGGAGTCCAGCGGCACGTCGTGGCGGCGCAGGCGCGCCATGAAGTTCAGGTTCGCGCCGTAGAAGAAGTCGCGCTCGCTCGTCGAGATGAATACTGCGGGGAAGCTCTCATCGAGCCACTCGATGGGGGAGAGGAAGCGGGCGGCGCGGCGGAGCGCCCCGGCGCGCTGGGCCCGGCTCAGCTCGAGACCGTCGGCGTCGTAGCGGCCGCGGCCGGGAATGAGCATGCGGGTGAAGTTGTGGCTCAGGATGAAGCCGCGGCGAAAGTGCTCCGAGAAGTCGAGCGCGCTGCAGTGCAGCACGAGGCCCCGGATGCTGTCGGCGCCCACGGCCGGCACGATGTCGAAGTGGCTCGCGAGCTTCGGCTGGGACTCGGTGGCCGCCAGGAGCGACGCGATCTGGCCGCCGGCGGAGTCGCCGCCCAGCACGATGCGGTCGGGGTCTCCGCCAAAGGAGGCGACGTTCGCGCGAACCCAGGCGAGGGCCGCGTTGGCGTCATGCAGCATGTGGGTCATGTTGTGGCGGCGGCTGGCCATCCGGTAGTTGACGTTGACGACGACCATGCCGGCGAGGGCCTGGCTCGCGCAGTACTTGGTGAGGGAGGCCTTGTCGCCCGAGGTCCAGCCACCGCCGTGGAAGTAGACGTAGACCGGCAGGGTCGCGGTGCTGGGGGAGAGGCCTGCATCATGGCGGTCGGGGTGGATGACGTCGAGCCGGTGGGCGGGGATGCCGTCGCCGACGAAGTCGATGTCGTCGTGGTGCACCAGGCCCGTGAGCGGGTCCTCATTGAGGTGGACGAGTTCCTTGGGACCGACGACCGCCATCAGCGTGCGCCAGACCCAGACGGGGACCCGCCGCAGCAGCGATCGACCGCCGACGCCGGTCGTAGCGAAGGGGGACTTGGAGGCTGCGGGGTCTTTTGTCATCGATCAACGGTAGGTCGGCCATCCGTGACGCCCCTGTGAAAACGGCTTCAGTTTGCTGTGCTCAGCGGGCGACGACGATATCGAGAGGGTCGAGCTCGTGCCCCGGGGGGTAGACCCCGTTGAAGAGGCTGGAACCGGCCGGGGTGAGCCGGGGAAGTGCGCCGTGCCACGCGAGCAGGGTGTCGGTCGACTCGGGCTCGGGCATAACGAGGGTGGCCAGGGCGAAACGCTGCCCGCCCGTCTCGACCGTCAGAACCGCTGTCTCCGGGCCGAACTCGATGTGCGGATTCGCGATCTGAACGGCGAGCATGCCGAAGTGGGCGACGAATCTCACGTCGCCGCGAAAGCTGAGCGCGCCGGCGGGCTCGAACGTGAAGATGTGATCCGCCGAGACGGTCGCGCCGTCGGAGGCGTTCAGCTCGCCGTCCTCCATGCCGAGGACGTAGTCGACGAAGCTCGCCTTGATCGGCCAGGTGAGTCCGGGGGTCATCGGATCAGTGGTCATCGGATCAGGCCAGGTCGGCGCGGAAGCGGGCGTCTGCGGTACTGACGAGCTCGACGAGCTCGATCATGCTCTCGACGGCGAAGTCCGGCCGGTTCGCGGGCGGAGCGCCGGCCAGGTCTTCTGCGGTGCATGTGCCCGTCAGTACGAGCCCGGCGACGGCGCCCGCGGCCCGGGCCATGGAGGCCTCGAGCACGAGGTCGTCACCGATCACGAGTACGTGGGCGGCGTCGACCCCCAGGGTCGCCGAGATGAAGTCCATCGAGAATGCCGAGGGCTTGCCGAGCACCTCGTAGGGCTCGCCAGTGACGTAGCTCAGGCCGGCGGAGATGAAGCCGGAGACGCCGACATTCAGGCGCTCGTTCGAGGCGAACATGGGTGCGGCCGACGTGCAGTAGATTCGGGCGCCGGCGGCCACTGCCTCGGCGGCGACCTGCAGCTTCGCACCGCCGAAGTCCCGGTCCCAGCCGATGACGACGGCGGCGATGGGGGCGGCTGGGCCTGCGCCGGCGATGAGCGCATCGATGTCGACGAGATTCGAGTCGCGCCTGCGGAACTCGTCGAGCACTCCCTCGCCGCCGAACACCATCAGGGGGGCGTCGCCATAGAGGTCCTGCATGACCTCGGCCGCAACCACCGCCGGGGTCAGTACCTCCTCGTCGCCGACGTCCAGGCCCATGCCGCGGAGGTGCGCGGCGATGTCGGCGGTCTTCTGCGCGGTGCCGTTCGTGAAGACGCAGATCTTTCGACCCGTGCGGCGGGCCAGCTGGATGGCCTCTGCCGCGCCGGCGAGCACGCGGCCGCCATCCTGGCCGCTGGGGCCGTTCGAGAGCACGAGGCAGCCGTCGATGTCGAACATGATGCCATCGACACGGGCGAGGCGCTCGAGGAGTTCTTCGGAGGGCACGGGAAACTCTTTCGTCATTGAAGGACTCTGGCATGACTTCAGCCAGAAGGTAGTGCCGTCAAGTCTCATGCCCGGTCCAGAGCCAGCACAACAGAAATTTCCACTCACTGAGAATCAATCTCGAAGTCACTCGCCATAGGATGTGCCGGAGGCGGCAACCGCAGGCGGGCAGAGGAGCGCGATCGATGGCAGGGCAGGCGGAGCAGGGTCCCAGCGTCACCTCGCGGGCGCTCAGCATCCTTGCCGCGTTCGAGGACTCGTCGGGCTCGCTCTCCGCCGCGTCCATCTCCGAACGAAGCGGGCTGCCGCTCTCGACCACCTACCGCCTGATCGGCGAGTTGGAG
Source organism: Microbacteriaceae bacterium (assembly GCA_947444785.1). Taxonomy (GTDB): domain Bacteria; phylum Actinomycetota; class Actinomycetes; order Actinomycetales; family Microbacteriaceae; genus Agreia. Next base: position 11,280 of record CANFBG010000014.1, on the reverse strand, counting down.
GAGTGGGGCGGGCTGCGCCGCGGCTCTGACGGCCGGTACCAGATCGGCATGCGCATCTGGGAGATCGGCCAGCTGGCCGGTCGCCGGCTGCGCGACCGGGCGCATCCGCATCTTCAAGACCTGTTCGATCTCACCCATGAGAACGTGCACCTGGCCATTCGCGACGGCGTGCAGGCGATGTATGTCGACAAGGTCTACGGGTCGCGCCGGCTCTCGGTCGTCTCCCGGGTCGGCGGCCGGGTGCCCCTGCATGCCTCGGCGGTCGGCCGGGTTCTGCTGGCGTTCGAGCCCGACTGGTTCATCACGGCCTACCTCAAGCGCGATCTCGAGGCGCCGTCCCCGAACACCGTCACAGACCGGCGGATGCTGGCCCAGCTGCTGGCGGAGGTCAAGGCCACCCGGATTTCCGTGACCATCGAGCAGCTGCGACCCGGCGCCCTGTCGATCGCCGCGCCCATCGAGTTCAACGGCGAGGTCGTGGCGGCGGTGGGGCTCGTCTTCGAATCCAACCGCTACCGGGAGGTCAGCCGCTTCCTGCCGCTGCTCAAAGGCACGGCCGAGCGCATCGAGGGAGCCATGCTCGGAGTGCCGATGCGACTGGGGCGCGTGGCCCAATAATTTCCGATTCCCATTGAACGGGAAAATTGGTTGGCGTTCGTAATTTCACGTCACACAATTAGAAATCTCATTCCCGTTCAAGGAGGAACCCCCATGAGCCTGTCGACGGACGCCGCTTCCACGGCCCACGATCATCACGGCTTCGAGCCTTTCAAACTGGCCGACCCCTTCGCCGCCTACAAGGAGCTTCGCGAAGAGGAACCGGTCATGTTCGACGAGCGGATCGGCTACTTCGTCGTGTCCCGCTACGCCGATGTGAAGGCAACCTTCGACGACTGGCAGACCTTCTCCTCCGCCAACGCCCAGGCCCCGATCCGCCCCCTCGGCGAGAGCGCCAAGCGCATCATGGCCGAGGGCGGCTTCACGACGTACTCCGGCCTCTCGGCCCGCGTACCCCCGGAGCACACCCGCATCCGCGCCGTGGCCACGAAGGCGTTCACGCCGCGTCGCTACAAGGTGCTCGAGCCCTTCATCCGCGAGAACGTCAACGTGCTCATCGACACCATGGTGGCCAAGGGCACCGAGGGCAACATCCTCACGGACATCGCCTGGGACCTGCCGACGATCACGATCTTCACGCTGATCGGCGTACCCCAGGAGATGATCGGCGAGGTCAAGGAATGGGCCGGCAGCCGAGCTGCGATCACCTGGGGCGACCTGACCGATGCCGAGCAGGAGCCGCACGCCAGAAACCTCGTCAACTACTGGAACTTCTGCCAGAAGCTCGTCTCGGACGCGAAGATCACGCCCGGCGACAATTTGGTCACCGACCTGGTGAACCTGCAGGCGGCGGGTGACGAGATCACCGACCACGAGATCGCCTCCTTCCTCTACAGCCTGCTCTTCGCCGGCCACGAGACGACGACCACCCTCATCTCGAACACGCTGCGCGAACTCCTCACCCTCCCGGAGAGCTACAGGGCCGTCACGGACGACCCCAAGAAGATCCCCGGCGCCATCGACGAGGTGCTGCGCATCAGCGGCAGCATCTTCGCGTGGCGGCGCACCGCCGTGGTGGATGCCGAGATCGACGGGGTGAAGATCCCGAAGGGGTCGAACCTCCTGCTGCTGATGGCCTCGGCCAACCGCGACCCCGAGGTCTTCACCGATCCCGACCGCTTCGACATCGAGCGGGCCAATGCCAGGAACCACCTGTCGTTCGGCTACGGCATCCACTACTGCATCGGAAACCTGCTGGGCAAGCTGCAGGTTCGGATCGCGGTCGAGGAGCTCACCCGTCGTCTGCCCCAGCTGCGGCTCGCCCCCGACGCCCAGATCGAGTACGGCGAGAACCTTTCCTTCCGGGTTCCCACGGCGGTCCCCGTCGAGTTCAGCTAAGCCCCTTAACCCTGACCACTGCAAAGGCTAGAAAATGACTGAGAATTCACCGTCGAATTACGTCTTCCCGTTCGACAGCACCGAGACCCCCCTGCACGAGCGCCTCGGCGGCAAGTGCACGAGCCTGGCGATCATGACGAGCGCGGGCATGCCCGTGCCGCCCGGCTTCGCGGTCACGACCGACGCGTTCGACGCCGTGATGAACCAGACCACGCTGCGCGCCCACATCGTCGGCGTGCTCGAGGGCCTCGACATGGACGACATCGCCGAGGTCGACCGCCGCGCGGCCCACGTGCGGGAGCTCATCCTGACGCAGGAGGTGCCGGACGATGTTCGGGACGCAACGCTGTCCGCCTACGACGACCTGATGTCGCTGTGTGGCGGCGAGGTCCCCGTGGCCGTGCGCTCGAGCGCCACCGCAGAAGACCTGCCGGATGCCAGCTTCGCCGGCCAGCAGGACACCTACCTCTGGATCCTGGGCCGTGCCACCGTGCTCGCCAAGATCCGCGAGTGCTGGGCCAGCCTGTACACCGCCCGGGCGATCACGTACCGGATGGCCAACAACATCTCCGACGAGGGCCTGTCGATGGCCGTCGCCGTGCAGAAGATGGTGAACTCCCGCACGTCGGGCGTCGCCATGACGATCGACCCGACCAATGGCGACCGCTCCAAGATCGTCGTCGACGCCAGCTGGGGCCTCGGCGAGATGGTCGTCTCCGGCGAGGTGACCCCCGACAACTTCGTGATCGACAAGGTCATGATGAGCGTCGTGAACCGCATCATCAGCGACAAGCACGAGGAGCTCGTTCCGACGGATCACGGCACGATCGTGCGCCGCGAGGTCGAGGCCGAGCGCCGAAACTCGCCGAGCCTCTCAGACGAGGAGCTGATGACGGTCGCCCGCCTCTCCAAGGCAGCCGAGAAGCACTACAAGTGCGTTCAGGACATCGAGTGGGCGATCGACGCCGACCTCCCGGATGGCGCGAACGTGCTCCTGCTGCAGAGCCGCCCCGAAACGGTCTGGAGCCAGAAGGCCGCGCCGAAGAACTACGTCTCGGCCGGTCATGGCATCGAGGCGATCACCAAGTCGATGATGGCCCAGCTCAAGCGCGACTGACCCCCGAATACTTCGCACCTATCCCTTCCCCCACCCCCAAGAAAAGAAGGCAACCGCAATGACGCATGACGCCCCAAGGAAGAGTTTCCCCTCACCGTATGACCTCCAGGCCCCCGCTGGAGCAGAGGGCTGGCAGGAGCTCTACCCGTACAACCTGGTCTTCCAGGACAACCTGCGCGAGAAGGAGGACCAGAAGTTCTGGTTCTGCGACAGCCAGCACTGGCCGAACGTCTTCAAGCCGTTCGAGGTCATCGGCGTCGAGTTCGCCAGCCGGTGCCTGGGTGCGTACAACACCCGGCACTACATCATCCCGCCGGCCAACGGCATCGACTACCGCATCCACAACGGGTACAACTACTTCAGCCCCGTCGCGGTCGACCCGTCGCTGATCGCCGACCGGGTGCCGCACTTCATGGAGCGCGCCGGCCACTACTTCCAGAACTGGGAGTCGCTGCTCGCGAATTGGAAGACCGTCGTGCTCGCGAACATCGCCGAGATGGACGCCATCAACTTCGAGAAGCTGCCAGACATGGTGCCGCTCGATGACGTTACCGGTGGGCTTGGCATGGACCCCAGCGTCAAGATGTTCGAGGACTACGACCGCCTCATCCAGCTGGCGTACCGTAACTGGGAGCGCCACTTCGAGTTCCTGAACCTCGGCTACGTCGCGTACCTCGACTTCTTCGGCTTCTGCAAGCAGACATTCCCGGGCATCCCCGACCTGGCCATCGCGAAGATGGTCATGGGCGTCGACTCGGTGCTCTTCCGCCCGGACGACGAGCTCAAGAACCTGGCCGCCCTGGCCGTCAAGCTCGAGTTGACCGGCGTCTTCGCCGCCCACACCAGCGCCGACGGCGTTCTCGGCGCCCTGGCCGGCAGCGCTGCCGGCGACGAGTGGATCGCCGCCTGGAAGGCTGCGCAGGAGCCGTGGTTCAACTACACCTCCGGCAACGGCTTCTATGGCTCGGATGTCTACTGGTGCGACAGCCTGGACCTCCCGATGGGCTACATCCAGGACTACGTCGTTCGCGCGGCCCGCGGCGAGCAGCTGCACCGCCCGAAGGACGCGCTGATCGTCGAGCGCGACCGCATCGCCGGCGAGTACGCCGAGGTGCTGGATGGCGAGGCCCTCGAGACGTTCCAGGGCAAGCTCGGCCTCGCCCGCGTCGTGTACCCCTATGTAGAGGACCACAACTTCTACATCGAGCACTGGACCATGGGTGTCTTCTGGCGCAAGGTCCGCCAGCTCTCCCACCTGCTGCACGAGGAGGGCTTCTGGGAGAACCCCGACGACATCCTGTACCTGTCGCGTGACGAGGTTCGCCCGGTGCTGTTCGACTATGCCGGCGGCTGGGCCGTGGGCGTCGATGCGATCGGCCCGAGCTACTGGCCCAAGGAGATCGCGCGCCGCACCAAGATCGTCGCGGCCCTCGAGGAGGCCCGTCCGGCCCCCGCGTTCAACGAGCCGCCGGCCGAGATCAACGAGCCCTTCACGATCATGCTCTGGGGAATCACGACCGAGCAGGTTCAGCAGTGGCTCGGAGCGGACGAGGGCGATAACCCGGGTCTGCTGAAGGGCATGGCCGCCTCCGGTGGCGTCGTCGAGGGCCTGGCCCGCGTCATCACGCACGCCGACCAGCTCGGCCAGCTGCAGCAGGGCGAGATCCTGGTCGCGCCCGTCACCGCCCCCAGCTGGGGTCCGGTCTTCGGCAAGATCAGCGCCACCGTCACCGACATCGGCGGAATGATGAGCCACGCGGCCATCGTCTGCCGGGAGTACGGCCTGCCGGCCGTGACCGGAACCGGTCGCGCCTCCACCCAGATCAAGACCGGCATGATGCTGCGGGTCGACGGCACCCAGGGCACGGTGACGATCCTCGACTAGAGGATCGTTTCGTACTGCTCATGACTGACGCATCCCGCCCCCCGATAAACCTTCTCGGCAGAAGTGTCCGAGACAAGGTGCCGCCACGCACCGCGGTCACCGGAATGATTGATCTCGGGGAGCGGGATGCCGCCATCTTCCGGCTGGCGACGCCGTACCTGCAGACGAGGGAGAACGACGCCCACACTCTCTACTCGTATGGCTTCGCGCGTGCTTTACTCGGGGAGATCCCCGAGGCCGAGGAGCACATCGTGCTGCCGGCGATCATCCTGCACGACACCGGCTGGTCGACGGTCATCGAGCAGGAGGCGCTCGAGTCGATCGCCCCCGGCGTCGATCGCAGCGTCTGGGGGCACCTGACGATCCAGCACGAGAAGGAGGGTGCCCGGATAGCCCGGGAGATCCTCACCGAGGTCGGCATTCCAGCCGCCGACATCGACGAGATCACCCAGATCATCGACGGCCACGACACCCGGCTCACGTCGCTTTCCCTCAACGATTCGCTCGTGAAAGACGCCGACAAGCTGTGGCGGGTATCGCCGCACAGCATCACTGTGGCCCAGCCTCGCTTCGGCCTCAGCGCCGAGGAAGCCTTGCTGCTCTGCGCCTCCCGGGCGTACAACGAACTTTTCACCCCTCAGGCCAAATCGATGTCCCGGGCGCTCATCGCCCTGGCCTCCATGACGCAGAGCGTCGAAATAAGCAATTGCTACGTGAGAGAGATCGTCTGATGACCGAGACCAGCGCCCAGGAATTCGCCGGCAAGACCGTGATCGTGACGGGGGCCGCCGGCGGCCTCGGCCGGGCCTTCGCGCTCGGCTTCGGGGAACTCGGGGCCAACGTCGTCGTCGCGGACATGAACGAGGCGGGCTCCGCGGAGACCGTTCGCCTGCTGACCGAGCAGGGCGCCGCCGCCGTGGCCGTCGCGGTGAACGTCACGAGTAAGCCGTCGACCGAGGCGCTCGCGGAGGCGGCGATCCAGCACTTCGGCCGCATCGACGTTCTCGTGAACAACGCCGCGATCTACGCGACGCTCGAGCGTTCGAAATTCACGGAGATCGACCCCGAGGAGTGGGACCGCGTCATGGCGGTCAACGTCAAGGGTGCCTGGCTCTGCTCGGCCTCGGTCTATCCGCGGATGTCCCAGCCCGGCGGCCGCATCATCAACATCGCCTCGGCCACGGTCTTCAGCGGCTCGCCGCTCTGGATGCACTACGTGGCGTCCAAGGCCGCCGTCATCGGGCTCACCCGGGTGATGGCCCGCGAGGTCGGCGCCACCGGCGTGACCGTGAACGCCATCGCCCCCGGTTTCACCCTCACGGAGGCCAGCCTCAGCCTGATGGACGATGCTGCCACGTACGGTGTTTCCAGCCGGGCGCTGCCGCGGGCGAGCCAGCCCGACGACATCGTCGGCACCGCGCTGTTCCTCGCGGGCGAGCGGGCCGGCTATGTCACCGGCCAGACCCTCGTCGTCGATGGCGGCAAGCAGTTCATCTAACCTTCTTCCACGTCCTTTGCTCCATCCTGCACCCCCTAAAGAAAGCCACATCGTGCCCGAAGTTACCTACATCTCCCCGGATGGCACCATCACGACCCTCGAGGCCCGCGATGGCGACTCGGTCATGGAGACGGCAGTGAAGAACGGTGTCGAGGGCATCGTCGCCGAGTGCGGCGGCGCCTGCGCCTGCGCCACCTGCCACGTCTACGTCGATGAGGCCTACTTCGGCGTCGTCGGCGAGCCCGGCGACCTCGAAGACGACATGCTCGATGGCGCTGCGAGCGAGCGACTGCCCAACAGCCGGCTGTCGTGCCAGATCAAGATGCGGGCCGAGTTCAACGGCCTGCTCGTGCGCATCGCCCCGGAACAGGTCTAGCGCCATGGGCGTCGTGATCGTCGGTGCAGGCCAGGCCGGGATGCAGCTGGCCGTCTCGCTCCGGGAGGGCGGCTTCGAGGGCGACGTGACAATCGTCGGCCAGGAGTCCTACCTGCCGTACCAGCGGCCCCCGCTGTCCAAGGCGTTCCTCTCGGGCGACTCCGACTTCGAGTCCCTCGAGTTCCGCACGCCGGAGTTCTACGTCGGCAAAGAGATCACGGTCATCACGGGCGAGCAGGTCGTGGACGCCGCGTTCGATGGCGACTCGGGCACCGCGACGACGGATGCCGGGCGCGTGCTCACATTCGATCGCCTGGCGCTGGCGCCCGGCTCCACGCCGCGCAAGCTGCCCCTGCCGGGGGCGGAGCTCGATGGCGTTCTCTACCTGCGCGACCTCGAGGATGCCCTCGAGCTGAAGGCCCGGTGGGCGGATGCTGCGAACGTCGTCGTCATCGGCGGCGGCTTCATCGGGCTCGAGGTGGCCGCCGCCGCGAGGAAGGCGGGCAAGACCGTCACGGTGCTCGAGGCGCTGGACCGCCTGATCGCGCGGGCCGTCTCGCCGATCACCAGCGAGTTCTACCGCCAGGCGCACGAGCGCCGCGGCACCTCGGTTCGCCTCGGCGTGAAGCTCGAGCGCTTCGTCGGCGGCGACGACCAGGTCGGCCCGCGGGTCACCGGCGTCGAGCTGGCCCCGGATGCCGACGGCAACGTCGAGATCATCCCGGCCGACATCGTCATGGTCGGCATCGGCGTCATCGCCCGGGGAGACCTGGCCGCAAAGCTGGGTCTTGAGACCGTGAACGGCGCGATCGTGGTGAACGAGTTCGCCGAGACCAGCGACCCGCGCGTCGTGGCCGCGGGAGACGCGGTGCTGTTGCCGCATCCGCTGGGGGGCGAGGCCCAGGTGCGCCTCGAGTCCGTGCAGAACGCCGTCGACCAGGCCAAGGTCGCGGCCGCTACCCTGCTGGGCAAGCGCGAGGCCTACCATGCCGTGCCGTGGTTCTGGTCTGACCAGGCCGACCTGAAGCTGCAGATCGCGGGCCTCTCGACCGGGTTCGACTCGACCGTCGTGCGCGGCAGCCAGGACGACGAGCACTTCTCCGTTCTCTACTACCGCGACGGCCGGCTGATCGCGATCGATGCGGTCAACGATCCCTCCGACTACATGGCGGTGCGCCGCGCGCTCGGGGCCGGGGCCAACATCCCCGCCGAGCTGGCGAGCGACTCGGCCGTGGCACTGAAGACGCTGATCACGGCCGGTTCCTAGGGGGAATTGATGGAGTACGAATACTCGATCCAGGATGTGCCGACGATCGGCAACGGGCACCTCGCGAAGGGCCGCTGGGAGAATCTCGACGCGCTCTGGCGTGCCGCCGAGCCCTTCACCCGGGTGCGCGCGAACGACGTGCACCTGCCGCTGTCGCTGCACTACGCCGAGCTGCTGCTCGATGAGCATCCCGAGGCGGATGCGCTTGTCACGCGCATCGCGATCCTCCTGCACGACACCGGCTGGGCGCGGGTCGACGAGGAGAAGATCATGTCGGAGGGCTTTCAGGTAGACGACTGGCAGAAGAGCGATATCCGGGTGCAGCACGAGATCGAGGGCTGCAACATCGCGCGGGAGATCCTGCCCGGGCTCGGCTACGACGATGTGCTGATCGGCAAGGTCACCGCCATCATCGACGGCCACGACACCCGTGCCGAGCACTACAGCATCGAGGATGCCCTCGTGCGGGACGCCGACCGGCTGTGGCGGTTCGCGCCGACCGGGCTTGCCTTCTCGGCACTCTGGTTCAATCAGACGCCGAACCAGATCCGGAAGAAGCTCGAGAGCGATATCTACCCGCAGCTCGTGACCGAGGCTGCCCGGCGCATCGCCCAGGCGGAGCTCTCGTTCACCATCACGCTGCTGCAGCTCGACGTTCTCTGACGTTTCCTTTCTCTTCAATTAGGGGCTTTTCACCATGACCACTCTCGAGGCTTTTCACGACGACATCTACTTCGGCGGGCAGTGGGTTCGTTCCCTCTCGGGGGAGTTCACCGACGTGATCGACCCCGCGACCGAGCAGGTCTGGGGCCGGGTGCCGTCGGCGAACGACGCCGATGTGAATGCTGCGGTAACGGCTGCGCACTCCGCGTTCCGGGGAAGCGGCTGGAGCGATATCGGGGCCGCTGCCCGGGCCGGGTTCATGGAGCGGTTCGCCGTCGAGCTCGAGAAGCGCGGCGAGGAACTGGCGAACGTCGTCACGAGCGAGAACGGCACGCCGATCACGGAGACGCGGCAGGCGGCGGGGCATGCCGCTGGGCTCCTGCGCTACTTCGCGTCGCTGGCCGGCTACGTCGACCAGGAAGACATTCGTCCGTTCCCGGGCCGGCCAGAGCAGGCCACGCGCGTCGTTCGGGAGCCCCAGGGCGTTTGTGTACTGATCGCGCCGTGGAACTTCCCGGTCGCCCTCGTCATGGTCAAGCTCGCGCCGGCGCTGATCGCCGGCTGCACCGTGGTCATCAAGCCGGCGCCCGAGACGCCGCTCGATCTTCGCGTTCTTATCGCGGCGGCCGAGGCCGCGGGGATCCCGGCGGGCGTGATCAACCTCGTGACCGGGGGCCGGGAGGCCGCGGGAACGCTGCTGCAGCATCCGCTCGTGGCGAAGGTCGCCTTCACGGGCTCGACCGCCGCCGGCAAGATGATCGCCGAGCAGTGCGGCCGCCTCCTGCGGCCCGTGACCCTGGAGCTCGGCGGCAAGTCGGCCAGCCTGATCCTGCCGGATGCCGACCTCTCACTCTTCTCCTCCGTGCTGAACCGCACCTGCCTGCGCAACACCGGGCAGACCTGCTACAACTCGACGCGCGTGCTCGCGCACCGGTCGATCTACGACGAGGTCGTGTCGGTTGTCGCCTCGACCGTCGCGGGGACCGTGCAGGGCGACCCGTTTGATCCGGCCACCGTCTTCGGGCCGTCCGCATCCGCCCGCCAGCGCGACACGGTCGAGGGGTACATCCAGATCGGCAAAGACGAGGGGGCGCGCGTCGTGGCAGGCGGCGGGGGCCGTCCGGCGCACCTCGATCGGGGCTTCTTCGTGACGCCCACGGTGTTCGCGAACGTGACGAACGACATGCGCATCGCCCAGGAGGAGATCTTCGGGCCGGTGCTCGTGGTCATCCCCTTCGACGACGAGAACGAGGCGGTGCGCCTCGCGAACGACTCCAGCTACGGGCTCGGCGGCTCGATCTTCAGCGCCGACACGGAGCGCGCCATGGCCCTGGCCCGCCGGATCGAGACGGGCAGCGTCGGCATCAACTTCTACGGCTCGAACCAGGCGGCCCCCTTCGGCGGCTGGAAGGACAGCGGCATCGGCGTGGAGTACGGCCCGGAGGGCGTTTCGGCGTACCTGAAGCTGAAGTCGATCCACCACTACGTGTAGGGCGTGGCCGCGCCGGCTCACTTCGTCTGGGAGGCTTGCACCATGCCTGACGTCACTCTTCGCCCACTTCTCGCCGACGAGTTTGGCGCCTGGCTTCGGCGAAGCGCAGGGGAGTATGCGGGTGACCTTGAGTCCCAGGGGATGCCCGTGGGGGATGCCGAACGACAGGCGAACGAGGGCATGGCCGCATCGTTCCCTGGCGGCGTGCTCGCCGAGGGTCACGAGGTCATGCACATCGTCGCCGAGTCGGACGTGGTTGTCGGCTATCTCTGGATCGGTCGGGACCTCAGTCATGACCTGGGGGCATGGTGGGTGTGGGACATTGTGATCGACGCCGACAAACGCGGTCGTGGGCTCGGACGCGCAGCGATGATCGCGGGGGAGCAGCTTGCCCGTTCGCAGGGCGCGCAGTCACTCGGGCTGAGTGTCTTCGACTTTAACTCGGCGGCGCGGGGGCTGTATGAGTCCCTCGGCTACGAGGAGACGAGCGTCAAGATGAAGAAGAGTCTCAACTAGCGAGCATCTCCCTTCATGCCCCGACCTGGGAAAGGGTGTCAAGCGTTCCTGCCCGGCTCTAGATCGATTAGATGCCGTTTCTGTCACGCCGACGGGCGGCCAGCACGATCCAAGCGGCTGCTGCCACGGCGAGAACCACGACGGTTATGCCGCCGCCGATGATCAGGGCGCTTCCAGTGTCACTGGCGGTGGTCGACCCGCTGTCGGTAGGGCTGGCGTGCGTGGGATCGAGTGCGCTGTTGGCGGCGGCGCAGGCAGTTCCGGTGAGGATTCCCGGAGCTGGGGTCGAGGTGGCCGGAGCCAGATAGTTGAATGTGATGCGATCAGACACCGGATGACCGTCGGCGGAGACCATCCGCCAGGTGATGGTGTATTCGCCTGACGCACCCAGTCTCACCGGCGCGGTGATCGTGCGACTGGAGATCGTGGCGCATCCGGTCTCGAAATGGCGGGTGTCGGCATCCGGCCCAGTGACCTGCACGATGGCTGACGAGCCATCCTTGTTGAAGT
>CANFBG010000013.1 GCA_947444785.1 Microbacteriaceae bacterium | reverse complement strand
TGCGCCGACAGGATGCCGGCGTCGTGCCCGGCCCCGGTCGAGAGTTCAGGCACCCCGCCCAGTGCGGCCGCGAAGTGTGCCCGCAGCAGGGGATCGAACGACACGGTTCCCGAGAACGATTCCTCCGCCCAGCCGACGTGGATGCCCGACTCTCGTTCGATCTGGGCGACGCTGCCGGCGATTGCGGTCACGAGATCGCGGGTCTCTGCATCCGTTGAGGCCCGGGCGTCAAGCCAGAGGCTGACCGCCGACGCGATGACGTTCGTGCCGCCCGGAACCGGTTCGAGCCGGCCGACGGTGGCCCGGCCCCCGGGGCTCACGGACGCCGCGTCCTGAATCGCCAGGATGGCCCGGGCCGCGGCGATCATCGGGTCGCGCCGATCCGCCATCAGCGTCGCCCCGGCGTGGTTGCCCTGACCGGTGAAGTCGAGCCGCCAGCGCCCGTGCGCAAGAATCGACGAGGCAATGGCGACCGGCGCACCGAGATCGATCAGGCCGCGGCCCTGCTCGATGTGTGACTCGATGAAGAGGCCGATCCGGCCGAGTGCGTCCGGGTCGGCGCCCAACCGATCCGGGTCGAAGCCCGCGTGGGTCGAGGCCTCCGCGAGGGAGATCCCCTCGCGGTCACGAAGCGCGCGGGCAGCATCGCCGGTGATGCTCCCGGTCATCAGCCGGGAGCCGAGGCAGGCCACACCGAATCGCGAGCCCTCCTCCTCCGCGAACACCAGGATTGCCACGGGTCTCTTCGGTGTCAGGCCCGACTGCATGAGGCGCTCGATCGCAGCAAGGGCGGAGACCACGCCGAGGGGCCCGTCGTAGGCGCCGCCGCCGGGAACGGAGTCGAGGTGGCTGCCCGTGACAACGGCGTCGGGGCCGGGTTTCCCCCACCAGGCCCAGATGTTTGCGTTGCGGTCGACTTCGATGTCGAGGCCGATCGTCGTCGCACGCTCGACGAACCAGGCACGAAGATCGAGGTCTGCGTCGGTGAACAGATGGCGCGAGTAACCGCCCCGGGCACGGTCGCGTCCCACATCGGCGATCTCGGCGAGACCGCCCAGAAGGCCGTGCGCGCTCGGACCAGCACCCGGTTCGCTCACCCTAGATCTCCCACATGGGCACCCGCAGGCCACGCTCGCGGGCAACCTCGGCGGCCCGCTCGTAGCCGGCGTCGACGTGGCGCATCACGCCGGTGCCGGGGTCGTTCGTGAGCACGCGCTCGATCTTCTCGGCCGCCAATGCGGTGCCGTCGGCGACGATCACCTGGCCGGCGTGGATGCTGCGGCCGATTCCCACACCGCCACCGTGGTGGATAGACACCCAGGTGGCGCCGGAGGCTGTGTTCAGCAGGGCGTTCAAGAGGGGCCAGTCGGCGATGGCATCCGAGCCGTCGGCCATCGCCTCGGTCTCCCGGTAAGGAGAGGCGACGGAGCCAGAGTCGAGATGATCGCGGCCGATCACGATCGGCGCGCTGAGTTCTCCCGAGGCGACCATCTCGTTGAACTTCAGTCCCGCCAGGTGCCGCTCCTTGTAGCCGAGCCAGCAGATTCGGGCGGGCAGGCCCTCGAACTCGACCTTCTCCCCCGCGGCCGTGATCCAGCGCTTCAGCTGGGCGTCGTGCGGGAATAGCTCCACGATGGCTTTGTCTGTCGCCGCGATATCGGCGGGATCGCCAGAGAGTGCAACCCAGCGAAACGGGCCCTTGCCCTCGGCGAACAGCGGCCGGATGTAGGCGGGCACGAACCCCGGGAAGTCGAACGCGCGCTCGTAGCCACCCAGCTGGGCTTCGGCGCGAATGGAGTTGCCGTAGTCGAAGACGATCGCGCCGGCATCCTGGAAGCCGACCATGGCTTTGACCTGCTTGGCCATCGCAGCGCGTGAGCGGGTCGTGAACGACTCCGGGTGCTCGGCCGCATCCGCGTGCCATTCTTCGACGCTCTCACCTTCGGGCAGGTACGCGAGCGGGTCGTGCGCCGAGGTCTGGTCGGTCACGATATCGATGGCCGTGCCGCGCTCGAGCAGTTCGGTGAAGACCGACGCGGCGTTGCCGACGAGGCCGACTGAAAGGGGGCGACGCTCCGCCTTGGCGGCGAGGGTCAGGGCGATTGCGTCATCGATATCGGTGGCGATCATGTCGAGGTATCGTCGCTCGACCCGGCGCTCGAGCCGGCTGCGATCGACGTCGACGATCAACACCACGCCCTCGTTCATCGTCACGGCAAGGGGCTGGGCGCCGCCCATGCCGCCGGCGCCGCCCGTCAGGGTGAGCGTGCCGGCGAGGGTGCCGCCGAAGTTCTTGTTGGCCACCGCGGCGAACGTCTCATACGTGCCCTGCAGGATGCCCTGGGTGCCGATGTAGATCCAGGATCCGGCGGTCATCTGGCCGTACATCGTGAGGCCGAGCGCCTCAAGTCGGCGGAATTCCGGCCAGTTGGCCCAGTCCCCCACGAGGTTCGAGTTGGCGATCAGCACGCGCGGAGCCCACTCGTTCGTGCGGAACACGCCGACGGGTTTGCCCGACTGCACGAGCAGGGTCTCATCCTTCTCCAGCGTGGTCAACGTTCTCACGATCGCGTCGTACGCCTCCCAGCTGCGGGCGGCCTTGCCCGTGCCGCCGTAGACGACGAGTTCGTCGGGGTGCTCGGCGACATCGGGGTCGAGGTTGTTCATCAGCATGCGCAGCGGCCCCTCGGTCTGCCAGCTTTTCGCCGAGAGAATGGTGCCGCGAGCGGCCCGAACCGGGCGAGGTCCGTGCGAATCAGTCATCTGTGAATCTCCTTGAACGGTGCGAAACAGGGTGGTCAGTCAGAGCGGATGGCCGAACTCAGGCGAGTGCGCCGATTTCGGCGGTCGCCGCGGCCAGGATCGCCCCGGTGCGAACAAGGTGCGCCGTGAGTTCGATCTCGGGCGAGAGATACCGGTCGGGGCCGGGCCCATCGACGTCGGCGCGCACGCGGGCCAGAACGGCGCCGGTCGCCGGGCCGGGAATCAGGGGTGCGCGCAGATCCAGTGCGCGGGCCGCGGTCATGACCTCGATCGCCAGCACGCGGCCGAGGCCGTCGATCGCGGTGCGAAGCTTCCGGGCACCGTGCCAGCCCATCGAGACGTGGTCCTCCTGCATGGCAGAGGACGGGATGGAGTCGACCGAGGAGGGAACCGCGAGCCGCTTGAGCTCGGAGACGACCCCGGCCGAGGTGTACTGGGCGATCATCAGTCCCGAGTCGACGCCCGCATCGTGGGCAAGGAATGCATTCAGGCCACCGTTCCGGTTCGGGTCGAGCATCCGGTCTGTGCGGCGCTCGCTCATGCTGGCCACGTCGGCGACGACGATCGCGAGAAAATCGAGCACATAGGCGACGGGGGCACCGTGGAAGTTGCCATTGGACTCGACCCGGCCATCGAGGGTGACCACGGGGTTGTCCACTGCGGAGGCGAGTTCCCGGCCCGCGACCAGGGCGGCGTGATCGACGGTGTCGCGCGCGGCCCCGTGCACGATCGGGGCGCAGCGCAAGGAGTACGCATCCTGCACGCGCGTGCAGTCCGGAGTCTGGTGGCTCAGCACGATGGGCGACGCCGCGAGCAGCCTGCGCAGGTTGCCCGCGGATGCCTCCTGGCCGAGTTGGGGGCGCAGGGACTGGAGGTCGGCGGCGAAGACCGCGTCGGTGCCGAGCAGCGCCTCGATGGACATGGCGGCGGAGATGTCGGCGGTCGAAAGCAGCATCCGCAGGTCGGCGATCGCCAGGCTCAACTGGCCGAGCATCCCGTCGGTTCCATTGATGAGGGCGAGGCCCTCCTTCTCCGTGAGTACGACCGGGTCGAGGCCGGCGGCGGCCAGGGCCTCGGCCGCGGGCATCAACACGCCCAGGCGATCGCGCACCTCCCCCTCGCCGACAAGTGCCAGGGCGCAGTGGGCCAGCGGCGCAAGATCGCCCGAGCAGCCCAGCGACCCGTACTCCCTGACGACAGGAGTGATGCCGGCGTTCAGCATGGCGGCGTAGGCGTGAGCGGTGCCGGGCCTGACCCCCGTGCGGCCGGTGAGCAGGGTCGAGAGGCGAAGCAGCATCAACGCACGCACGCTTTCACGCTCGAGTTCGGGACCGCTTCCCGCGGCGTGCGAGCGAACGAGGCTCAGCTGCAGCAGGGCGCGACTGGCGGACGGGATGTACGTCGTGGCCAACGCGCCGAAGCCGGTGGAAATGCCGTAGTGCGGCTCCGGATCACTCGCGAGGGCGTCGATGGTGGCGCGGCTCGCGGTCATGGCGGCCTGGGCGTCGGCGCCGATGATGATTCTCGCGTCGTGGCGAGCGACACTTACGACCTCGTCGATCGTGACGGCACCGACACCGATTTCGATGCTCGAACGGTCATCGGTCGCGACCGGGGGCGGCAAGAGTGTTGACATACGTCAATCAGAGCGCACGGGGCGCCGCTCCACTACGGCTTGAGGTCGTCAACTGTCCCAGATATGAGACATTGGGCCGCGGGAAACGCCTACTGCTTTTCGACGGTGAAGTCGCCCGATCCGCCGGTCATGTCAATCGTGCGGTAGTACGCCGCATCGACCTTCAGCCCGTTATCGGAGGTGCAGACGAAGCCGAGGCTGTACTTGCCTCCGGCGGCCTTGACGGCCAGGGCATTTCCGGCAATGAAAGTCTGCGGAGTGAGGGTGGCGAGCAACACGTCGTGTGACGTGCGTGGGAACATCGCGACAGTCCACGCGCTCCAGCCCGAAGGTGTCCTTTCATTGCCGACGGGCGACATGAAGAAAGAGACCCCCGTGGAGGCAGCGGAGCACGTCACGGGTACATTCATGTCCGTCGTGCTGGCAGACGTGTAGATATCCGAGTCGAACTTCCACACGAAACTGGGATCGGAGACAAGTTTGAGGTCGGTGTCATAGAGATACACGAGCGAATCAGAGGGAGGTCCAGATTTCCCTGACGACTGCGCCCACACGGCCGCCCCTCCGCCGAGCAGCGCCAGCGCGAGGATGCCGCCGGTCACGATCACTGTCTTCTTATTGATGCGCATGATTCATGCATTCACGCGTGTCAACGTTTACCGGCGGTGAACGATTATCGAACGAGACAAAGACAGCTTGAAAAATCAGCGGGACAGCCCAGCGAGGCTCAGCAGCACCGGCCCTGGGGGTTCCGCTCCTGACGGTCGGAAAGGTCCCGCCAGAACTCGCGCTCGGTCATGACGGGAGTTCTGTCCTGCTCATCCACGGAACCTGCGTGCTGAGTCTCCTGGTGGGCAACGTACTTGTCGTAGGCGTCCTCCCCCATGACCCCCTTCACGTACCAGGCGAGTGCGGCGGAACCCGACTTGATGGCGTGTACGAGCGTGTTCATCAGTGGCCTGACCGCTGAGTTCTCAACGCTTCGGGGCGAGCGGCCCACTCCGCCTCGAGTTTCTTCTCATCCGGCGTGGCCACGAACCCCGCCGGGGCGTAGATCCGCGAGGCGATCGGTTCATCCTCGCTCGTGGCGTTGCTGTGCGAACGCCACGCCTGTGCGGTCTTCATGATTGCCGCTGAAATGACGATGATCGCCAGCGACACGAACAGGATCGAGAGCAGGCCCTGGATCATCGTGTTGCGAATGACCGCCTGCATCGCCGGCAGGGTCGTGGCCGTTGAGAAGCGGGTCTGTCCGGCGTCCAGAGCTGCGACGAAGGCGTTGTGCTGGGCGAAGTACCCGATTCCGGGCACGGGCGAGAAGATCTTCAGCATCGATGCGTAGATCGTCACGACCGAGGCGAAGCCGAGAGGCAGGGCGACGACCCAGATGTATTTGAAGAGTCCGCGCTTGGCGACGATGGCCATTGAGACGGCGAGGGCGATCGCTGCCAGCAGCTGGTTCGCGATGCCGAACAGCGGGAACAGGGTGTTGATACCGCCGAGCGGATCGGTGACTCCCATGACCAGCACGGCACCCCAGGCGGCAACCATGATGCCGGTGGCGAGCCACGACCCCGTGCGCCAGGCCGTGTTCTTGAACTTCGGGAAGATGTTGCCGAGGCTGTCCTGCAGCATGAAGCGAGACACGCGGGTGCCGGCGTCGACCGCGGTCAGGATGAAGAGCGCCTCGAACATGATCGCGAAGTGGTACCAGAACGACATCATGCCGGCACCGCCGAACACCTGCTGCATGATGTGGGCAAGGCCGACGGCGAGGGTCGGCGCTCCGCCCGTTCTCGAAACAACGCTCGATTCGCCAATGTCGGCGGCTGTCTGGGTCAGCACATCCGGGGTCAGGTTCACGCCGGTGAGCCCGAGGCTGTTCACGAACGCGACAGCGCCCTGCACTGTGCCACCCGTTAGCGCGGCGGAGGAGTTCATGGCGAAGTACAGGCCCTGGTCGATCGACAGGGCCGCGACGAGTGCCATGATGGCGACGAACGACTCCATCAGCATTCCGCCGTAGCCGATGAAGCGCGTCTGGCGCTCCTTCTCGATCAACTTCGGCGTGGTGCCGGATGCGATCAGAGCGTGAAATCCGCTAAGGGCGCCACACGCGATGGTCACGAACAGGAACGGGAACAGGGTTCCGCTGACAATGGGTCCGTTGCCCTCGACCGCGAAGCTCGTGACCGCCGGCACGAAGATCTCGGGCCGGACGATGATGATCGCGACCGCGAGCATGCCGATCGTGCCGATCTTCATGAAGGTGGAGAGATAGTCGCGCGGGGCCAGCAACAGCCAGACGGGAAGCACGGCGGCGATGAAGCCATAGATGATGATGCCGATCGCCAGGGGAACCGGCCCGACCGTGAAGAATGCCGCGCCCCAGGCGGTCTCGGAGATCATGCCGCCGCCGATGATGGCGGCCATCAGTAGGACGAAGCCGATGATCGACACCTCGGTGATGCGTCCCGGGCGCATGAATCGCAGGTAGACGCCCATGAACAGCGCGATCGGGATCGTCATTGAGACGGAGAAGACGCCCCACGGGCTCGATGCCAGGGCATTCACGACGACGAGGGCGAGAATCGCGATGATGATGATCATGATCGCGATGGTGGCGAGGATGGCCGCGGTTCCGCCGATGCGGCCGAGTTCGTCGCGGGCCATCTGGCCGAGCGACCGGCCGCCCCGCCTCATGGAGAAGAAGAGGATGAGGTAGTCCTGAACGGCGCCGGCGAGAATGACGCCGACGATGATCCAGATCGTTCCGGGCAGGTAGCCCATCTGGGCGGCGAGCACCGGGCCGACGAGCGGACCCGCGCCGGCGATCGCCGCGAAGTGGTGGCCGAAGAGCACCCGGCGGTCGGTCGCCGCGAAGTCCTTGCCGTCAGCCATGTACTCCGCCGGCGTCGCCCGCCTGTCGTCCGGCTTCAGCAGGTGCTTCTCGATGAACTTGGAGTAGAACCGGTACCCGATGAGGTAGGTACAGATCGCGGCGAAGACGAACCAGATCGCGTTGACACTCTCTCCGCGGACGATGGCCAGCATGACCCAGCTCACCCCGCCGAGCAGCGAGATTGCGATCCAGATCGCGATCTTCACGGGGGTCCAGCGCCGGGATCCGCCGTCCACGGCCGCGCCATCCAATGACACGGGCGGCAGCGCCGTGTCCTGGTCAGGCACTCCCGTGTCCACCGAGCGTGTAACGGGCATTCTTGATGTGCTGGCCATTGTCTCCCCCTCGAGAATCCGTCGAACCGTGCCACGTCGACGCTAACAGGAAACCGGCCGGGCTTCACCCCATTTCGGGGCACAAGCGCCGGTCATTCCGATCAGGCCAATTCGTAGAGCCCCTCGAGCGCGCTGGCGATGGAGCCGAAGACACCGAGGGGGCTGGCGTTCTCGTCGGTCAGGGAGAATCCTCGGGGCGTGCGCCTGATGAGGCCGGCGAGCTCGAAGGTGACATCGTGGCGAACCTCCCAGCAGATCGGTCCCGATACGCTCACGATGAACAACTGTGCATGACTCATCGTCTCTCCCGGAGAAAGTTGTCGCCATCAGAATCTGGTGCGGCAATTTTTTCGCACCTACTCGACCGGTGAACGATGTTTGGGCCAACAATCGATGAACACGAGCGGGCTTGGGCCACTGCGCCGCGGAAAGCAGGTGGCAGAGGACTCTGGCAGAGGCCTGCAGGCCGCGTTTAGCCTGTCGAAATGACTGTCGATCCGATACGCGAGGGCCGGGACTCGTCCCAACTGGTCTGGAACGATGCGCACTATGGCAGGCCGAGCGACCTGATCGTTGACGGCTACGTGACCATCGGCTGCCCCGACCACTTCGACGGCCCGTTTCCATCACACCTCTATGTCATCTCAACGACCGGCGTGCTCACCTTCGAGGCAGACCTGGAGATCGACCTCTTCGACCTCTGTGTCTTCGCCGGCTTCGAGAATGAAAGTGTCGCAGTGGACTACATCGCCCGGCACTCGGCGTTCATCAACGACTGGGTCGATGCGCGCTACCCGGGAGTCAGCATCCCCGCAGACGGCGCGGCCGACCTGCCGATGTTCGCCGCCCCCATTCCCATCGTCGACGAGATGCCCAAGACGAATGCGGAACTTCTCTCCCTCGCGTGCCAGACCAATCTTTTCCGGCTGCACAAAGACCTGGTGACCGGTCTGGATGAGTGGTGGGCCGAGCTCAAGGCGGCGGTCGCGGCATCCCAGAAGACCCACCGCACGGGGCGCTCGATCTGGCGCCGTGTCTTCTTCCGGCGGGACTAGTGAACGCGTCGGGCGGAGATAAGCCTGAGCAGCGCATCAGCAGATTCCTCTGCAGGCGCCGTCCCATCCAGTCGGAGGTCGGGCGCCAGGGGGTGTTCGTATGCCTGCCCGAGACCGGTCATGTTTGAGGCGGCCGAAGATTTCGCCCGGGCGTAGAGGCCCTTGGGGTCGCGCTCGATGCACGTGGCGAGCGGAGTATCGACGAAGACCTCCACGAAGTCGTCGCCGGCGAACATCTCCCTCGCGAGGGCCCGGTCGGAACGAAACGGCGAGACGAGCGACACGATGACCACCAGGCCGGCGTCCATCATCAGCTGCGCTGTTCGTGCGACACGACGAACGTTCTCGGCCCGGTCCTGGGGGCTGAAACCGAGATCCTCGCTGAGGGTCTGCCGCACCGCGTCGCCGTCGAGAACGTAACAGCGGACACCGCGGTCGAAAAGCCGCCGCTCGAGCAGGTCGGCGATCGTGCTCTTGCCGCTGCCGGGCAGCCCGGTGAGCCAGACGACCCCGCTGCGCATCCCGTTCAGTCTCTCCCGGGCGCCCCGGTCGATGCTGAAGCTGTGCCTCGTGACATCGGACTCCCGCCGCAGCGGATGCAGGCTCATCCCGGCGGCAACGGTGCGTGCCGTGAGGCGGTCGATCAGAATGAAGCCACCCGTGTCGCGGCTCTCGGCGAATGGATCGATCAGCGCCTTGCGATCGCAGCTGACCTCCACGAGTCCGATGTCGTTAGCCGCCAGTGGCCTTCCCCGACGCTCCGATCCGGTGTCAAGGTCGAGCGTGCTCCGAACGGCCTCAATGCGAGCGGGCATTTGAAGGGGTCCGACCTGGATCAGATAGGAGGCGGAGAGGTCCAGGGGGGTCGCGTCAAGCCACACCAGCGTTGCCAGGTGTGCCCGGGACTCGGCCAGGTCTGTCTCGGCTGCGTCGACGATGATGTCGCCCCGTGAGGCATCGACCTCGCGGTCGAGCTCGATGGTGACGGATGCGCCGGCTCTGGCGATCCCCACCGAATCCGGCAGCTCTATTGCGAGCACCGTGGCCTGCGTGCCCCCGGGCCAGACCCGGACCTCGCTGCCGATGGAGAGTTCGCCGCGCGCGAGCCGACCGGCGATGAGTCGGCGGGAGCCGTCGCGGATCACCGTCTGAATCGGCAGTCGAACCGGGCCGGGTGTCGCGGTGGCCTCATCCCGGCCGAGGGCTGCAATCGCCTCCTCGAGGGCGAGGACGAGGGTCGGGCGGTCACCCTCGGGCAGGGCCGTCGACACCGTGCTGACGTTGTCGCCCCGAAGACCGCTGATGGCGATGAAGTCGACGGTGAAATTCGCGGCGGACGAGCCTGCCGCCTGGGCCAGCAGGCCGAACCGTTCTCTGAGCACGGAACTGACCTCCGTGAACGACATCGTGGCAGATGCGACGGCATCGAGCTTGTTGACGGCGACGATGAAGCGGCGAACCCCCATGAGGGCACAGACAGTGGCATGCCTGAGGGTCTGGTCTCGGATTCCCCGGGAGGCGTCCACGACGAGCACGGCGATATCGGCCTCGGATGCGGCAACGGCCATGTTGCTCGTGTACTGCTCGTGGCCTGGGCTATCGGCCAGGATTGCCCTGTTGCCGGACGGGAGGTGGAGGTGACGATGAGCGACATCGATGGTGATGCCCTGTTCGCGTTCGGCCTCGAGACCGTCCGCCAACAGGCTGAAGTCGATAGATCCCGTGGGCGCCTCAGAACCCGACGTTGCACTGCTGACGAGTGCGGCGGCGAGCTCATCCCGGGCGATGCTTCCCGTCTCGACGAGCAGGCGCCCCAGCAGGGTGCTCTTGCCATCGTCGACCGCGCCGCAGACGACCACCCGCCAGAGATTTCTCCGCGGATGCCCCTTGCGTTCAGTTTCATCCGTCATCAGAAGTAGCCCTCCAGCTTCTTTCGCTCCATCGAGGAGGCCCCGGCCCCGTCGATCAGCCGGCCGGACCGCTCAGACGTCGTCGTGTGCTCCAGCTCGGCGATGATGTCCTCGACCGAGGCGGCCTCGCTCTCCTCGCCGGCACTGAGCGGGTAGCAGCCCAGGGTGCGAAAGCGAACCCGGCGCATCCGCACCTCGTCGTCGGCGGCAAGCACGAACCGGTCATCGTCGATGACGACCGGTCTCCCCTGCCGGAGAACGGTGGGGCGGTCGGCCGTGAAATACAGCGGCACGACGTCAAGGCTCTCCCGCTGGATATAGCGCCACACGTCGAGCTCAGTCCAATTCGACAGGGGAAAGGAGCGCATGCTCGTTCCGGGCAGCAGCCTGCTGTTGACGCTGGAGAAGAACTCCGGCCGCTGGGCGCTGGGATCCCAGACATGAGACTCGCCGCGAAGGGAGAAGAGTCGTTCCTTGGCCCGGGACCGTTCCTCGTCGCGCCGGGCGCCCCCGAGTGCCACGTCATAGCCGCCGGCATCCAAAGCCTGTCGAAGGGCGACCGTCTTCATCACCCGCGTGTACTCGTCTGGGCCATTCTCGAACGGGTTGACGTTCCTCGCCAGGCCGTCGAGGTTGGTGTGCACCACGAGGTCGAGGTCGAGCCGTCGTGCGGTGCGATCGCGGAACCTGATCATCTCGGCGAACTTGAACGTGGTGTCCACGTGCAGCACGGGAATGGGGATCCTGCCCGGGGTGAACGCCTTCTGGACAAGGTGCAGCAGTACGGTCGAATCCTTGCCGATCGAATACAGCAACACCGGGCGGGCGAACGCGGCGACCGCCTCGCGGATGATCCAGATCGCCTCGGCCTCCAGCTCCGAAAGCACGTCCGTGCGAAGGCCGCTCAAACCCCGAGCACCAGGAGAGCCGCGAAGTAGACGATGCCGGCGACGACGCAGTAGATGGCGAACGGCAGAAGAGTTCGGGTCTCGAAGTAGCGCAGGAGGAAGCGGGTGGCGAACCACGCCGCCAGGCCCGAACAGAGGGCACCGACCAGAAAAGCCCATCCGTTCGCGGCCAGCATGCCCGGAGCCAGCATCTCCGGAAGTTTGAACAGGGCGGCCGCTCCGATGATGGGGGTGGCGAGAAGAAAGCTGAAGCGTGCGGCGGTCTCGTGGCTCAGGCCGGATAGAAGCCCGCCGACCATGGATGCGCCCGAGCGGGAGATTCCCGGGATGAGAGCGGCTGCCTGGGCCGTGCCGATACCCAGCCCCCGGCGAAAGGAGAGCCGGGCGATTTCTTTATCGTTCGTCTCGGCGTCGATCGCCTCCTCGAGCACCGCACCCCGGCGCCTTCGCAGTCGCTCGGCCGTTACGAGCATGATGCCGTTCACGACAAGGAAAGCGGCGGCAACCAGTGGCGAGGCGAAGA
The DNA here is from genome assembly GCA_947444785.1 of Microbacteriaceae bacterium. Taxonomy (GTDB): domain Bacteria; phylum Actinomycetota; class Actinomycetes; order Actinomycetales; family Microbacteriaceae; genus Agreia. Next base: position 17,044 of record CANFBG010000013.1, on the reverse strand, counting down.
GCACCTTGATGGGTTTTTCCAGCAGCAGGCCCAGAATCCCGACCGGGATCGTGGCGATAACAAGGAGCCAGCCCAACTTCGCGTAGGTGTCGCCCGGAGCGATGCGGCGGTGGCGAATAGACCGACCCAACCCGCGGAAGACCTTGACCCAGTCCCCCAGGAAGAAAAGAAAGAGCACAATGGCGGTGGCGAGGTGCGTGGCGATCAGGAGGCCGAGGAATGCCGGGGCTCCCTGATCGAGATCCCAGCCGAACAGCCTGGGCAGAATGACGCTGTGGCCCAGGCTGGAGATGGGGAACAACTCGGTGATTCCTTGGATGAGTCCCAGAATCGCGGCCTGAAGAACAGTGATCATGACGAAAGGATAGAGGATGAGACCGTATCTGATTCTCTCCGACATCACTCTGGTTCTCTGAACGCAGGGAAGGACATCGATCCCGCCATGGAATACAACTACAACCAACATCCTCGTGTCACGGAACGCGCTGCGAGCGGCCCGCCCACGGTCAAGTCGGTGCTGGCCAAAACGCATGCGGATGCCGGTCGGCTTCGACGCATCAACGAGCGGATCGGCCTGACAATCACTCGAAGCATCGGAACCATGTGGGCCGCCTACGCTTTCGTGCTGCTCAGCCTGGTCAGTCTGCCGGCGGCCATCCTGAGCCACGCCTCGATCATCATTGTTGCCTGGATTGCCCAGACGTTCCTGCAACTCGTTCTGCTTCCGATCATCATCGTGGGCCAGAACATCCAAGCCAAGGCATCGGATGCCCGGGCCGACGCAACGTTCGAGGACGCCGGAGCGATCCTGGAGGAAGCGAAGCAGATCCAACTGCATCTCGCGGCCCAGGATGCAGCGATCGGTGTGCTGCTGGAGAAGATCCGGGTCTTGGAACTGGCCAAAGAGCCCTTGACATGACCCCCTAAAGCGGGTAGCAAACTCGTTGCCGGTGTAGAACCTGCCCACCTAGCATTGGTTAGGAGACCACCTGCCTGGTGGATGCGGGAGTGAGGTGTGATCGGTGGCCGAGACGCTGACCCTGCTCATCGGACCCCTCAGGGTCGATTCGAACGTCTCTGCCGCCCTGGCCCGGGGTCGCAGTCTCGTGCAGTCCGGTGCCGACATTCTCACGGTCATCGCCCCGGATATGGTCGAGGCAGGCCCCCGTGCAGTCAAGCAGGACCTTTTTGATGTCATCTCCGGCCTCGCAGCCGAGGGTATCCGGGTTGGGGTCGAGACTTCTGACGCTGGAACGGCCCTCACCGCAGCCTCACATGGCGCAACCGTCGTGCTGGATCCGTCTGGCGGTCGAGTGGATGCATTCATGCCCGGTGTCGTCGCCGGTGCGGACCTCACTTTCATCGCGAATGTCCTCCCTGCCGCCGGCATGGGAAGTTCCGGGCAATCCTTGGAAGACGAGATGAATGCCCGCATCAACGAGCTCCTCGCCGAGGGCGTCCCGGCCAAGAACTTGGTCATCGATCTGGGCGTGGGACTCGCGACCGAGCCGGATCGCAACTGGTTTCCCCTCCGCAACCTCGACGCCGTCGTCGCTCTCGGCTATCCGGTTATGGTTGCCGCCTCTCGCCGGGCCCTGCTGAACTCACTGCTTCCCGACTCATCCTCACCGAGTGATCGCGACTCGGCCGTTCTCGGCGTCAGCGTTGTCGCGGTCGGCGCCGGGGTCTGGGCCGTGAGGGCCGATGACATCAACCGCATCCGCGATTCGGTGAGACCCGTTCCGATTGGTCATGTTGACCATTCCCTCAGTTCTGTGGAAACGGAGAGGCGACCCGCGTCGCAACTCTGATCCACTCGCACGCCAGCTTCACCTCATCGCAAAAATCCAAAACTCTGGAGATCCCATGGAAGAAAACCCGACGTTCCGACCCGCACGACGCGGCGGCTACGACCCCGCCGAGGTTGACATCGCATTCGTCGAGATCGCGGAGCGCTTCAAGGTTTCCGAGCAGAGCCGAACCTCTGCAGAGAAGAACCTTGAACGCCTGACCCGTGAACTCGCCGAGGCGCGTAGCGCCCTGAAGCGGGCCAACTCCAAGCCGAGCTTCTCCGACCTCGGAGCTGCCTTCGAGCAGACCCTCCGTGTCGCCGAGGAGCAGGCGGCCAAGATGCTCAAGGAGGCCGCGGCCGAGTCGCAGGCCGTTCGTGAGGGTGCCCGCGCCGAGGCTGACGAGGTTGTTCGCGCCGCGCGTCTGGGTGCCGAGACCATGAAGCTGCGGGCAGAGGCCGAGGCTGAAGGCCTTCGCGTCACGACCGAGCGTCGCTCGACCGAGATGTTGACCCATGCCGAGGCTCGGGTTCTCGAGGCCAGGACCATGGTCGAGGGCGCCGAGCGCGCTGCGGCGGCGATCAAGGCCGAGGTCGAGCGCCAGGCATCCGACCTCAGGGCTCGCGTGCACCAGGAGTCCGAGGACGCCAAGACCGAGTTGGCGACCCTTCGCCAGATCTCCGAGCGCGAGCAGATCCGCGTCGAGCGCGAGATCAAGGTCGCACGCGACGAGGCTGAGCGGCTTCGCCTCGAACTCCATGACGAGGCGGTCGCCCAGATCCAGCAGCGCAACCTCGAGGCCAACCGCCTTCTCACGGAGTCGGCCGACCGTGCCGCCCACCTGAGTTCCGAGGCTGAGGAGACGCTCAACCAGGCCCGTGCCGAGGCGTCCGCCATGACGCGGACCGCTCGCGAGCGTGCCGCCGATCTCATCTCGCGTGCACGCGATCGTGCTGAGGTTCTGAGCACGCGCTCCAACGAGCACATCGCCGCACTGCACGCCGAGTCCGAGTCCAGAATCCTTCAGCTCGAAGAGCAGCGTCGGGGAATCGAGGAGTTCGCCCTCGAGTTGACGGCCCTTGCGTCGGCGGATGCCATGGTCACCCTGGACGAGACCGAGAGTCAGCGACAGGATTCTCACTAGCCTATTTCGACGGCCTCCGAAAGGGGTGCCGGCCGAGGGCCGATCTGCCAACGTGCGGGTCGGCCCTTTTTTATGCGGTTTTCCCCGAGAACTCCCCTATTTTTCGAACAAAACTTGTTTCCGTATAGCAAAATCCCACCAAAGGGCAGACGAGTGGGCGATTCTCGTAGTAGAGTTGTTCCAAGAAGTTGATGTGCCTCGCACGTCCGGGGCGCATTATGCGCCTTGCACCGCCCATACGGCGGGCCCTGAACCTAGGGGACGACGAACACCCCGACGAGTGGCCCCGACAATCGGGACCGAATTATCACTCCAGGAGGAGTTTGCAATGGCTACAGGCACAGTGAAATGGTTCAACGCTGAAAAGGGCTTCGGCTTCATCGCTCCGGAAGACGGCAGCCCGGACGTGTTCGCGCACTACTCGGCTATCGCTTCCAGCGGTTACCGTTCGCTCGACGAGAACCAGAAGGTCGAATTCGACGTCGCACAGGGCCCCAAGGGTCCCCAGGCTGAGAACATCCGCCCCATCTAATTTTTCCCGGGGTCATTGAACCCCGGTATTGATTCATCAAAACCCCCTGTCCAGTTCTGGACAGGGGGTTTTGTGTTGGTAGTGTGATGGGCGTCGGCAGTGTCACTGCCGCCATTGGCTCGTGCCGTGCGCTGGGCAATTCATCGAACGAAGTCGGGCCCCATGAAAACCTTCGCCTTAAGCCGTGCCGCGTTGAAATCTGGTTCGCTTCTCGCCGTGGCAGCAGCCGCGGTCCTGACACTTTCATTCGTTACGCTGGCCACGCCCGGTTCTGCTCGTGCCGATAACTATCCGTCGTGGGACGATGTTCAGGCGGCGAAGAGCAGCCAGGCTGCGACGCAGGCGGAGTTGGACCGCATCGATTCCCTGGTGTCGGGTCTTCAGAACTCGCTCGTAGCGAAGCAGGCCGAGGCCACAACACGGTGGAACGAGAACCAATCGGCTCAAGCGGCGTTGAATGACGCCAAGGCCAAGGCCGACAGCCTTGCCACCCAGGCCACGTCGGCGAAGGCCCAAGCCGACAAGTCCCGGGCACAGGCCGCGGTGCTGGCCGCGCAGTTCGCCAGGTCTTCAGGCAACGACCTGTCGGCGAGGCTCTTGGTCGACAGCCAGAATGCGGGAGACCTGCTCTACAAGCTCGGCGCCATGTCCAAGCTCAGTGAGACCACGACGGGCCTGTATCAACAGGCCACCCGGGATGAGAACTCTGCCAAGTCTCTGGGCGATCAGGCGCTGGTGGCCGAGGATGCGCTCGCGTCCCTCGCCGCGGCGGCCGCGGCGAGTCTTGGCGACGCGGTTGCTGCGCAGCAGGGCGTCCAGGCCGCCCTGGTCGAACAGGAATCGCATTCGGCCCAGCTCGCGGTGCAGAAGCGCATCCTGACCGAGGGGCTGAACATCACCGAGGCCGGCTATCAGGCCGGCGTCGAAGCTGAGCGCCTCGCACGAATCCAGGCCGAGCAGGCCGCCGCTCAGGCCGCAGCGGCCGCCCAGGCAGCCGCCGATGCCGCTGCCAATACACCGCCCCCGGCATCGGGTGGCGATTCCTCCTCTGGCGGCGGTTCCGGTGGCTCGGGTGGGGGCAACGGCTCCATCACCGTCGATCCGCCCACCTCGAACAACGGTGCGGCGGTCGTCGCCTTCGCCGAGCAATTTGTCGGTGTGGTCCCCTACGGCTGGGGTGCCAGTCCGGATACGAGCTTCGGGTGCGACGGCCTGACCCAATATGTCTTCGGGCAGTTCGGCATCCATCTCTCCCGCCTGGTGAGCAATCAGGCCGCTGCGGGCATCCGTGTCTCCGGCGCCGATGCCCGGGCCGGTGACCTCGTCGTTTGGCCTGGAGCACACATCGGTATCTATGATGGCGACGGCGGTGTCATCCACTCGCCCGATTGGGGCCGCTTCGTGGAACACCGGCACAACCTCTGGGGCTCGTACTACTTCGTGCGCATCCTCTTCTAGCAGCACGCCGGGCCAGGCTCAGTAGAGGAATATCGGCAGGAAGCCCGGATTGTGGGCGTGCACCAGCACGAGGAACAGCACCAGGTCGAACAGCAGGTGGACGGTGACCACGTAGGCGAGCGATTTGGTGCGCTGGAAGATGAAGCCCTGTATCAGGGCGAAGGGAAAGATGACCAACGGCCCCCAGCCCGTGAAGCCAAGCTCGTAGAGAAATGACGTGAAGAGCACGGCCTGCAGAACGTTGGCGATCGCCAGCGGGAAGTGTCGCCGGAGCAGGGCGAATACCGTACAGATGAAGAACAGCTCATCCCAGATCCCCAGTGCGTTGGTGCCGAGAAACAGCAGCCCGACCTCGGACGGCGTTGTGACGGCCGGCCAGTTCACGAAGACGCCCGAGCCGATCAGATAGACCGGAAGGATCAGGTAGCCGAGTACGAGGACCGCGGGCAGGTAGATGCGCTCGGTGAGGCTCCACTTCGTGCCACGCCGAAAAGGAAAGGTGATGGCATCGTCGGAAAAGACGAAACGGTTCACCGCATAGGGCAGGGCAATCGCCAGCACCATGGCCGTGCCCATGATGGCCATGTGCGCCAGACCGATGTCGGTCGTAATGGGTACGAGGCTCATGATCGTTATCCCGATGCCGAGCGCAAGCAGGTCCCGGAAGAGCCGGCGGTCCAGAGCGAATGCGAGGAGAACCCCGAGGATGAGGGCCGCATAGCCGGCGCCGCCGAGACGGAGGGCGAACAGGAGAACACCGGACACCGTCACCAGGACTGCCGGCACCAGTTTTCGCCACGAAGTCGCCATTCAAGGAGTCTATGGCCCGCGGTCACGAGCACTTTCGCCGTCACAGAACGTCTTAGGGAGCCGTCAGCGGTCGGCGACGCCGTAGTCTTGAGCTGTCTGCGTGACATGCGCAGAGACCAGAGAACAGGAGTTGCGGATGCCCATCGTCTCCCCCGGGTTTTTCGGTCGTGAGCGGTCCGAGGACTCCGGCCTGCCCGCTGGACAATACCTGACGCGGGACTTTCCGGTGCTCTCGACCGGGCCGACTCCCGTGATCGATGTCGCTGACTGGGAATTCACGATTGCCACGGAGCGCGGCGCTGTTCATCGCTGGGATTGGGCTGGGATCAACGAGCTGGAATTCGAGGATGTTCACACCGATATCCACTGTGTGACGCGCTGGTCGAAGCTCGGAACCTCGTGGCGCGGGGTCTCTCTGGACACCCTCTTCGACGGGGTGGACACCTCGGCCGATTTTGCCCTGCAGCATGCTGTCGGCGGGTACACGACGAGCATCCCGCTGTCAGATCTTCGGGGACACCGGGCATGGCTGGCGACTGAGTTCGACGGCGCCCCGTTGCCGGCCGAGCACGGCGGGCCAGCCCGAATCATCGTGCCGCACCTGTACTTCTGGAAGAGCGCCAAGTGGATCACCAGCATCTCGCTGCACACCGAGGCCCAGCAGGGCTTCTGGGAGGAGAACGGGTATCATCCGCTCGGGGATCCTTGGCGCGAGCAACGATATGAATACGACAACTGAGAAGATGAGCCAGCCTTCCTGGTACATCGCGGATGTCATCGGAGTGCGGGACGAGACGTCGACCGCCAGAACCCTCATCCTTCAGGTCCCGAACTGGCCCGGACACCGTGCCGGACAGCACATCGACCTGCGCCTGACGGCCGAAGACGGCTATCAGGCGACGAGATCCTATTCCCTCGCCTCTGCCCCGACCGAGGCCGACAGGGGATCTTCGATCATCGAGATCAGCGTGGAACTGCTCGACGACGGGGAGGTCTCTCCCTATCTAGTGCGCGTCACCGACGTCGGTGACCGGCTGGAGATCCTCGGTCCTATCGGCGGGTACTTCGTGTGGGGCGCCGGCCAGGAGGAACCCATTCAGCTCATCGCCGGCGGTTCCGGCATCGCTCCCCTGCGGGCCATCCTCCATGAGCGTCTGGCGGCCGACGGGGTTTCTGCGGACTCCGTTCGGTTGCTCTATTCCGCCAGGGCCCGCCATCAGGTCTACTACGAAGACGAACTCGGCGACCTGGCCGACTCCGAGCCCGGCCTGATCAGCCTGCAGTTCACCCGGAGCGCGCCCAAGGACTGGACCGGCACGGTGGGCCGGGTCGACGCCGACCTCCTGGCCCGCGTCTCAATCCCTGCGGCGCTCGAGCCGACCGTGTACATCTGTGGTCCGACGAAATTCGTCGAGGTCGTCGCATCCGCCCTCGTCGGACTGGGGCACGACCAGGCACGCATCCGCACGGAGCGCTTCGGCGGCTAGGAGACGCCCTTCATCAGTCGGCGGACCCAGGGTGAGACGACGAGCAGGAGTGCCCCGATGAGGATGGCCGCTGCGCCGAGGACCCCGAAGTAGGGAGCCTGGTTGGCGTTGTCGTAGAACTGGGCCAGGAGTCCGGACGCCGCCGAGCCCAGCGCCACGGAGAGGAAGAACAGGGCGACCATCTGGGTCTTGAAGATCGCCGGGGCAAGCTTGGTGGCGACAGACAGTCCGACGGGTGAGAGCATCAGCTCGGCGACGGTGAAGAGCAGGAGGATGCCCACCATGGCGATAAGCGGTGTCGACCCCTGGCCACCCGCGGCGAACGGCAGGAAGCCCAGGAACGCGATGCCCATCACGATCGTGCCAAGGGCGAACTTCACCGGCGTACCCGGCTGCCTCGTTCCCAGTTTCGTCCACAGCGCGGCGAACAGCCCGGAGAGCACGATGATGAAGATCGGGTTGATCGACTGAACCCAGGAGACCGGCATCTCCCAGCCGAAGAGCGACCGGTCAAGCTGGCTGTCGGCGTAGAAGGTCACCACGGTGAACTGCTGCTGGTAGAGCGACCAGAAGGCGGCGCTGGCGATGAAGAGCGGGATGAAGCCGAACACCCTGCTGCGTTCCACGGGGGTGATGCCCTTGCTGGCCAGGATCACCGCGAAGTAGGACACCGTCGCCGCGATGGTCAACAGGATGACGATCAGTGCGAGATTGTCGGCGGTGATCACGCCGATCACGGCGAGCAACACCACGACCACCACGGCCGAGACACCCGTGACGATCACGAGACCGCGACGCCGGGCGGGCAGCGGGTTCGGCACGATGCCGGCGGATTCCGGCAGCGAACGCCGCCCGAAGCCATACTGCACGAGGCCCACCGCCATACCCACGGCCGCGAGCCCGAAGCCGTAGTGGAAGCCGAGCTGCACCTGCGCCAGGCCGGTCAGGATGGGACCGGCGAAAGCGCCCAGGTTTATGCCGAGGTAGAAGATGGAGAATCCGGCGTCGCGGCGCGGATCGGTGGCCGCATACAGGGATCCCACGACACTCGTCGCATTCGCCTTCAGGCCTCCGCTGCCGATTGCCACGGCGATAAGGCCCGCTGTCACGCCCGGTATGCCGGGGATCAGGGCGAGAAGAATGTGGCCGAGCATGATCAGGATGGCCGAGAAGAACAGCACGCGCTCCGCCCCGAGCAGGCGATCGGCCAGCCAGGCCCCGAGCACGGTGGAGAGGTAGACACTTCCTCCGTACGCGCCGACAATGCCTGCGGCGGTCGCGGCGGGGATCCCCAGGCCGCCATCGGCAACAGGGTAGAACAGGTACAACAGCAGGATTCCCTGCATGCCGTAGAACGAGAATCTCTCCCACATCTCGACACTGAAGATGTGCACGAGCGGCCTCGGCTGACCGAGGAAGAGTTTCTGCCTGGTGCCGGGCTCGGTCTCTTCGGTGGTCAACGATGTCATCTCGCCAGTCTTACACGCCCATTGGGGGGCCAGAAACCAATTCGACTAACTGTGCTTCGCGCCCATCCATCGGCGCACCGTCGTGATCCGGGCCTGAAGCTGGGTGACACTGGCCTGGGCGACCGCAGGGCCACCGCAGACGCGTCGAAGCTCGGCGTGCACGATTCCATGGGGCTGGTCGCTGGTCTTCGCCCAGATGCCGACCACGCTGTTGAGCAGGGTGCGCTGCTCGGCGAGCGTGCGATACAGGGGCGCCGGGGGCTCGGCCTGAGCCGTGGCGTCTCCGGACAGGCTGGGCTGGCCGTTCTTCTTGCGATCGGCGGCGTGGCGCTGCTGGCGCTGCTGGCGATGTTGCAGCAGCTCGCGCACCTGGTCGGGTTCGAGCAGGCCCGGGATCCCGATGAAATCGAGTTCCTCGTCGCTGTCGACGGGAGCCTCGAAGCCGAATTCGCCGCCGTCGAAGAGCACGCGGTCAAACGTTGCCTGCGAGCCCAGCGCCGCGAATGTGAATTCGGCCTGCAGGGCCTCGGATGCCTTGTCCTGGCTGTTGGCATCCGCCACCATGGCGTCCTCGGGGTTCCACATGTCCCCCTCTGCCTCACCGGTCTCGCGGCGATCCAGGGCATGGTCGCGCTCAAGTTCGAGCTGCGCGGCCAACGCCATCAGCCCGGGAACGTTGGGGAGAAAGATCGAGGCGGTCTCGCCACGGCGGCGCGCACGCACGAAGCGACCGACGGCCTGGGCGAAGAACAGTGGCGTCGATGCGGAGGTCGCGTACACCCCGACGGCGAGGCGGGGGATGTCGACACCCTCGGACACCATTCTTACCGCGACCATCCAGCGCTGACCGCTCCGGGAGAACTCGTCGATGCGGTCGCTGGCCTCCTTCTCGTCGGAGAGGACGACGGTGACGGCCTCCCCCGAGATCTCCTTGAGAATCTGGGCGTACGCGCGGGCACTCGTCTGGTCGGTGGCGATGACCAGGCCACCGGCATCCGGAATGCCCTGGCGGACCTCGGTCAGCCTGCGGTTCGCGGCCTTCAGCACGGAGGGGATCCAGTCGCCGGACGGATCGAGAGCAGTGCGCCAGGCCTGGGCCGTGATGTCTTTGGTGTTGCCCTCGCCGAGCCGGGCCTCCATCTCGTCACCGACCTTGGTGCGCCAGCGCATGTGACCGGCGTAGACCATGAAGAGCAGCGGACGAACGACGCCGTCCTTCAGCGCGCGGCCGTAGCCGTAGCTGTAGTCGGACTGCGAGACGCGGATGCCGTCCTTGTCCTGCAGATAGGTCACGAAGGGGATCGGCGACGTGTCCGAGCGAAACGGCGTTCCGGTCAGCGACAGCCTGCGGGTTGCGGGCTCGAACGCCTCGCGGATGGCGTCGCCCCAGCTCAGGGCGTCAGCGCCGTGGTGCACCTCGTCGAGGATGACGAGGCTGCGGGCGCTTTCGGTCAGTTCTCGGTGCAGGGACGCACGGGCTGCCACCTGGGCATACGTCACGGCCGCCCCGTGGAAGTGCCTGCCGTAACGCTGGTCGCTGTTCTTGAAGCCCGGTGTCAACCGGATTCCCACGCGGTCTGCGGCGTCCGCCCATTGGCGTTTGAGATGCTCGGTGGGGGCCACGACCGTCACCCGATCGATGATCTTTCGGTGCAGCAGCTCGCGGGCCAGTCGCAGCGCAAACGTGGTCTTGCCTGCACCGGGCGTCGCCGCGGCGAGAAAGTCCCTGGGCTGGTGGAGGAAATAGGCCTCCAGCGCCTCAGACTGCCAGGCTCGCAGCTTGGACGCCGTACCCCAGGCGGCCCGCTCGGGGAACGACGGCGAGAGAAGCTCTGCCGCTGACGACCCTGCTGGATGGCGCTCAGCGCCGGAGTTCGGGGTCTGGTCGTCTGCGCGGGGGTCAGGCATGCTGTTCACTACCGTCAACAGTACCCGCTGTTTTGAGGGCGTACATTGGACCGGTCGCGTCGTGCGGCGTGTCGAGTAAAGGTCGGGTGGGACTTGTGGTCGTGACTGAATCTCATCCCTGGCGACGTTTCGTCGCCCTCGGGGACTCCTTCACCGAGGGGATCGGCGACCCCGAGGTGAAGAGCATGGGCGGCCACCGGGGCTGGGCCGACCGGGTGGCCGAGGTATTGAGTGCGGAGGCCACCGGTGATTTCGCCTACGCCAACCTGGCGATTCGCGGAAAGCTATTGCAGGAGATCATCGACGAGCAGGTCGAGCCCGCGTTGGCGCTGAGCCCCGACCTCATCTCAATTTCGGCCGGCGGAAACGACATGCTGCGGCCGGGCACCGACCCGGATGACTGCGCGAGCCGAGTCGAGTCGGGTATCAGTCGCCTCCGCAGGGATAACGCGACCGTCGTCATGTTCACGGGAGCCGACACCGGGTTCTCGCCGGTGTTTCGAGGTCTTCGAGGCCGCATAGCGATCTACAACGAGAACCTCAGGACGATCGCGGTGAAGCACGATGTCATCGTTGCGGATATGTGGGGGCTCGCCGAGATCAAGGATGTGCGGATGTGGTCCTCCGACAGGTTGCACCTCAACGCCCTCGGCTATCACGAGGTTGCCCGAATGGTACTCAGCGCCCTGAACGTTCCCAACGATCTCCAACCCAACGAGCCGGAACCCCTGCCGAACGTCAGCTGGCAGCACGCGCGAAGCGAGGATCTCATCTGGGCGCGCACTCATTTCGTCCCCTGGGTGATCCGGCGAATCACCCATCGATCCTCGGGCGACGGGATCACGCCCAAGCGCCCGGTTGCGGGCCCCGTCGCCTCTTCGGGGAAAACCCAGCCCACGTTCGATATCTAGCGGGCAAGCTCCATCGGGTGGGCCAACTCCATCGGATGGGTAAGGCGCCACCACCAGCCGGGGTCGGGTAACGGCGCGTCAAGCGTCAATGGCACCGACGTGCCGCTACCCGCGATCGACGCGTCAGCCGTGCCCACGACATCGCCGCTGGCGCCGGTGGTGATGGGGTCGGCCTTGGCCGTGAGGCCGACCTGGGCGTTCGAGTAGACGACGCCGCCGGCCCCCGCGGAGGCGATGACCCCCGCGCGTGCTCCCCAGACGGTCTGCACCTCGCCGAAGAGCTCACCCGGACGAATCACGGTGATGTCGCTGTAGCCGCGCTTCGCGCTGTCCAGAAGGGCGGAGACGGAGTCCCTGGCGGCCTGGGAGGACTCCGCCCCCAGGATCACACCGACGACCGTGATCGTCTCCCGGCCGACCGTGAAGACTGCGGAGAAGAGGAGGCAGGAGCCTGCCTCATCCGTCGTGCCGGTCTTGATGCCGTCGATGCCGTCCTGGCCGAGAAGCGTATTCGTATTGTCGATCGTGCCGAGCCCGGCGACATCCTTGGTCTTGGTTCCGACGATCTCCGCCAGGGCCGGATTCGCCATGGCGAGCGAGGCGATCTTCATCAGGTCTTTGGTCGAGCTCATGCTGCCTGCGTTCAGTCCGCTGGAGTCCACCACGGAGGTGTCCGCGAGTCCGTTCTCCGCGATGAATTTCTTGGCCGCCGCGAGGTAGTTCTCCATCCCGCCGAACGCCCAGCCCACGAGGGTCTGGCTGTAGTTGTTGGCCGACTCCAGCAGCATGATCTCGATAACCTGATGCTCTGAGAGCACCTGCCCCTGATTGACGAGTTCGTAGGAGCCCCCTGCGGCCTGGGTCTCGGCAAGAAAGGCCACGTCGGCGGCCGTCATCGTAATTTCCGGTCCCTCCTCGCCAAGGGCCAGCGGCTTCGCCTTGAGTACGACGAGGGTCGTGATGATCTTGGTGACACTCGCGATCGGCAACGGCCCGCTCGGTCCGCTTGAGCCCAGATCGACCCCGGAACCCGCCACACTGATGGCGCTCGCCCCGACCCCCGGCACGGCGAGCACCGTGGCGGGGGGCGTGGTGACGACCGGAACGCTGAGGGTTACCGCGGCCACGGGAAGCGGGGCGGTCAACACCAGTGGAACATAGGCCCCGAGGCTGATGAGACCGAGGGCAAGCGCCAAGGCACCGATTCGACGGATGAGAAAGACGCGGCTTCTCGATGCGGATCGGCCATCGATGGGAGTCATCCGTAGAGTCTACGAGCGCCGCGTCAGGACATCAGCACCCCGGGCTAACGAAGCTGATACAGGGCGACCGCGCTGGCGGCGGCGACATTCAGCGAGTCGACGCCGTGTTTCATCGGGATGGTCACGATCGTGTCGGCCACGGACAGGGCCGCCCGGCTCAGCCCATCGCCCTCAGCACCCAGCACAATGGCCAGACGCTCTGGCGGGGCCGCCGCGAACTCGTCGAGCGTGACCGCCGTGTCTGAGAGCGCGAGAGCCATGATGTGAAAACCCGCATCCTTCAGCAGTGGGCCGGCCTCCTGCCACTCGGGCAGTCTGGTCCACGGCACCTGCAGCACCGTTCCCATGCTCACGCGAACGCTTCGGCGGTAGAGCGGGTCTGCGCATCTCGGGGAGATGAGCACCGCATCCGCGCCGATCCCGGCCACCGCACGGAAGATGGCGCCCACATTCGTGTGGTCCATGATGTCTTCCAGGATGACGATGCGACGTGCACCCGCGATGATCTCGGGAACGGTGGCGAGTCTCGGCCGGTGCATGGACGCCAACGCCCCGCGATGCAGGTTGAAACCCGTGAGCGTTTCGAGCAGTTCGGCGGAACCGACGAAAACGTCCAGGTTCTCGTACGCCTCGAAGAGCGGAGTCATCTCGGCAAGCCACTGTTCCTGAAGCAGGACCGAGCGCGGTCGGTGCCCCGCCGCCAGGGCGCGAGCGATCACCTTGCTGCTCTCGGCGATGTAGAGGCCGCCGGCGGGCTCGCTGATTCGTCGCAGCACGACGTCGGTGAGGCGCGCATAGTCGGCCAGGCCCGGATGATCGAGGTGCTCGATTCGGATGATATTCACGGCTGGCTCAATTTCTTCTCGGCGGCTGGTCGGATCGTTACCCGCCACAGCCCACTCTGGCGTCTTCGGGGACGTATCGCCAAACCGGATTGTTTAGACTAGATACGTCCACCGTGTTGATCACGGAGGGCGGCAGCTGCAGGAGGGAACGCGTGACGCTCAAAGAGCCGACGAACGATGTCATCGAATCCTCTGAACTCACCGAGGCGATCGACGTTTTGGGTGGACGGCGCATCGTTGTGCTTACGGGCGCCGGCATGAGTACGGACTCCGGAATCCCCGATTACCGGGGGGCGGGAGCGCCGAAGCGCAATCCGATGACCTTCGACCAGTTCCGGGAGAGTCTCGACTATCGCCGGCGGTACTGGGCCGGAAGCCACCTGGGCTGGCGGATGTTCGACTCTGCTCTGCCCAACGGGGGGCACTTCTCCCTCGCCGGGCTTGAGGCTCGAGGAATAGTCACCGGTGTCGTCACCCAGAACGTCGACGGTCTGCACTCCCGGGCAGGCTCCCGACGCGTGGTAGACCTGCACGGCTCGATGGATCGCGTCCTGTGCCTGAACTGCGGTCAGGCCTATGCCCGTGCAAGCATTGCCGAGCGCATCTCCACGGACAACCCCTGGATCAACGAGCCGGATGCGATCTCCCTCGCCCCGGACGGCGATGCCGAGGTCGCTGACTTCGGCAGCTTCGTCATCCCCGCATGCTCGGTCTGCAATGGCATGCTCAAGCCGGATGTCGTCTTCTTCGGCGAGTTCATCCCGGTCGAGAAGTTCTCGGAGGCGACGGCGCTGGTGAGCGGTGCCGAGGCAATGATCATCGCCGGCTCGTCGCTGGTGGTCAACTCCGGCATCAGGCTGCTGGAGCAGGCGCGTCGCCGAAAGCTTCCCATCATCATCATCAACCGGGGTGCCACCAAGGGCGATGCCCGCGCCACGGTGAAAATCGAATCCGGCACGACGGAGACTCTCGGTGCCCTCCTCGACCGACTCCCCCGTTTCGCGAGCTAAGGATCCCCCGAGGAATGACCACTTTGACCCTTGTTCGCCACGGCCAGACCGATTGGAACCTCGCCCAGAGGATTCAGGGCAGCACCGACATCCCGCTGAACGAGACGGGGCGACGCCAGGCCGTCGAGACGGGGCGGCGACTGGTCGATGCGGGTGTCGACGTCATTGTGAGCAGCCCGCTCATCAGGGCCCTGGAGACCGCGCGCATCATCTCGGGCATCCTCGGCCTCGGCGAGCCAGGAATCGTGGACGACATCGTGGAGCGGGCGTACGGCGAGGCCGAGGGGATGGATGCCGCCCAGCTCGCCGACAGGTTTCCCGGCATGAAGGGTGTTCCCGGCATTGAGCGTCGCAGCGAAGTCCGCTCGCGTGTTCTCCCGGCCCTGGAGAGGGTGGCACTCGCCAACCCAGGAGCCCACGTCATGGTCGTGGCACACGGCGGCGTCATCTCCTCCGTGGTGCGCTATCTCTCAGACCGGGCGCTCCCGGAGCCGAACTACCGGATGCCCAATGGTTCCGACCACAGGTTCGGCTATGCCGGCGGACTGCTGCAACTCACCGAGTTCAACGGCGTGCGTGTCGACTTCCCTCCGCGGCCAGTAGTTCCCATAGCGTCTCCGAGCTCCGCCCCCAGCTGAACAGGGCTGCCTGCGACACCGAGCGGCGCGAGTGTTCGGTGAAAACGTCGGGGTCTTCCAATTGCCTGACCCGCTCGGCCAACTGGGACGGAATCTCGGGGTCGAAGTAGAGCCCGGCGTCACCGCCGATCTCGCGGAACACGGGGATATCGCTGACGATGATGGGTGTGCCCTGCCCCATCGCCTCGACCAACGGGATACCGAAGCCCTCCGCACGGGAGGCCGATACGAGGGCCGTGGCGCGGGACAGGAGCTCGCCATACTCCTCGTCGGTCGCCCCGTTGTGAAAGACGAGTCGTGCCCCAGAATCGACCTGCTCGAGATGGAGCCGCTCACGATCACTCACCCGGCTCATGATGTGCAGGTCATAGTCGGGCAGGAGGGCTGTCGCCCGCACCAGGGCCTCGACATTCTTGTAGGGCATGAACGAGCCCATGTACACGAGGCTGCGATCACGATCGCGACCCGCGGGGGCATTCTCCGCGTCATCCGCTCGACTCGCGGCGGCGGGGGGCGCGGTCGCCGCATTTCGCACCACGGTCACCGGATGCCTCGTCAGGTTGTGTTCCGCAATGAGGTCGCGCGTCGTCTCTGAGACCGTGACGATCGCATCCGCCTTGTTCAACAGGAATCGCTGCGGCCACCACGACAGGTGGTACAGGCGCCACAGGAGGCGAACCGGCCACGAGAAGCTGGGTGGCGGCGTCGGATTCGAGTAGTAGATCAGGTCGTGCACGGTCAGCACGAGGCGATAGCGCCTGCCGAACGAGCCCATGGTCTGCATCGGGGAGAAGACGACGTCCGGCTTCAGCCGGTTCACCTGCAGGGCGACGAGCGGTTCGAGGATGCTGGTGGGGCCGGAGATGAGCTCCCACGGCAGATCGGGCAGTTTGGCCAGCTGGCGCCGGTCATTGATCAGCATGATCACCGCATGCCGCTCCGCCAAGGCCGCAACGAGTCCGGCCGTGTACCGGCTGATTCCGTCGTGCTGGCCGATTCTGGTGTACCGGCAGTCGAAGACGACCTTCATTCGGGGCTCGCTTCGCTGGGTGTCTCGCTTGGGAGTGCGCCGAGAAAGGCGGTTATCGCAGCGCCGGCCTCTTCGGGAACCTCGTAGTGGATGAGGTGGCCGACATCGGGGATGACCGTGAGGCGGGAGTCCGCGATCAGCCCGTTCAATCGGTGCTGTGCTACTACGGGGGTGATGTCGTCCTTGTCGGCGGCGATCAAGAGCGTGGGAAGCGTGATCCTGTCGGCGAACTCCGAGACGTCGGAACCGACGGATGCTGTGAAGGCTTCCAGTACGACGTCGCGGTTGTCGAACGCGCTGAAGTAGGCGTCGTGTTCGGCGTGGATCCAGCGCCGGAGGCCGGGATCCTTCGTCTTCGCCATTGTCACACTCATGACCCTGACGATTGCCCCATTTCTTAGCAGGGCGAAACCAAGCCTCTCCGGGAGCTTGGCGGCCAGCCAGTAGTAGAAGACGGCCAGGCGGGTGAGGATTCCCCGGGGGCCCGAGAGTGCGGGTGCTGCGATGGGGTTGATCAGGATCGCGGCGTCTGCGGGAAGTCCCTGCGCGAGGGCACCGGCAACAATGATCGACCCGAACGAGTGGCCGAGGATAATGGTCTTGCCCGTTGGGGTCTTGACCTGGGCAAGCAACTCCCCCAGCCAGCGCCCGTAGCCCTCGACGTCGTGCGGGGAAGCCAGCGGTGTGGATTCGCCGAAGCCCGGCAGATCGGCGAGGACCGAGCGATACTCGCCCAGCTGAGCGACGATG
>CANFBG010000012.1 GCA_947444785.1 Microbacteriaceae bacterium | reverse complement strand
CTACGTTATCGACGCGGGCAGGTCGAGGCAACGATATCGGCGCAAAGTGGTCGGCGTGTCGGCAATGCCCGGTGAGAACGGGTGCAAACTCCGCGTGCAGACTACGGGGCGAACCGACCGAGGGCGGAGCGAATAAGACTCGAGCGCACGACCTCGAGCTGCCCCGCGATCTCCACCGCGAGCTCGGCGGCTCGGGCGCGACTGGACGCGTCCTTGCGACGGGCGACCGGGATGAGGGCCGTCTCGATCAAGCCGAGCTCCCGCTCCGCTGCGGCACGGAACCCCCGGAGGTGACGAGGCTCGATTCCGCAGCGCTGCAACTCGACCAGGGCCTTGAGGACGGCGAGGACATCTTCACCGAAGCTCTCGGTCGGCACGATGACCGAGGCCGAGACCGCATCCTGAAGAAGCATCGGCGTGGCGCCGGCCTCACGGATGAGCTCGTCACGCGTCAGACGCCGACCACTCGGCAGCATCGACGACCCGGTGACGTCCCTCGAGCCGGGAAGCAAAGGTGTAAGGCCCGCGTCGATGTCGGCGAGGTAGCCCTTGATCACGCCGAGGGGCAGGTAGCGATCGCGCTGCATCGACAGCACGAGGCGGAGTCGATCGACGTCCTGCTGGCTGAACTTGCGATACCCGGACTCCGTGCGCGCGGGATGGACGAGCCCGCGTTCCTCGAGGAAGCGAAGCTTGCTCGGCGTGAGATCGGGGAACTCTGGGGTAAGCCTGGAGAGGACCTGACCGATGCTGAGCAGTACTTGGGAAACCGACGTGCGCTGTCGGGAGGAAAGAGCCGTCACTAATTGGCCGGAGTGGCGACGACGTCTAGACGTGATGGGTAGAACGTCAGGCGGAACTTGCCGATCTGCACCTCGGAGCCGTCTTTCAGCAGTGCGCTGTCGACCCGGACGCCGTCGAAGTACGTGCCGTTCAGGGAACCTTGGTCTGACACGGTGAACTGGGTGCCTACTCGAGTGAATCCCGCGTGACGGCGAGAGACGGTGACGTCATCGAGGAAGATGTCTGCGTTCGGGTGGCGTCCCGCAAGCGTGAAATCGGAGTCGAGGAGAAAGCGTGCTCCCGTGTTGGGTCCGCGCCGAACCACAAGGAGAGCACTGCCCGAGGGCAGGGCGCCGATGGCCTCGAGCTCCTCCTGAGTGACCCCGGCCTCCAACGCCGCAAGCTGGGCAGCGAACTGGCCAGTGAAGTGCATCGTCGTATCGGTTGAGGGCGAGCTCGGGGGGCGCGGGTTCGAGCCGTTGGCGTTCGATTCGTCAGTCACGGTGGTGGACCCCTTTCAGTTTTCCAGCGTAGTCGATCCGGGCGTCAGACATTGCCTTGATCAGTGAGGGTGACAACGACACACGATGGCGATATTGTCTCCCTACCTCTGATGGCTACTCGTACCGAAGGGACTCGATCGGGTCCTGCCGGGCGGCCCGATACGCAGGCAAGGTTCCGGCCACGAGGGCGATCGCCATGACCAGCAGGATGACGTTTGCCACGGCAAGCGGGGTGAAGGAGACAAGCTGCAGCCCCGGCAGGCCGGACAGCGGACCGTTCGCGAGTGCGTTGCTGACCGCGGTGCCGGCACCGATTGCCACTGCACAGCCCATGGCAGAGCCGAGGAATCCGATGAAGACGGCCTCCGTGCTGAACAGGCCGAAGATCCGACCGGAACTGAGGCCCATCGCCTTCATCAGCCCGATCTCGCGGGTGCGCTCCTGAACGCTCATCAGCAGGGTGTTGATGATTCCGAATCCCGCAGCGATCAATGCGATGATCGCGAAGGCGTTCAAGACTGCGACGATGCCGTCGATGACGGTCTTGAAGGTACCGATCTGATCACTCACGGTGCGCGCGGTGAACCCGGCGGCGTCGAGATCGCTCTTGATGAGCGTGATCTGGGCTTCAGTGGCGTTGGGATCGACCCGCACGGTGGAGCTGCCGACCAGTTGCACCGCGCCAGCGGCCTGGCCAAGGTGCTGCGCCGTGTTCAACTCACTCGTGAGTTGGCGATTCAGCCCGGCTCCACCGCCGAAGAGGGTTTGTTCCTGAACCCCGACAACGGTTGCCGTGACGACGTGCTGCACGCCGGTGACGTCGCTGATGCCGATGGAGACCGTCTTGCCGACGGCATCCGCGTCGCTTGTGAAACCGAGACTCGATATGTAGTCGGTCGGTAGCACGATCTGATTCGCGCTCGCCTGATAGTCGAGCTGGGCTCCGGCGGCAAGCGGGGGCTTCGTCACCGAGGCGAAGTTGTTGACGGCCAACTGGTACTTGCCGTTGGTTGCGTATTCGATGTAGTCAGGAGAGACGGTGACGGTCGGGTCGACCGAGATGACGCCCTTCACGCCGGCGATCGCCGACAGGTCCGCGGCGCTGAGCGACGGGATCGTGGAGCCCGGAGGGCCCTGGGTGGTCGCGACCCGTCCCTTGGACGCCTCGGGGTCGTACTTCGCAGGCCCGGACACGGTCGAGAAGGCCGGGGCCTTCTTGGTCACGGTGAGAACGTCCTTGGCACCCACGGAGGAGAGCTGCGTGTCGATATAGGTGTTGACGCCCGTGCCGATGCCGCTCGTCAGCGTGAGGGTGAATGCGCCGATGAAGATGGCAATCACGGTCAGCGTCGTTCGCAGCTTGTTGCGGAAGGTGTTCTTTATCGCGGTCGCGATGATGGAGAAGACGTTCATGCGGCCACCGCCTCAACAAGAAGACCGTCGCGGATGTAGATTCTTCGGTCGCACTTGGCGGCCAGTTCCTCGTCGTGGGTCACGACGATGAGGGTGATGCCGTCATCGCGGTTCAGACTGAAGAGGATGTCCTCGACCACCGCGCCCGTGGCGGTGTCCAGGTTGCCGGTCGGCTCGTCGGCGAAGATGACCCGGGGCCTGTTGGCCAGTGCGCGGGCGATGACGACGCGCTGCTTCTGCCCACCCGACAGGTCGGTCGCCCGGTTCTTGGCCTTGTCGACCAGCTCGAGCTGGGCGAGCACCTCCATGCCGCGCGCGCGCCGATCCTTGGCCCCCATGCCGGCGATCTTCAACGGGAGGATGACGTTCTCCAGCACCGATGCGCCGGGGGTGAGGAAGAACTGCTGGAAGACGAAGCCGAATGCCGCATTTCGCAGCGAATTCAGCCGCTTGCCCTTCAGCGTCTTGGCGTCCTTGTCCTCGATCATCACCTGGCCGGAGCTGGGCTCGTCCAGGAGTGCCAGGAGATGCATGAGCGTGGACTTGCCCGAACCGCTCTTGCCCACGATCGCGACGGACTCGCCCTGCCTGACGTCCAGGGATACCCCCTTGAGGGCATCGAAACGATTGGCCCCCGTGCCATAGGACTTCTTCACGTCGACCGCTCGAAGGATCGAGGGTCGCTCCTCGGAAAGCTCGTCTGGTGAACCACTGTGACGGGGCAAAGGAGGACCGTTCTTTCTGAGAAAAATGAGTTGGCTGCGAGGACTAATGCCGCACTGTCCTGCGACAATCTAATTGGACCAACCTGAACGGATGCTGTACCTGAGGTCCATGCCCCCCGAATGCCCAAAGGCCCTTCGGGGCCGACGTTCAGGCGGAGAGGCCGGCGATCAAGTCGGCGAGGACCGTGTGCGCGACAACGGTTCCGCCGAGTGACTTGACCTCGGCGGAGAGAGCGTCGTCATCCGTCACGACGATGGCCAGATTCGACCCTTCGGCCCCTCGGTTCAGCAGTTCCTCAGCCGCGTCACGCACTGCTGAGGGGCTTTCAGAAACCAGGGCGACACGCGGCCAGCGCTGATGGAAGCCAAGCCCGAGCTCACTTGCCGTGATGCCCCTGCTCGCGACACCCTCTGCATCGGCCTCAAGCGACTCGGCCTTGCCCCGCGAGTCGATCAGCAAGGACACCGTTCGGCCGAGCTCCGGTCGAAGCTTGTCCCAGCTGGCACCGAATCCCGGATGAAGGTCGAGGCTGCTCACCTCATCGATGGGCACCCACCGGAGATCAAGGCTCTCGGCATCGCCGATCTTCGGCTCGAAGGGCTCAACGGCCTCGACGATAACGGTGGTGTACGACCAGAAGCCGAGGTCGAGGAGGTTGCTGAATACGAGTCGAAGGTTCTCGGCCGGGACCCCGGCCTCCTCGCCTGCCTCGCGCAGAGCGCCCTGTACGGCCGTCTCGTCTTCGTGACGCGCCCCCCCGGGAATTCCCCAGGTTCCCCCGTGGTGGCTCCAGGAGGAACGCAGCTGCAGCAGGATTCCCCTCGCCGGATCGTGCACGAGCAGGCCCGCGGCGCCGAATGTTCCCCAGTAGGAAATGCCCTGGGGTGACTGCACCCAGGCATCGCCACTGGCGAAAGGTCTGCGACTGAGAGAGGGGGTCGAGCCGTCTGTCGGGATGTTGGCCTGACCGGTCATAGCAAGAGGGCTGAACTGCTCATATAGTTACTTTACCGCCTAGGCGGTGAGGCTCGTTTGTTTCACAGCCGCCTGACACCAGCTTGACAGGGCAGGCTGCGACCCTTTCGTTTCTGACAGTGCACGCAACGCATCGGAAAGACAGATCATGGGCAGCAGTTCAGCAAAAATGGCGCAATTCTCGTCCTACGGGGATGTGGATGTCCTGGAGCTCGTGCAGATGATAAAGCCGTCTGCCGGACCTGGCCAGGTGGTGGTCGAGGTCATGGCCGCCGGGGTGAACCATATCGAGGCCTATATTCGCCAGGGTCTGCTTCGCAACGAACTGCCGACCACGCTCCCCCAGCGCCAGGGCAGCGATTTCGCCGGCATCGTCGTCGAGGTCGGCGAGGGCGTCACCGCTTTCAAGAAGGGCACCGAGGTCGTCGGCCATGCGGTCATGAGCTCCCACGCCAACTTCGTTCTCGTTCCCCAGGAGAACCTGGTCGTCAAGCCGAAGACGCTCAGCTGGGAGGTCGCCGGCGGCCTCTACCTTGCCGGAATCACCGCCCTCACCGCGCTCCTGTCGGTGAACGCCACCAAGGGCGACACCATCGTCATCTCTGCGGCCGCCG
Source organism: Microbacteriaceae bacterium (assembly GCA_947444785.1). Taxonomy (GTDB): domain Bacteria; phylum Actinomycetota; class Actinomycetes; order Actinomycetales; family Microbacteriaceae; genus Agreia. Next base: position 25,258 of record CANFBG010000012.1, on the reverse strand, counting down.
GCGGAGTCGGCAGCATGGAGGCCCAGTTGGCCACGCTGAACGGCGTGACGGTCATCGGCACATGCGGTGAGCGCAACTTCGACTACCTGCGCCAAATCGGTGTTCAGCCGGTCGTGTATGGCGACGGCATGGTCGAGCGCATTCAGAAGCTGGCTCCCAAGGGGGTCACGGCCTACATCGACAACTTCGGCGACTACAACGCATCCCTTGCGGCGACACTGGGCGTGACCGCATCCAAATTCAGTTCAAGCGGGTCCCGCAAGGCGATCGAGATTCAGGCGTTTCGCGACTCGACGCCGGCCGACAACCGCCTCACCCAGATGCTCGGCACCCTGGTCGGGCTGGCGGCAGAGCGCAAGCTTGACGTGCTCGTCTCCGGCTTCTACCCGTTCGACAAGATCGGGGACGCGTTCGACGACCTCGAGAAGAGGCACGCCCGCGGCAAGATCGTCCTCGGGATGCGGCCGGTGGATAACTCATTCCACGGCATGGGCACCGTCAAGGCCCGCGAGGTGCACGAGCGCGAAGCGTGATGCCCCGTCGCCGGGCAGCGCGGTCGTGCAACAGACTTTCGACATGACCGAACTGTTCGGCGATGGATTCCTCGATCGGCCGCCCCGGGAGGTCGCGCCCGGCGCGGTGCACATTCCGGGGTGGCTTTCACTGTCGGAGCAGAACTGGATCATCGGCCAGTTCCGGCTCTGGGCGGCGGGACCCGTTCCCATGCACCGCACCTCGGTTCACGGTCACGAGATGTCTGTAGCCACCGTCGGTCTCGGCTGGCATTGGCAGCCGTCTGGGTACAGCCGCAACGCAACCGACGTGAACGGCAACCGCGTGCTCGATTTTCCCGACTGGATGGCCCGGCTGGGACGACGCGCAGTTCTCGAAGCCACGGGCGATGAGCGCGCGGGGGCGGCCTATCAGCCGGACACCGCGCTGGTGAACTTCTACGACGACACCGCGAAGATGGGCATGCACCAGGACAAGGATGAGCGCTCGCTCGCCCCGGTGGTGTCGCTGTCGATCGGCAACCGAAGCCTCTTCCGCTTCGGCAATACCCTGACCCGCAATCGCCCGTACGACGACCTGACCCTGGAGTCCGGTGACCTTTTCGTGTTCGGCGGTGCGTCCAGGCGGGCATTTCACGGAATCATGAGGGTGTATCCGGGGACGGCGCCGGAGGGCTGTGAACTTTCCCGCGGTCGAATCAATATCACCATGCGGGAGACAGGCCTGGGACGCTAGCGCGCCGGATCAGGCGGACGTCTGCTCACCTGGCTGAACGGGGGCGAATCTTCTCATCTCGACGCCCTCGATTTCGACGGACTCCACGAACATGGCCAGTGGCCTGACCCAGAGTCCCCCGTCGGCGGAACGGTAGACGGCCAGCTCCTCTTCGGTCTCGCTGTGCCGGGCTGAGCCGATCACCTCATAGAGCCCGCCCTTGTAGTGTCGATAGGTTCCTGGCTGAAGTTGGTGCATGCCGCCAGTCTGCCGCATCGCCCGGTCGGAGGTGGGCCGGCTTCGACCTAGCTGGATGCCGACAGGTGCTCGAAGACGAGATTCGTCTGGGTGTGCGACACGGCAGGGTCGGTGTTCAACTCCACGGCGACGAAGTCGCGAAGCTGATCCGTGGAGGCACAGACCACGTGAACCAGGAAGTCCTTGTCGCCCGCGAGGAAGAACACGCTGTGAACATTGGGCAGCGAGACCATACGCCTCGCGAAGGCCCGCATCTCCGCACGGGCGTGACTGTTGATCCTGACCGAGATGAGGGCATCGACCGGGAAGCCGATCTTCTTCATATCGATCTCGGCGCGATAGCCGAGAATGACCCCCGCGGCCTCCAGCGCCTTGACGCGGGCGAGGCACGTCGACGGGGCTATCCCGACGATCGAGGCAAGGGCGTTGTTGGCGATGCGGGCGTTGCGGCGCAGCTCGAAGAGAATCGCCTCGTCGATGTCATCGAGCTGAATAATATTCAGCGTCGGAGCGGACATCCGGGGCTTTCCCGAATTTAACGTCAAGATTTCAGCTTTCTCTATTCACTTCATCGGTCAAGAAATAAAGATACCGAACATAACTCTAATATTCACGTCGAGGCCCAACGATTGTGTCGGACCCTTTTTCCAGAAACGGATCACCCCATGCGCGTAGGAATTCCCACCGAGGTCAAGAACAACGAGTACCGGGTGGCAATCACGCCGGCGGGGGTATTCGAGCTCACTCGCCACGGTCACGACGTGTACGTGCAGTCCGGGGCGGGCCTCGGCTCGGCGATCAGCGATGATGACTACGCCGCCGCGGGGGCCAGGATCGCCAGCGTGGACGAGGTCTGGAATTCAGCGGAGCTTCTCCTGAAGGTCAAGGAGCCGGTCGCGAGCGAGTACCACCGCCTTCGCGGCGACCTCGTCATCTTCACCTACCTGCACCTCGCCGCCGATGAGCACCTGACGGATGCGCTGCTTGCCACACAGACCACGGCCATCGCGTACGAGACGGTTCAGACGGCCGATCGCGCGCTCCCCCTGCTCGCGCCGATGAGCGAGATCGCCGGTCGCCTGGCCGTGCACGCCGGGATCTATCACCTGCAGCGCAGCCAGGGCGGCCGGGGCATCCTCGCGAGCGGCGTCCCCGGAGTGCCGGCCGCCAAGGCCATGATCCTAGGCGGCGGGAGCGCGGGCGAGAATGCCCTGCGCCAGGCGCTCGCCGTGGGAATGGGTGTCACCGTACTTGATCTCTCCATCCCCCGCCTGCGCGAGCTGGACCGGATCTACGGCAGCCAGGTGACGACGGTCGCCTCCAGCGCCTATGCGATCGAGCGTGTCGCCCTCGAGGCCGACCTGATCATCGGCGCCGTTCTCGTGCCCGGAGCCAAGGCCCCCCGACTGATCTCTTCAGACCTCGTCTCCCGGCTCCGACCCGGAACGGTGCTCGTCGACATCGCGATCGACCAGGGCGGCTGCTTCGAGGATTCTCGGCCCACGACGCACGACGCCCCTACGTTCACGGTCGGGGATGCCCTGTTCTACTGCGTCGCAAACATGCCCGGCGCCGTTCCCGTCACCTCGACGGCCGCCCTCACCAACGTCACCCTCCCCTACGTTCTCGCCCTGGCAGACAAGGGCTGGCTCACGGCACTGCGCTCGGACCGCAGCCTCGCTCCCGGCCTCAACACGTCTGCCGGCTCCATCACCAACAACGATGTGTCGGCGGCCTTTCCCGATCGTGCGCACGCCAGCCTCGAGAGCGTTCTGGCCTAGTCCGCGCCCCGCCTGCCCCGTGTTTTCGACCCAGTGGCACCGTGCCGCCCACGCGAGTCGAAACCGCGTCTAGAGTCGACACATGGTTCCAGTCACAACGGCGCGCATCGACAGCTGGATCTGGTCGGTGCGGCTGCTGAAGACCCGCTCGGCGGCCACTGCGGCCTGCCGGGCGGGCCATGTGACTGTCAACGGCGAAAAGGTCAAGGCGGCACATTCAGTGCGCATCGGTGACCAGATCCAGGTGCGCGGCCCCGAACTCACGAGAATCGTGACGGTCAGGCGCCTCGTGATCAAGAGGGTCAGCGCCCTGGTCGCGGCCGAATGCCTCACTGATGAGACCCCCGCGCCGCCGCCCCGCGAGGAGGTTGCCGCCGTGGCCGTCCGAGACCGTGGAGCAGGGCGTCCGACCAAGCGTGAACGCCGCGAATTGGATGCGCTTCGCGGTTACTGAGGCGAACCCGGGCCATCTGGGGCGAGGAAGAATTCCCGTCAGAATCGGATTTTCTTGTCGTCCCGGTGTAAGAATCGAGCATGAGCACCGATTCGAATGATCCCACCGCACTCGACGAGATCGACGACGAGTCAGATCTCGAGGAGAGTATTGCGGCGATCGTCATCGAGGTGACGAACGCGTCCTCCGGCCTCCCCCGCGAGGACGTCGCCTCCCTCGCCAGCCGCAGGTTCCAGGATGCCGGGATAGTGCTGGACGAGGCTTCCCTCGAGGAACTCGTGTCGGAGATCACCAGCCAGAACTGACGCCCGGCCATGTGTCCCCGGATCGTCTGGGCTACTGAGGAATCGAAGCGGTCTCGAGGTCGAGCAGGTAGCGCTTCGCCGGCGGTCCAGCGAGATAGCTGCCGATGGATCCGTCGGAGCGAACGACCCGGTGACACGGAACGATGAGGGGCCAGGGGTTCGTCGCACACGCCGTTCCCGCAGCCCGGGATGCCCGGGGCCGGCCCACGGCCACGGCGACCTCCCCGTAGCTCCGGGTGGAGCCGTAGGGAATCTCGATCAGGTGGCCCAGCACATCGCGCCGGAAGCCCGTGGAAGCCCGCTCATCCAGTTCGACGTCGAATCTCGTCAGCGCACCCGCGAAGTACTGCTCGAGCTGGCGCTCCACCGAATCGAGAAGCCCGGCCGACTTCAGAACACGCGGGCCCGACTCGGCGCCGAGGGACTGCATGACGGCGTCGATTCCCTCACACTCGAAGGCGATGCGCAGAATGCCGCGGCTCGAGCCGGCCACGAGCAGCGCGCCCAGGGGGCTGTCGAGAATCCGGCACGAAATATCGGCGCCGGCTGCGGCCTCGATCCCAGCATCCATCACTCGCATCCTTTCCTCGGGGCCAGCGTAGCCTCTAGGCGAAACGGATGCCGTTCTGCAGCCTGGTCCGGACTTCGAAGACGTCACCGACGCTGATGCCGGTCGCGCCGGGACCTACCCGCAGGAGCTGCGGCAGAACCGAGCGTCGGATGAGTACCGAGCCGGCAGTTCTGCCTCGTTCGACGATCTGGATGGGCTCGACGAGAGTCTCGTCTGGAACCACGATAGCGACCGCGGTGAAGCGCACGCCGAGCGAGCGGGCGAGCTTCTTGGCGTATCGGTGCAGATCGTGAATGGGGGCATCCTGGGCGGAGACCGCCTCTCCGACGACCTCACCCTTCAGAAGTCGCACGGGAGCGCCCCAGTCCTCCGAGCGAATGGCGAACAACCCGGCGGGACCGAGCACGATGTGATCGATCGAGTAATCCGGGGAGTTCGTTGCGACGCAGCTCCAGATGGTGAACCCCATGCCGAGGCCGGAGACGATGCGCGCCGTGGCCTCCTCCGCGAGGGCCTCGGCCAGGAACTGACGAATCTCCCGGGGGGCACTGCGCACGAGTGCCGGGTCGTAGGGGTCGGCAATCGATGTTCCTCGGCCAACCCACTCTCGAAGCAGCTCGAGGTAGCTCTCCCTGGCCCGCCCGCCCGGGTGGCCATACGACCTGGCGCGCAGCTCGGATCCGGCAGGGCTCGGTGGCCTCGCGGCGAACGGCGAACCCGGGGATTCGAACGGCGATTTCGAGGCCGGGCCACCGGCGGTGAAGGGGGACGATTCGCGACGGGGCGCTCCTCGGTCATAGGACGCCCGGCTGTCGACGTCGCCGACGCGCTCCCACGCGAGTTGCACGGCGGTGAACTTGGCGGCCGATCCGCCTGTGTCTGGATGGGTCTCCCGCAGCAGCCGCCGATAGGCCCGGCGGAGCTCGTCCTGACCGACCGTCGAGCTGACGCCGAGAACCTCGTAGGGTGACGCGGACAGCGGACTGTCAGACATCCGGGCATCCTTTCCAGCTCAGACAGAAACCATATTCTCCGCGATCGACACTACAGAGGATTCCTGATCGAAAGCCACCCGGCAACGCACGAAGTCGCCGCCACGGTACTGGGTACCGTGACGGCGACTTCTGGGCTGCCCGGGTGGGCACGGGTGAGTAGACGGTTCTGCCTAGTACCAGTTCACCGACTGGGAGTGGCTCCATGCCGCACAGGGGGTGCCATAGGACCCCTTGATGTAGCCGAGGCCCCAGATGATCTGGGTCGTGGCGTTGGTCTCCCAGTCGGAACCGGCTGAGGCCATCTTGCTGCCGGGAAGAGACTGGGGAATGCCCGTGGCTCCGCCGCCGGCGTTGTAGGCCGTGTAGGACCAGCCCGACTCCTTCTGCCAGAGGTTGGAGAGGCACGAGAACTGATCGCCGCCCCAGCCGTATTCGGACGCGGCCATGGACTGGGCCGTTGCCCGGGCACCGTCAGGGGTGTTGGAATTCGCCAGGGCGTCTGCGGCAGCCTGGGCGGCGGCGGCATCCGCGGCGGCCTGAGCGGCAGCAGCGGCCTCAGAGGCCTTCCGGTCCACCTCGGCGGCGGCGGCGATCACCGCGGTCCCGGCCGCCTGAACCGACGCGACGCGGGTGTTCACGGTCGCCGTATCGAGCGCCTTGTACTCCGACAGTGAGGCGACGGAGCTCGTCAGTTTCGCGGTGTCGGCCTTGTCTTTCACCGCCGCGATCGTCTGGTTTGCCGTGGTGATGGCATCCTGCGCCTTCTTGTCGACGGGCACGCGCTGGGCCGCGGCCTGGGCCTGCAGCACCTGCGTTTCGTGCGCCGCAGTCTCCGCCCGGGCGATTCCCGTGTTGATGGCAAGACCACCGGCGGCGAGGATGCCGACAAGGGCGAGGCCGGCACCGATGGAGACGCCCGTGCGAAGTCGTCGCCTGACCGGTGTCATCCCGCTGCGTGTCCGGCGGGGTGGATCGGATGATTCGGTTGGAACGGTGTAGTTCTTGAGGTGGAGGGGGGTGGTCGGGTCGATGTCAATTTTCGGGTCGTGCATACAGTCCAATGTTTGGCCCTCGCACGACGGAACGCACACGAAGGAGAGCCAGGCCCGGGTCTTGGATGCGAGGAGCATGAAAGGCGCGGGCGCGATGCCGAGATGCGAATGGGGGCGAGGTCTCTCGCCGAAAGGTGCACTCTGCGCGGCCGTGATGTCGACGGTCTGTGTCGAAATGCGAGAGAGATTTTCAACTCCACACGCGGGCACCGTCCGCGGTCATTTCTCCGTGGCGGGCGGCTGGTTACCAACCCTGCGGCAGAAGTCTGGCAAGAACCCTCGAAAAACCTGCGAGAACCATGGAAATCGTTTTTGGAAACCCGTCACGGGTGTAGCCCTGGCAATTTCGCGAGCAGCGTGTTACGCCTGATCAAACCGGAAACCCGGGCCCCTGACTTTCCGATAGGCCCTCAAACTATTTCCGAGGAAAGAAAACCGTGAATCCGATGGCGTCACCGGGCGCGACGGCCATAATCTGCCCGCGGGACCATCGGCACTGTCCCCGAGACTCTCAGGATTCGTACCTTTTAGGGGCGCTTCGCGATTGCGGATCGCCGGCCGAACGAGAAAAATCGGAGAGAGAAAATGTCTCACAACCTCATACGCTTCAACCCGATGGACGAGCTGAACACCCTGCAGCGACGATTCTTCGATGAGGGCTTCCTCAACCAGCTGCGCGGCATCGCCACTCCGACCACCGACGTCTATACCGAGGACGACAAGAGGATGACAGCCGAGGTGCACCTTCCCCACTTCGACGAGAAAGACATCAGCGTCGACGTCGACGAGGGGGCCCTGGTCATCCAGGCCGAGAGACATGAGCGCGAGACGGACAAGAAGAAGAAGTACGTCGTGCACGAGAGCAGCACCAGCTTCTACCGGCGGATAGCCCTTCCTGATCAGGCCGACGAGTCACATATCGATGCCCGATTCGAGGATGGCGTACTCAAGGTCGTCGTTCCCTACAAGCCCGCCTCTGCGACGCACAAGATCGCCATCAAGTCGGCGACGACGGCGCCGTAAGGACCAACCGCCCGCGTCATCGGCTGATCCCGGCGATCCGGCTCATCACGGTCTCCGGAACGGCGTCGGACGGGATCTCACCGACCAAGAAATCGCCCGGCGGAAGCGGCTGAACCTCCTCCCCCCGCCAGAAGTCCGCTGCGATGGACGCGCCCACCTCGTCCTGGCCGGCGATGGTGGTGCTCAACTCGCGTCTCATCGCCAGGGTCCAGCCGTAGTTCTCGGTGACGTTTGCGACAGGTGAGTACGAGTCGATCCCGACCTCGAGGCCGGCAGGACTGCCCTCAGGGCTCCTGTCGTCCAGCAGGATTCCCGCCAACGGAAGGGCGGCGAATCCTCGAATGAGGTCAGCCATGTACATGGCCGCATTTTCGGCATTGTCGGCGTCGATTTCGGACTCAGCGCCCACGAGGGCGTGCGTGGATCTGAGCCAGCGGTATGGCGAGGCGAGCTGGATGACGACGGGTGAGCGCTGGCTCTTCACGAAGGTCGTGGCGAACTCGATGACCCGAGTCGACACAGCCGGGTCGGCCAGCAGGGTGCGCAGGGCGTAGCCGGTTCGGCTCTTTGCCCCCATTGCCCTGCGTAGGTCTGGGCTTGCCTGAAGCAGGTCGCCGTAGAGCCTGTCCAGGGGAAGCAGGAGGGCGTCGGACTTCAGCACGCCCTGGGCCTGCCCCAGGAAGTTCGAGTACGCCATGGCCTCGCCCCAGGGGGTCGGCCGGCCCTTCAAGAAGACGGCCTGGGCGTAGTCATGAAAGTCCAGCACGACCGCACGGTCGCGCCCGGTTGGCGGACGGCGGATGACATCGGCGAGTGAGGTGGCGGCTGTCATAGTGTCTCCTGACGTAGATTCCTTCGGGGCTCGGGTGCCCCCGGTGAAACCGGGGGCACCCGATAAATATCATCCTGATCAGGACTTGTGAATAACCGTTTCCCCGTACTTCTGCTCGAGCTCGAGAACCCTGGCCTCAAGGCGGGTGATCTTCAGCACCCGGCGGTCGGGGACCATGATGAGGGGCAGGTCCTCGAGCTTGCCCTTCACCCGCTGGGGCTCCAGGCCGCCCCAGTGGGTTGCGATCAGTTCTTCGTCGTCTTCCTGTCCCCACGAGCCGAAGTACAGCAGTTCGGCGGGCGGCTCCTCGGTGACGAACTTCGCCACGAACTCCTTGTACGGGGTGCCGCGGGAGATGCGCGCACGACGCATGTCGGCCCGCAGCTGGCGGGTCTCCTCCTCGTGCACCACGTAGGTGCCGGGCTCCCAGACGACGCCGTACATCTCGGTTGCGATCTGCGCCGAGATGCGGTCGAGCTCAAGGTCGGTGACGACGAGCTCGGGGTCGCGCTCCAGCACGTCGCCGTAGCCGCCGCCCGCGCCCTGGGCGATCATGTACAGCTCGCCCTCCTTGGCCACGTCGAACTGCAGGCCCATGTGGGCCGACTGGTAGTCGCCGCCCGCGAAGGGCTGCTCGTTCATCACTCGCTCCATCGAGAGGTCGAACTGGGTCGGATCCTCTTTGATGATGTCGTAGATGTTGATGCCCTTCACGATGGCCAGCGGGTACACGGGGCAGCCGTAGCCGCCGAACATGCCGGGCACCGAGGAGAACTTCGATCCGCTCGTCACGGTCATGAAGCCCCAGTTGGGCGTCCCTCTGGAGGCGACGATCATCTCGTACCCCATGCCGCCGCGGTACTTGCCGAAGCCCTGGTTGTCGCGCACCAGGCGCTTGCTGACGAGCTGCAGGAAGGGGACCTCCTCTTCCATCACCTCCTGTTCGCCGATGTCGGCCATGGCGCAGAACAGGGGGGCCACGGCATCCTCGCCGTCGCGGAACGCCTTCGCGCCGCCGCCCATGCCGTTCAGGTCGGCGCACAGGTTGCCGACCTGCTCGCCGTTCTGCGTCGTGCCGCCCCAGAGGAAGTCGTTGATCTGGTTGAACCAGGGGGCGACCACGTTGGAGTACTTGATGGGGGCGGAGAACTGCATCTTGGCGAATGCCGTCTGCAGCGCCGAGAAGCCGCGGAACGACGCCTGCAGCGACTGGCCCACGGGGGCGTCGTAGCCGGCATCCGCCCAGCTGTGCTCCTCGGTGATGACCTCGATCGGGCTGAGGGCGCCCGTGGAGCGGGGCAGGTCGGGCCACCAGTAGCTCAGGATCGCCTGCGCCATGAACGCCTTGGTCGAGGCGAGCGGTGAGTTGATCGCCCGGTTCAGGATCTCCGGCCCGGTGCCCGTCAGGTCGACGATGAGGCGCTCGCCCTTGACCGTGATCTTGCAGGCGAACTTGATGAGGATGTTCTCCTTCAGCGTCGAGTCGACGAACTGGTTGAAGGTGACGGTGCCGTCCGGCAACTCCCCGATGCGGCGGCGCACCTCGGTCTCGACGTCCTCCACGGTCATCCGCAGCGAGGCGACGAACGTCTCCTGGCCGACCTCGTCGATCAGGCGATCCACGGTCTCCATGATGCGGCGGACCGCGCCCATCTTGACCTTGATGTCGGCGAGCATCAGCTTCGGGTCGCGAGTCGAGTGCTGCAGGAACGTCAGGAGATCGCGGCGGAGCAGGCCCCGCTCCACGATCTTGATGGGCGACGCCCGGAGGCCGTCGTCGAACGGGGTCTCAGAGCCGGATGGCATGCCGCCCGGCTCGCAGGCGCCGTTCTCACCCTCGTGGATGGTCGCCCCCACCCAGGCGATGATGTGGCCGCCGCGGATGACCGGCACGAGCATCGACTGGTCGGTGTTGTGCACCATGCCGAAGCGCGAGTCGTTGTGGAAGAATCCGTCGCCGGGGTTGATGCCCACGGTCGGTTCGTTCTTCCAGTTCTTCATGATGTAGCGGATGGGGTGGTGCAGTACCGCCGAGAAGGCGATGACGCCGCGGTTCGAGAGGTAGGTGACGTCGCCCTCGGCCGTGTAGACGGCACAGGACAGGTCGGCCCACTTGGCGCCGGGCGCGGCCCCCATGCTCTCGCACATCTCGAAGGCCTCGTCCAGGGCGCCGGCAAGGCGCTTTCGGATGCGGTCGACCTCGATCGGGTCGATTCCCTCGTCGATGCACTGCTGCTCATACGGGGTGCGCGGCATAATCTCGTGGTGGCGCATGATGGCGGGGTCGGGACCCAGGAACAGGGTCGTCTCGTCCATGAACTTGTCGACCCACTGCTGCTCCTGTTCGGAGAGCAGCTGGGCAGAATTGCCGCCGTCGTCGGTTGCTTCGAATTTGTCGCTGATCAGTGTCATTTTTCTCAATCTCCTATGATCGTCACTGCAGAAAAGTTGCGGGGAACCGGATGAGCCGGGCCGTCAGTCGCTGAGCAGCCATACGGCGCCCTGGACCGTCGGCTCGAGACGCCAGCCCGGTTCGACCAGATAGGTGGTGTTCTCCGTCGTGACGATGGCCGGACCGTGAATGACACAGTCGTGGCGCAGCGCCTCCGCGTCGTAGACGGGGGTGTCGACGGCCCCGGAGACTCCCGTGAAGTGCACCTCCCGGCGGGATACGGGCTCGGGGATGCGCTTGTCGCCGCCGACATCGATGGAGTCGAACTTCACGACCTCGCCCTCGATGAACGAGGCGACGCGCACCGTCTGGACCCGAATGCCGGCCTCGGGCGCCTGGGTGCCCTCGCCGTAGCGCTCGCCGAAGATCTCGGAGAACGTCTTGATCAGGTGCAGCACGTCGGCCACGCCGTTGATGCGGTTGATGTCGAACGAGACGGCCGTGGTGACCAGCTGGTTGCCGTAGCGCATGTCCATCTCGAGGCGATACTTCACCTCGCTCCGGTCGTAGCCCTGGCGCACCAGGTCTTCTGCACCCTTGGCCTCGAGCTCCGCGATGTAGGTATTCAGCGTCGAGTACTGCGAGTACAGGCTGCGCTTGATCGCCTCATAGAGCACGATTCGGGCGCTGCGCTCGTGGATGTGCAGAGGCCGCATGTTGCCGGCACCCAAGGCGGAGAACACGGAGGCGAAGGGCGGGAAGAGGATCTTCGAGATTCCGGCGCTGGTGGCGATGCCGCAGGCGTGCAGCGGCCCGTTTCCGCCATAGGCCAGCATCGTGTAGTCCTCGATCAGGCCGCCGCGACTGCGGAGCTCCTTCTCGATTCCGATCGCCATCTGCTCGTCGACCGTCTTCTTGATCACCTTGGCGACCTCGATGGCGTCCATGTCGAGCTCATCCGACAGCGTCTCCTCGATCACGTAGATCGAGCGCTTCCGGTTGAGCTTGATGTGGCCGTTGGCGTAGTTCTCCGGGTCGAGATAGCCGAGCACCAGGTCGGCATCGGTGACGGTTGGGCGAAGGCCACCCCGGTCGTAGCACGCCGGCCCCGGGTCGCTGCCCGCAGACTCGGGACCGATCTGGATCGCGCGGTGGATGCGGTTGAATGCCGCGATCGAGCCGCCACCGGCACCCAGCGTATTCAGGTGGATCATCGGGGCAGAGACGAGCCAGCGGCCGATCGTCGGCTGGAAGTCGTAGTGCCTGACTCCCCCCTCGGGAACCAGGCCGATGTCGAAGGAGGTGCCACCCATGTCCATCGAGACGACGTCGCCGAGTCCGGTGGACTCGGACAGGTGCTGGGCCGCCCCGACGCCGGCGATGGGGCCGGAGTGAATCGTCTGCAGCGCATCCGTCGAGTTCGGCTGGGCCATACCGCCGGAGTTGTGGATGACCAGCATGGGCTTGGTGTAACCCGAGTCCCGGAGGTTGCTGGAGAGCTGGTTGAGCGCGAAGAACATCGTCTGGTGCAGGAAAGCATCGACGATGGTCGCCATCGCCCGGACGTACTCGCCCTTTCTCCCCGAGACCTGGCTGCTGAGCAGCACCGGGATGGAGCCGAGCTCGTGGGTCGGGTACTCGTCGAGGATGATCTCGAGGATACGGTCCTCATGCACCGAGTTCTCGGTGGCATTGGTGAGGGCGACCACGATGGCCTCCGCGCCGTTGTCGACGAGCTCGCGCACCATCTGGCGAACATCCTCATAGACCAGGGGAACGAGTACCTCCCCGACCGAGTCGATGCGCTCCTTCACGGAGCGGATCAGGCGACGCGGCACCAGCGCGTCGGGGCGCTGGGCATCGGGCATATCGCCCTGCTTGACGCCGTCGAGTCCCTCGCCGTAGCCGCGGCCCCGGGACAGCGGGATGGTGTCCTCGAAGCCGTGGGTCACGATCGCCGCGACCCGCGGGCCCTTGCCCTCGATGAGGGCGTTCGTGCCCAGCGTGGTTGCGTAGCGCACGGAGTCGACCTCCCGAAGCGCCGTCTCGCGGGTGATGCCGGCGCGCTCGCACGCCCGATCGAGGGCCTCGTTGAAGCCGAGGGCCAGGTTGTGGTGCGTCGTCAGCGCCTTGGACTCGATGTATATGTCGTCCCAGACGAAGAAGCAGTCGCTGAATGTGCCGCCGATGTCAACGGAGATTCTCTTCATGGTCAGATCCCTTCGGTGCGGTGCGCGTGATTGTGACCCGTTGTGCCGTCGAACCGGGCACTGAGATCGGTGACGGCGTTCTCGCCGGGACCGTAGTTGACGGCCTCCTCGGGGTTCAGCCCGGAGGCGGCCCACTTGGCCTTGAGGGAGTCGATGTCCCAGAGCATGTCGATCGTCGGCGGATGCCCCGGCGGCAGGTACTCGGCCTCGATCTGAGTGCCGCAGCTCGGGCAGTAGAACTCCAGGATCCGGCAGAAGAGCGGGTCGGGCGAGAAGGTGAACTCGTACTTCTCGGGGTCGATCACGGGCGGATGGATCTCGCGGGGGTCACGGTCATAAACGAGCGTTCCCTCCTTGTAGTTGCCTCGGGCATCGCCGAAGTCGTGGGCGCAGACCCGGCAGATCCAGCGCTCGGTGTCCAAATCGATGAACAGGTATTCCGTCATGGGGACTCGCATTTGTTTTTACCTTCCTTGGGAAACAAACAGGGTGATGGAGAGGATTTTCACTTGGCCGTATCGGGCTGGGCGTCGGTGAGCAGCAGGTCGCCCGCGGCCGAGACGTTGAGGTCCCAGCCACCGGGAACGCGGGCCGTGAAGAACGGGCCCTCCACGATTGCCGGGCCGGCGGCGAAGGCTCCCGGCGTCTGGAGTTCGAGAACGAACACGGGCACGTCGCTCACCTCGCTGACGCCGGTGCGGATGGCCCGCGAGCCGGCCGCCACGGCCGCCGTCCTGGTCGCGGTCAGGCCCCCGGCGATCTTGGGTCGGGGCAGCCGGAACGTCGCCCTGAGGCTCAGGATGGTGTCAGAGTCCTCGGCGATCGTTGCCCACTCGAGCTCGCATTCTGCGATGTCGTGCCCCTCCTGGAACATGTCCCGGGCAGCGGCAGCGGTCATCTTCACCCGCGCCGCCTCGATGTCGGTCGCCGGGTAGCCGGTGATGTTCGTCTCGTAGGACTGGGCGATGTCGGAGAAGCTGATGCCGTAGGCGGAGAACACCGCGGCGAGACGGGGTACGAGAACCTGCTTGACGCCGGCGATCCGAGCGGCACTGCACGCGCTCATCGGGCCGCCACCGCCGAAGGCCGCAAGCGTCGTGTCGGAACCGGGAACAACGAAGCGGGCGAACGACTCGGCCATCTGAACGGAGTAGGTGTGCTCCATTTCGATCAGCGCCGCCTCGAGCGTGATGCCGAGAGGCTCGGCGATCGTCTTCGTGATGACGGCCCGGGAGCGGTCTGCGTCGAGCGCCATCTCACCGTTGAGGTAGGTGGCAGGGTCGAGGATGCCCAGCAGCAGGTTCACGTCGGTGATCGTGGCCTGGGTCCCGCCGAAGCCGAAGCAGGCGGGGCCGGGTGCCGCTCCGACGCTCTCGGGTCCGACGACGATGTGGCCGTCTCGCACGGCGATGATCGAGCTTCCGCCGATACCGGACGAGTGCACGTTGCTCATCTCGTACGAGATGCCGACGCCCTTGACGGTGCCGCGGCGCTGTACGGAGATCGTCGAGTCGGTGACGACGCCGACATCAGTCGTGGTGCCACCGACATCGATCATCAGCACGTTGGCCAGCCCATAGGCCTCGGCGATCGCCCGGGTTCCCTCGAGGCCGCCACGCGGGCCGGATGAATACGTCTTCAGTGCCACCGACTTGGCGACGCGGGAGGAGGCGCCGTCATTGCGATAGATCAGCAGCGGGTTCTTCACCTTGTAGGCGCGGAGCCGGTGCTCGGCGCTGTAGAGGAAGCGCTCGACCGTGGGGTGCAGGTACGAGTTCAGGATGCCCGACCAGATCTGGCGGGTGCGGCTCGTGTCCGCGGCGAACTCGCGGGAGAACAGGATGGGTACCGAGCCGAGCAGGTGCCGGGGGAAGTTCTTCAGCATGACCCGCTTGTAGTGGTTCTCCCGCTCGACGCTCTCGGCGGAGATGACGAGGCGCTCGGCGCCGGCGGTGGTCAGGCGGTTGATGGCGGCGACGAGGTCGCGGGCCAGTTCATCATCCGTCGGCTGCTCGGTGACGATGGCGACCCGCGAGCCGACCAGGTCGTCGAAGAGCGACTCGCTCTCGGCGGTGGCGCGGAGGGCATCGGCCAGGGAGGGATCGTCCGAGATGAGCCCGATCAGCGGGCCCTTTCTCTCGACGAGGGCGTTGGTGCCCTGCGTGGACGAGTAGCGGATGTGCCTCGTCGAGTGCAGCAGGCCGGCCAGGTTCTCCTCGCCGTAGATCAGTTCTGATGCCTTGTTCATCGCGTCGAAGAGGCACTGGGACAGGTCTACGGGGGTGGTCAGGGTCTTCGTGAAGGTGAAGTCCGAGCCGCTGCCGACCACGATGTCCGTGAGTGTGCCGCCGTTGTCGATGTTGATCAAACGTTCCATGAGCGCTCCTTTGCGTTGGATGTTCGTGAGGGCCACCGAGGCCGCATTCCGGCCACAGGCTCCAGAGTGACCCCGGCCGGAAACCCTGACCTGTCCGACATTGGGACAGCGCGCCCTCTTTCGCATCATCAGGTTCAGGGCGCATGATCAACGGGTAGACAAAGGAGTCCGCATGCAGGAGCTAGCCGCCAGACGCACACGCATCGCCAACGCACGGGCCGATTTCCTGCGCTCGGGGCACGCGACAGAGCGCGCGGAGTCCAGGGATGTGTCCGATGTCGTGTCGGCCTCATGGCAGCGATCGCTCTCGGCGGGCGTCGACCCGGCGACCTCCCATGCCGTCTACCATGACGATCTCGACCTCTCGAGCCGACTGGTGCGCTGCTCCGAGCCGGTGATGGCCCGCCTCGGCGATGAGATGGCCGGCTGGCCCATGAGCATCGTGCTCTGCGACAGCAAGGCCCGAATCCTGCGCCGCTCGGAGAACGACCGGTCCATCGGGGCGATGCTCGACAGCGTCTCCCTGGCACCCGGATTCAACTATGGCGAGGACTCCATCGGCACGAATGGGATAGGCACGGTCTTCGAGTCCGGCAAGCCGCTCTTCATCGTCGGTGCGGAGCACTTTCTCGAGGAGCTGCAGGACTTCGCGTGCGCGGGCAGCCCGATCCGCGATCCCCTGACCGGCCGGGTCGAGGGGGTGCTGGACATCAGCTGCCTCAGCGAGTACTCCAGCCCGCTGATGCACTCTCTGGTCAGAAGCGCCGCCCGGGACATCGAGCAGAACCTCCTCCTCGATCGCAGCCGGTGCCAGCAGGCCCTCTTCGAAGCCTTTGTCCGCCAGGATTCCAGAAAGCGCGGCGCCGTGATCGCCGTCGGCGGCACCGTGGCGATGAGCAACGCCGTCGCGCAGATGCTCTTCGACCCGATCGAGCAGTGGACGATCCAGGAGCATGCGCGCTACCTGATGATCGGGAAGACCAACCCCGTGGATGAGATCGAACTGACCTCCGGCAAGGTCGTACACCTCCGGGGCGTCCGGATCACCGCGGGAAACGACCCGGCAGGCATCATCGTCACCGTGACCCTGGTCAGCGAACGCACTCCGGAGAGCACGCGACCGCCCGGACTCGTCGTTCCTCTTGCCGGCAGCGCGGCCGCCCCAGTACCCCGGGCGATGGCGCCAGCCGAGCGCGTCTCACCGTTGTTGAAGCGGGCGCGAACGGGAATTTTCGAGGCGCTGGCAGAGAACCAGCCGCTGCTGGTGATGGGTGAGACCGGATGCGGCAAGCTCACGATCATTCAGGACGTCTTCACAGAATCAATTCCCGCGGGGAACTGCCTGGTCTTCGATTCCGGCCCCACGATGAAGCCTCGGCTCCAGGCCGTGAAGTCCCACCTCAGGGCGCCGGCGACGGAGACCGCCCTGGTGGTGTTCACCAACATCGATCGGCTTGACGGCGCGGGAATCGAAGACGTCAAGCTCTGCCTCCTCGCTATCTCCGCGCACACGGGCTCGACTCGGGTGGCGGCCACCGTCTCCGA
This sequence comes from Microbacteriaceae bacterium, assembly GCA_947444785.1. Taxonomy (GTDB): domain Bacteria; phylum Actinomycetota; class Actinomycetes; order Actinomycetales; family Microbacteriaceae; genus Agreia. The sequence goes on along the minus strand of CANFBG010000012.1, from coordinate 8,236 downwards.
CGCGAACATGCTGTCCCGGGACACGTTCCGGGAGCTTCTGACCCGGTTCGATCGGGCCGTGACCGTGCCGCCGCTCCGTCATCGCCTTGAAGACCTGCCGGCTGTTGTTCAGCGCGTCCTGACCACGCTGGGCCAGGGCAACGGACGCCGCAGGGCACGACTTTCTGCCGGCGCGTTGCGCGTGGTGGCCGGCTACAGCTGGCCCGGCAACATCCGTCAGCTCACGGATGCCCTGGCCACAGCCCTGGGCACCCGGCCGGTCGGGGAGATCGAGGCGGAGGACCTGCCCGCGTTCGTCAGGCACGGCGCCCAGCGTGCGCTGTCGACCCTGGAGGCGATCGAGCGCGACATGATCGTGGCGGCCCTGGCCGAGGCCGACGGCAATCGCGTCCAGGCCGCTGCGGCGCTCGGCATTGCCAGGTCTTCCCTCTATCGCAAGCTGAAGGCCTACGGGATCGAGGAGACCTGAGGCGTGGCCCCGTCAGGAACCGGCGGCCAGCAGGGTGCTGATGCTGTGGGCCTCCTCCAGGAGAAGCCTGCCGAGAAACTCCTGGCGGTCGGGCCGGAACCGGGACTCGATTCCCGTCAGCGACAGGGCGTAGGCCGGACGCTGCGACCGGTCGAACACCGCCGCGCCCATCCCCCAGCTGCCCTCGAGCACGAGGCCGGGATTCACCGAGTAGCCGGTCTCTCTTGTCGCGGCGAGGTTTCTCCTGATGGCCTCCACGGAGTGATTCTCCGCGAACTCGGCGGTGCGGCCGGCACCCTCGTCGAAGATGCGCTCCTGCTCGTCCTCGGGCAGGAAGGCCATGATGGCGGTTCCGGCGGATGCCACCCCCAGGGGAAAGCGAACTCCCTCGAACAGGACGAACGAGCGAACGGGAAAACTGCCCTCCTCGCGCATGAGGCAGACGGTCTCGTTTCCCCGCCGAATGGAGAAGAACGAACTCTCCCCCGTCGCATCCGACAGCCGTTCGAGGCTCGGTTGCACGATCGCTTCGAGGGGGAATCGGCCCACGGCTATGGCACCCAGGATCTGGATCTCTGGGCCGAGCTGCCACAGGTTGCTCGACTCGTCACGCTCGAGCAGGCCCTCCGCGGCGAGGGAGGCGAGGAGGCGGTGCACCGTGGGCCGGGTCAGACCCGAATCGCGCACGAGCTCGGCGACCGGGCTTCCCTCCGGACGTCGTCCCACGAGCCGCAGCAGTGCCGCAACCCGGGAGACAACCTGAGCACCCTGCACCGGAGAATTCGTCATTTGACCACTATATGGACAACATGCCGACCCTGTCCATCTTGTGGAAAAGAGACTGAATATGACCTCAAACCTCGATTGACAGTCGTAATTCGCGCGACCTAGAGTAAAAAGACAATAGTTAGTCCACATTATGGAATGCCACTCAACGAGGAGTCCCATGTCGAAGCTGCAATCGAGTGCCCGTGCCGCCCTGGCCGGCGTGCTCAGTGACGAAATGACCATCGCGGTCGGGGGCTTCGGCCTGAGTGGCATCCCGGCCGACCTGATCGACGCGGTCAGGGACTCAGGGGTAACCGGTCTCACCATCGTCTCCAACAACATGGGCATCGACGGCAAGGGGCTCGGCGTATTGATCGAGGCCGGCCAGGTGCGACGGGTGATCGCCTCCTACGTCGGTGAGAACAAGCTCTTCGCCACCCAGTTCCTCTCGGGAGCCCTCGAGGTCGAGTTCAGCCCCCAGGGCACCCTCGCCGAGCGGCTCCGGGCAGGCGGCGCGGGAATCCCGGCGTTCTTCACCAAGACCGGCGTCGGCACCCTGATCGCCGAGGGCAAGCCGCACGCCGACTTCGACGGGGTCACCTACGTGCAGGAGCGCGGCATCGTCGCCGACCTTGCCCTGGTGCACGCGCACACCGCCGACACGGAGGGAAATCTCGTCTACAGCTTTACGGCCCGCAACTTCAACCCGGTGGTGGCCACTGCGGGACGGGTGACCATCGCCGAGGCCGAGCACATCGTCGAGCGCGGAGACATCGACCCGAATCACGTGGTGACCTCCGGGGTCTTCGTGCAGCGCCTCGTGCAGGCCAGCGCCCGGGTCAAAGACATCGAGCAGCGCACCGTGCGCCAGCGCCCCGTTCTCGCCCCCGCCGTGTAGCACCGGCCGATCCCCCGCACCCGCACCCCGCATTGAATTCACAAAGGAGAGCATCATGGCTTGGACCCGGGACGAAATGGCCGCAATCGCGGCAGCCGAGCTCGCCGACGGCGACTACGTGAACTTGGGAATCGGCATCCCGACCCTGGTGGCGAACAATTTGCCCGAGGGCATCAACGTCACGCTGCAGAGCGAGAACGGCCTGCTCGGCATGGGGCCCTTCCCCTTCGAGGGCGACGAGGATGCCGACCTCATCAACGCCGGAAAGCAGACCGTGACGATCCTGCCCGGCGGCAGCATCTTCGACTCCGCGGCCTCCTTCGGCATGATCCGCGGCGGGCACGTCAAGGTCGCCGTGCTCGGTGCCATGCAGGTCTCGGGTTCCGGAGACCTGGCGAACTGGACGATCCCCGGCAAGATGGTCAAGGGCATGGGCGGCGCGATGGACCTCGTCGCGGGCACGCCCCGGGTGATCGTGCTCACGGAGCATCTCGCCAAGGACGGCTCCTACAAGATCGTCAGCGAGTGCAGCCTGCCACTGACCGGCCTCGCCGTTGTGGACCGGATCATCACCGATCTGGCTGTCTTCGACATCGTCGACGGCGCTCTCGTGCTCACCCGAATCGCCCCCGGCGTCGAGCTGGCCGAGATCGTCAGCGGAACCGAGCCCCGGTTCACCGTAAACCTTGAAATCACAGAGAAAGCAGCGGCCAGCGCATGAGCCTGAGAGAGACATTCGGCAAAGACATCCTGCTCACCGGCTGGGGACACAGTCGGTTCGGCAAGTTGCCCGACGAGACGCTGGAGTCCCTGATCGTTGAAGTCTCCACCGAGGCGATCGCCAACGCGGGCATCGATGCCGGCCAGATCGACGAGATCTTCCTCGGCCAGTTCAACAGCGGGATGATGCCCCTGGCCTTTCCCTCCTCCCTCGCCCTGCAGGTCTCGGACCAGCTTGTGAACGTTCCCTCCACGCGCGTCGAGAACGCCTGCGCGTCAGGCTCGGCGGCCGTCCAGCAGGGCGTCAAGTCCCTCCTGGCCGGCACCGCCAAGACCGTGCTGGTCATCGGGGCCGAGAAAATGACGCAGGCGACGCCGGATGTCGTGGGAGCCGCCCTCCTGGGTGCCGACTACGACGCCGCGGGAACTCCGTCGTCGACGGGGTTCACCGGGCTGTTCGCCTCCGTGGCGCTGGCCTACGAGGAACGCTACGGCCCCATCTCCGACGTCCTCGGATCCATCGCCGCCAAGAACCACTTGAACGGCGTCGACAACCCCTACGCCCAGCTGAGAAAAGACCTGGGGGTCGAGTTCTGTCGCACGGTGAGCGAGAGGAACCCGATGGTCGCCAACCCGCTTAGACGCACCGACTGCTCGCCCGTGTCGGATGGCGCGGCAGCGGTCATCCTGACCACCGCACCGACCAAGGGCGCCGCGACCGACCCGGTTCGCCTCGCCGGCTTCGGCCACGCGAACGACTTCATGCCGGCCGCCCGCCGGGATGCCACCGAGTTCGCCGCCGCCCGCGTCGCCTGGCAGCGAGCCCTGTCGATGGCAGGCACCGGAATCGACGAGCTCGACTTCGTCGAGGTGCACGACTGCTTCACGATCGCCGAACTCATCATGTACGAGGTCATCGGACTGGTGCCGAACGGCCAGGGTGCCCGGGCGATCGAGGAAGGCTGGGTGTTCAAGGACGGCCGGCTCCCCGTGAATGTCTCCGGCGGGCTGAAAGCCAAGGGTCATCCGGTCGGCGCTACCGGCGTCTCACAGCACGTCGTCGCGGCCATGCAGCTCACGGGAACCGCGGGCGCCATGCAGCTCGACTCCCCTCGCCGGGCAGCCGTGCAGAACATGGGCGGCGTCGGCATCGCCAACTACACGAGCGTGTTGGAGGCGTGGTAGCAGCCGCTACAGAACATCCCAGTCCGTGAAACCGGTGCGGATGCCCCGATAGATCCTGCGGGCGCCCCGGCTCCAGGTGAGGGTCCGCGTGCGCAGCAACGCGGCGAGCTGGGATTCGTCGGTGAACCCGGCCGGCGAACGTCGTCGCGACACCAGGGTCTTGGCGAACAGGGGGTTTCCGAGCCGGATTAATAACTCGCGGCTCGCGGCGAGGGCGGCCTCGAGGTTCTCGTTTCGCTCTCGCAGCAACTCGTTCTCGGCACACACCTCGGCGAGCCGGGAATCGAGAACAGCCATCTGCTCCTTGGATTGACTGGTCATACTCATTCTCATTTTCTCTGGGCGAGCAAAAACGGCTCGATGTTGCGGGCGCAAGCCTCCGGGGAGAACCTCTCCTTGACCAGGTCATAGGCTCGAGCGGCCAGAGATGCACCCCAGGACCGGTCGTCGAACTGGCGGCGCATCAGCTCTGCTGCGGCTCCGATGTCAGGCTCGGCCCACCAGCCCTCTGCGGGATACAGCCCGCCGTGCTCGCCGATCTCGCGGAGCTCGAAGGGAACGAGGTCTGCGGTGTCGCCGGTCATGAAGTCCATATTCCCCGAGTACGCCGTGGCGATGACGGGCGTTCGACGGGCGATCGCGTCGGTCATGTTCAGGCCCAGACCCTCAGCCCGGTGCAGCGAGACGTAGCAGTCGGCGAGCTCGATCATGGCACGCATCTGGGCGGCCGTGACGTAGGCGTCCCGGAAGATGACATCCGGCCGCGAACGAGCCGCGGCCTTGACCCGCTCCGAGTTCTGCGGCATGCGGTGCCCGTTGATCGACTTGACGATCAGCACGGCGCCGTCATTCGGTCCGAACGCCCTGAGGTACGCCTCGATGACGCCGATCGGGTTCTTTCGCTCGAACGTCGAGAAGTAGTCGAAATTCGTGAGGAAGACGAACGGGGCCTCAGGCATCGCCAGGGCCGAGCGGGTGTAGACGGTGGCCTCGGTGCCCAGATGAACCGGCAGCGGCACCAGTCGCACGGGGCAGTCTGCCACCGTCTCGAAGGCACTCTTCATGAACGTCGTCGCCGCCCAGACCTCGTCGACGTGCGGGAAGCCGACGGCCTGCTCGGGCGGGAAGTACTCCAACTCCCAGAACCAGTAGCCGGCCTTCACCCCGTGCAGGTGCTCGAGCCCGACCGCGGGCCCCACCCGTGCGAGCTGGTCGGCGTTGACCGACACGATGGCATTCTCAAACGACGGCATCGTCTGGATCGAGGTTCCCGTCGAGTGTCGCTGCCGGGACTCGGTCAGACCCACGCCGACCAACTCGGTCGGCACACCGGTGCGTTCAACAAGCGAGAAGAGGCGTCGACCTGCCTCGCCGACTCCCAGCTCCGCACTGGCGTAGCCGACAACGCTCCAGCCGAAGGCATTGCGGTGGGTCTCGTGGGCGGGTCTGCGGGAGGGGCTATGGGAGGAAATGCCCGGGTGTCTGCCGAAGGAGGGCACGCCGGAGCCGAGGGCCATCGCCGCGGGGTCACCGACAATCCAAAGCCTGTACTCGCGCGCATCGCCAGAACCTGCCCCGGGAAACGCCAGTTGGAGGTCGGGCCGGGAACGCAATAGGGCGAACTCGAGCGGGGTGAGGCGCTGGGGGCCGGCACCGAAGATCGGAGATCCCAGCCAGGCGGTGAACTCGACGGGAGCCGCATGGGGGTTCGGAGCGGTCACGACCGCCTCGATGCTTCCCTTTGCAAGATCCCGCAGGAGCCGGCGAAGCGGAGCCGACATCCGCACGCCGGTGTCCAGCAGGTCGAAACGGTAGGGCGAGAGTATCCCCGCGCTGTACCCGCGGGAATCCAGCAACGCCGCATAGGCCTCTGAGAGGCTGCGAATGATCGGATGCTCACTCAGGAGTATTCGGGGCCGGTCACCCTGGTGCTTCGAGAGCAGCCAGGGCCGGTGCGGATCGTATCCACTGAAGTGGATGAATCGAACCGGGACGCCGTCGGCGAGCAGTTGGTCGCCGCTCATGGTCAATGGCCGTTCATGCAGGTTCCAATACGCGACGTTCATGCCCTTGTCGCGATTGATGTGATGCGGGAACAGGGCAGGAACCCAATCGATCCAGCGCTGGTCGGTGAACAGCGCGTTCGCCGGGTCGACGACCGCATCCACCCGGAGCCGCTCCCACCACCAGTCGAGAAACGGCACGGCAGAGCCTGCGACGGCGATGAATCCCAGGTTGAAGATGCCCGCGAGCATGATATCGGTCTCGTCGTGCTTGCGAGAGTCCCGGGGCATCGGCTCGACGGTGTGGGGGGTCAGCACGATGCCGTGCTCGATTGCATCGAGGAAGACGTCGTCGATACCGCCGAAGAACTGGATATCGGGATCGATATAGGCGACCGCATCGAAACCCTGCCCAAGAAGGGTCTTCAGAACGACGGGCTTGATGGCGGTGGCGAATTCCATGACTTCGTAGATCGCCAGCGCGTCGTTCACGACGTCGGCGGGGATATCGAGGTCGCCCAGCGTCAGGATTCGCCCGGTACCCGAGTCGGTCGTTTCGAGCGGACGACCATCGAGGACAAGCGTGAAGAATTCAATATTCTCATGCTGCCGCGCGAAAGAGTCCGCCAGAACGGCCGCCTGGGCAAGGTAGTTCGACGCGACGATCGTGCAAGCGGCAAACCTTGGACTTTGCCCCGCAGCACGTTCCGAAGCCTCGGCTGGACCGGAAATGTCTACCACGTACTCTCCATCAGGCTTCGCACACTGTGCACTCAAGCCATTTCAGAGTACCGTTCATCCCTCCGGCGCCAGAACAATGTCGAAGCGGGTCCGGCTCCAGGTGGCGCCGATGAGGTTGCGGCCATCTGGCGCAGCAGTATCGGCCGACTGCTGCTCGAAGTCCATGACCAGGGAGTCCTTGACGCCGAAAACACTGTCGCTCGCCAGCAGTTCATCACCGCGGACGAAGATGTGGGTCACAAGCTTGCGGAACCCAGGAGCCGTGACCATGAAGTGCAGGTGGGATGCCCGAAGCGGCGATCGTCCGGTCGCCGACAACAGCGTGCCGACCGGCCCGTCATCCGGGATCGGATATGGCGTCGGAGTCAGGCCCCAGAACGAATAGTTGCCGAGGTCGTCAGAGAAGAGGTGCGCCCGGCCGGCGACCCGGTCGTCGGAGTACTGCACGTCATAGAATCCATCGTCGTCGGCCTCCCACACCTCTATGCGTGCGCCCGAAATGGGATTGCCGAAGACGTCCTTCACGGAGCCCTCGACCCAGCACGGTTCCCCGGGGGCGCTGCCGGCAATGTCGCCGCCGATCTCGATCAGAGGCGCGTCATTGACGAAGAAGGGGCCGAATACCGTTGCCTCGGTCGCGTTCGCATAGGCCGGGTTGTTCATTGCGACGGTCTGCATGGAGATGCCGAGCACATCCGACAGCAGCACGAACTCCTGGCGGCGGTCGGTTGTGATGTGGCCGACGGCGGTCAGGAAGTCGATGCCCTGCTCCCACTCGCCATCCGTCAGCCGCACCTCGCGCACGAACGCGTGCAGGTGCCTGGTCAGCGATTCGACAATCGTCTTCAGCCGCGGGTCAGGGGTGCCGGAAAAGGACGCGACGACCTGCTCGATCAGGGCGTCCTCCCGCCGGGTCTGCTCGGCCGATTCGACGACGTTGTCAGCGGCGATGTCGGGCATCAGGAACTCTCCTCGGGGATGGATTGGGCTAAGGATTCGGCAACGGCCCCGGAGCGGGCCGCCGCAAGCAGCGCTTCGATGTTCTTCTCGGTCACCGGCCGAGGGTTTCCTGCCGGGGCCGCCGCGACGATGAGCCTCGCCGCCTCGGGGATCGAGGACTCCTCGAACCCGAAATCGCGAAGGGCGGTGGGGGCGTCGAGTGCGTGCCGCAGTCGGTTCAATCCCTCCAGCGCGGTGGCCGAGCCCAATGCGTGAGCGATGCGATCGTCGGCAGCCTTGGCGAACGGCGCGTTGAAGGCAAGAACATAGGGCAGGACGACCGCATGGGTCTGGGCGTGGGGCAGGTTGTAGGTGCCACCGAGCACGTGGCAGATCTTATGGTGCAGCCCGGAACCGGCCGAGGCGAATGCGACGGCGGCGAGGTAGGCGCCATAGAGCGCCTGCTCCCGGCCCGCCGTGCTCTGTGGGTTCCCGGCGACCAGCGGCAGTCCG
>CANFBG010000011.1 GCA_947444785.1 Microbacteriaceae bacterium | reverse complement strand
ATGGCCGTCAAGACGTGCGATGCCTCGGGAACCCCCGCCTGGCACGCGGAGCCGGTCGACACGGAGACGCCAGCCACATCCAGCAGGAAGAGCAGCGAGTCGCCCTCGCAGCCGGGGAACGTGAAGTGGGCGTTGCCGGGCAGGCGGCCGGATGCGGTCGGGTCGCCGCGCAGGATGGCCTCCGGCACCGCAGAGCCGACCGCCTCGACCAAGCGATCCCGCAGGGCTGCCAGCCGGGCGTGAAACCCGTCATCCGGCTGGGCAGCCTCGAACGAGCCCTGTGCGAGTTCGGCCGCAACGCCGAAGGCGACGGCCCCGGCGACGTTCTGGGTGCCGCTTCTGCCGCGCTGCTGGCTGCCGCCGTGAAACAGCGGGACGACGGTCGCGCTCCGGGCGAGCAGCAGGGCGCCGACGCCGACCGGGCCGCCGATCTTGTGGGCGGAGACGCTGAGGGCCGCGGCCCCCGAGGCGTGGAAGTCGATGGGGACGTAGCCGTAGGCGGCGACGGCGTCGACGTGGGTCGGCACCCCGGCGGCACTGGCCAGGGCGACGAGCTCGGCGACGGGCTGGATCGTGCCGACCTCGTTGTTGGCCCAGATCACGCTCACGAGGGCGATCGACTCGGGGTCTGTGGCGAGCGCCTCGGCGAGCACCTCGGGGCTCAGCCGGCCGAACTCGTCGATGGGCAGCCACTGGACGATCGCGCCCTCGTGCTCCTCGAGCCAGTCGGCGGCGTCGATCGTGGCGTGATGCTCGCCGCGGGGAATGAGGATGCGCTGCCGCGGCTTCCCGGACTGCCGCGCCCAGAAGAGGCCCTTGATGCCGAGATTCACGGACTCGGTGCCCCCGCCGGTCAGCACGACCTCGACGCTTTCGGCGCCCAGGCTCGCGGCGACCTTTTCCCGCGACTCCTCGAGCAGGCGCTTGGCCTCCTGGCCCTGACTGTGGATCGAGGCGGGGTTTCCGACGATGTCGAGGGCCGATACGTAGGCCGCGCGCACCTCGGCCAGCATCGGCGTTGTCGCCGCGTGATCAAGGTAACTGCGCACTGGTGAATCCTTTTCAGCTTTTTCGACGGGCGGGCCAATCGGAATGGTCAGAAAGCCACTATCCCTGTTACTACTCTAGAACGCATGACTCACGCGGACCCGTACGCCCACCTAGGCGTCAGGCACACCACCCACGGCGGCGAACTTCGCGTCTATTCGGCGAACGCCGAGCGCATCGAACTGCTGCTGTTCGACAACGTCGACGCGAATTGGGTCTACAAGACCGTTGAGCTGAAGAAGGACGCCAACGATGTCTGGTTCGGCCGCACTCGCGCCCTGGCGCCCGGCCGCCGGTACAACCTTCGCGTGCACGGACCCGAGGGCGACGCCCACCACTTCGACCCGACCCTGATGCTGCTCGACCCGTACGGCCGCGGAATCCAGCGACTGGGCGGCGGTCAGATCCGCTCGACCGTCGTGGACGACTCCTTCGACTGGGGAGACAGCAGAAAGCCCAACACCCCACTGGATCAGACCGTGATCTACGAGGCGCACGTCAAGGGCATCTCCCAGCTGAACCACCACATGCCCGAGGAGTTGCGCGGAACCTACGCAGGACTGGCACACGAGAGCACCATCTTGTACCTGAAGGACCTCGGCGTCACCGCCGTGCAGCTCCTGCCCGTGCAGTCCTTTCAATCGGAGGAACGCCTCGTCAAGCAGGGCCTGCGCAACTACTGGGGCTACAACACCCTGGGCTTCTTCAGCCCGCACGCCGACTACGCCTCCTCTGCCGCCCAGGAGGAGGGCCCGAGCGCGAACCTGCGCGAGTTCAAGGGCATGGTCAAACTGCTGCACGAGGCGGGCATCGAGGTCATCCTCGACGTCGTCTACAACCACACCGCCGAAGAGGGACCGGGCGGGCCGACCACAAGCTTCCGAGGCATCGACAACGCAACGTACTACCGCCAGACGACGCGCGGAACCTACATCGACGTCACCGGCTGCGGCAACAGCATGAACACAGCCAATCCGCCGGTCGCCCGGATGGTTCTCGACTCCCTGCGCTACTGGGCCAACGAGCTTCAGATCGACGGCTTCCGCTTCGACCTGGCGGCCACCCTGGGACGCAACGCCGACCACTACTTCGACCAGCAGCATCCGCTCCTGAACGACATCATCAACGACCCTGCGCTGGCCGATGTGAAGATGATCGCCGAGCCGTGGGATGTCGGAATGGGCGGCTGGCAGACCGGCAACTTCGGCGAGGGCTGGATCGAGTGGAATGACCGCTACCGCGATCGGATGCGCAAATTCTGGCTTCGGGACATCCGCTCGATCAGGGAGCACGGCTCCCCCGGCGACGGCGTCGGGATGCTCGCTACGCGCCTCGCCGGCTCGTCCAACACATTCGCCCAGACCCGCGGCCCGCTGGCATCCGTGAATTTCGTCACCGCCCACGACGGCTTCACCATGGCCGACCTCACCGCGTACGACCAGAAGCACAACGTGGGAAACGGCGAGTTCAACCGTGACGGCACCGACAACAACATGTCGTTCAACCACGGGGTCGAGGGGCCGACGACGAACCGCTCGATCGACATGGCTCGTCGCCAGGCGATCCGCAACCTGATGGGAACCCTGCTGCTGTCCGCGGGCGTGCCGATGATCACCGCCGGTGACGAGTTCGGGCGCAGCCAGAAGGGCAACAACAACGCCTACTGCCATGACAGCGAACTGACCTGGCTCAGCTGGGACCGCCGCAAGTGGCAGAAGAACCACCTGCGCACCTCGCGATACCTGCTGCGCCTGCGCCGGGAGAACCCCGCGCTTCGCCCGGTGCGCTTCGGAGTCTTCGGCGAGCGCACCCCGGGCGCCAGCCAGATGGACTGGTACGACGCCAACGGCCGGTCGATGTCGGTCTATGACTGGAACTCCCCCGAGAACCGCACGCTGCAGTACCTGGCGGCGAGCACTCCGGAGCACGAGCCCTTCAACCGGATCCTTCTCGTCATCCACGGTGTGGAGCAGCCGGTGACGGTCACCCTCCCGGTTCACGAGGGCGTCACGAGCTACACGATGCTCTGGGACTCGGCTGAGGCCACGCCGCCGGATGCCGCCGACGCGAAGCTGCTCGAGTTCGCTCCCGGCAGCCCGATCGTGCTGTCCCCGGCGTCGATGCAGCTGTTCCGGGCCCACTAGAACCCGCGCGGCGCACCCTCGCGGCCGGCACCCCGCCGAGTTCGTCCAGAACAGCCTTCCCACACGTGGGAGGGCTGTTCTGGACGAACTCGGCGCCGCCAGCGCCGAAAAGTGCGCTTCGCTAGCGGGCTACGGCGATGAGGCCGAGCTCGGCCGGGGAGGCGAGGTTCGGATGCACGGGCACGACGCGCACGGTGTAGCCGAACGACCCGGCGTGGGACAGCGGCAGGGTTCCCGCAAAGAGGGCGACCCCGTCGGCACCGATGATCTCCCGGCCCTTGGGGGCGCTGGCCAGCAGCTTGACCGCGCGCACGTCGGCGAGGTCGTCGCCGTGGCCGGCCCGCCCGTAGACGACCTCGACCGCGACGTCTTCCGGCGTGAGCCCGCCGAGCTGGATCTGTGCCCGGACCTGGAGGCTGTCGCCGACCTGGGGCGTGGAGTCCAGCCCGCCCGACTCGACATGAACGACCTGCACGCGGCCCCATGCCTCCGAGATGCGGCTCGTAAAGGCCGACAGCTCCCGTGCGGCAACGTGGTCCTTGACACTCATCACGACTCCCGCGGCGGCGGCCGGCAGATAGAGCCGCTCGACGTATTCCCGAACCATCCGCTCGGCGCTGAGGTCTGGGGACAGGGTCGCAAGCGTATGGCGCACAGATTCGAGCCAGCGCGTCGGCAGGCCGTTCGTGTCCCTGTCGTAGAACCTCGGCGCGACGCGGTGCTCCATGAGGTCATAGAGCGCGTTGGCCTCGATCGTGTCCCGCTCCTCGGGATCGCTGGCGGCGTCTGCGGTGGGAATGGCCCAGCCGTTCTCGCCGTCGTAGTACTCGTTCCACCAGCCGTCGAGGATGGAGAGGTTCAGGCCGCCGTTCAGGGCCGCCTTCATGCCGCTCGTGCCACACGCCTCGAGCGGTCTGAGGGGGTTGTTCAGCCAGACGTCCGTGCCGGGATACAGCAGCTGCGCCATGCCGATGTCGTAGTTGGGCAGGAACACGATGCGGTGCCTGACCTCGGGATCGGACGCGAACTGCACCAGGCGCTGGATGAGCCGCTTTCCCTCGTCATCGGCCGGGTGGCTCTTGCCGGCGATCACCAGCTGGATCGGCTGGTCTTTGTTCAGCAGGATCGCCTTGAGTCGGGCCGGGTCGTGCAGCATCAGCGTGAGGCGCTTGTACGTCGGCACGCGGCGAGCGAAGCCGATGGTCAGGACGTCGGGGTCGAGCATGCCCGAGAACCAGGCGGGTGCGACCGAGCCGGGGTTCTGCAGCAGAAACGCCTCGGTGATGCGGTGGCGGGCATCCAACACGAGCTGCTGGCGCATGGCGTTGCGAACTGACCAGAGGTCGGCATCCGTCACCGCGGTGCTGTTCGACCAGTCGGCCGCGGTCGTGTCCTGGGTGCCGAGCTTGGCGCTGGCGAGCTCCTGGAGCATGGGGTCCGTCCAGGTGGCCGCATGCACCCCGTTCGTCACCGACGTGATGGGGATGTCTGCCTGGTCGAACCCCGGCCAGAGGCCGGCGAACATCCCCCGGCTGACCTCGCCGTGCAGCTGCGAGACGCCATTGGCCCGCTGCGCCAGGCGCAGGCCCATGATCGCCATGTTGAAGACCGAGTCGGAACCGCCCGCATAGTTCTCGGCACCGAGGCGAAGGATGTCGGCCACGTCGAGGCCCGGCAGGAGATCGGTCGAGAAGTAGCGCTCGATCAGGTCGCGGTCGAAGCGGTCGATGCCGGCGGGCACCGGGGTGTGCGTCGTGAAGACGGTCGCGGCGCGAACGACCTGCAGCGCCTCCTCGAAGGCCAGGCCGTCACCGATCAGCCGTGAGATGCGCTCGAGGCCCTGGAAGCCCGCGTGCCCCTCATTGGCGTGAAACACGGTCGGCTCGGCGGTGTGCCGCAGTTCCGCGGACAGCTTGAGCGCACGGGCGCCGCCGATGCCCAGCAACAGCTCCTGCAGCAGGCGGTGTTCGCCGCCGCCGCCGTATAGCCGGTCGGTGACCGTGCGGAGTTCCTCGTCGTTGTCGGGGATGTCGGTGTCGAGCAGAAGCAGGCGAACGCGGCCGACCTGGGCCTGCCAGACCCGGGCGAAGAGCGCGCGGCCGTCGGGCAGTGCCAGCACTATCTGGGCCGGCGAGGAGTCTGCGAGGCGCAGGATCGACAGCGGCAGGCCGTCGGAGTCCAGCACCGGGTAGCTCTCCTGCTGCCAGCCGTCGCGGGAGATCGACTGGCTGAAGTAGCCGGCGCGGTAGAAGAGGCCGACACCGGTGAGCGGCAGTCCGAGGTCCGAGGCAGCCTTCAGGTGGTCGCCCGCGAGGATGCCGAGACCGCCGGAGTACTGCGGCAGGGCCTCGGCGATGCCGAACTCGGCCGAGAAGTAGGCGATGCTCTCGGGCTTCGCGCCCGGGATGCCCTGATACCAGCGCGGCTCGGTGAGGTAGCGGTTCAGGTCATCCCTGAGCCCGTTGGCCCAGGCGACGAAGCCGTCGTCTTCCCCGAGTTGGGCGAGGCGCTCCGGGCTGACGGCACCGAGGAGGGCGATCGGGTCGCCGGCGCTCTCTCTCCAGTCGTCCGGGGAGATGTGCTCGAAGAGCTGCCGGGTCGGCTCGTGCCAGGACCAGCGAAGGTTCGCGGCGAGCTCGCCGACCGAACGAAGGCTTTCGGGAAGCACCGACCGAACAGTAAACCGCCGAATTGCCTTCACGAAAAGCTCCTTCACGCCGCGCCACAGCCACAGTCAGGGGTGTTCGTGGGATGACACCGAACACCGGCGTGCCAAGCCTAGAACAGCTCCGTCACGGGCAGGTAAACACGTGTCCCGCCACTGAAATCATCAACGGGACGGTGGGCTTTGTTGGTACGGTCTAGGCGTGGCCAAGAAGCAGGAAAAACTCAGCACGCACACCTTCGTTCCCGCTGTCGGACGGATCCCGATCCTCGATCTGTTCCCTGCCGTCGCCGAGAGGCGATTCACCCCGAAGGCGTTTGCCGGGGAGGTCGTGCCGTTCGGCGCCGTCGTCTTCCGCGAGGGCCACGACATCGTCGGCGCCCGCCTGGAGGTTCAGGATCCCGCCGGCGAGGTCAGCGAGTACGCACTCAGCCCCACCGACGACGGAACCGATCGCTTCCGAACCCTCGTGCGGCTCGGCGAGCAGGGGGTCTGGCGCTATCGCATCCGCGCCTACGGCGATGACTATGCGACGTGGGAGCACAACGCCCTGATCAAGATCCCCGCCGGGCTGGATGTCTCCGTCACCCTTCTGATCGGCGCCCAGCTCTTTGCGGCGGCCGGTGCCGACGACACGCGACACCCCGCCGACAGGGCCGTATTCGCCGCGGTCGCGGCCACCCTCGGCGACGCCGCCGTGCCCGCCCTCGACCGACTCACCGCGGCAACCACGCCCGACATTCAGCGAGCGGTCGCCGATCGGCCGTTCGAGAGCATCCCCACCCACTCGGAGTGGCGCGACGTGCTCGTCGAGCGCACCCTCGCCGGCAGTGGCGCCTGGTACGAGTTCTTCCCCCGATCGATCGGCGCGAAGAAGAACCCGGACGGCAGTTTCACGAGCGGCACGTTCCGCTCTGCCGCCCGCCGTCTGCCCGCCGTGGCCGCCATGGGCTTCGATGTGCTCTACCTGCCGCCGATCCACCCCATCGGGCGCTCGTATCGCAAGGGACCCAACAACACCCTGAACGCCGGGCCATTCGACCCCGGGTCGCCGTGGGCGATCGGCGCCGCCGAGGGCGGGCACGATGCGGTTCACCCCGACCTCGGCACGATCAGCGACTTCAAGTACTTCATGACCTCGGCGAAAAAGGCCGGGCTCGAGATCGCCCTGGACTTCGCCCTGCAGGCCTCGCCGGATCACCCGTGGGTCACCGAGCATCCGGAGTGGTTCACGACGCTGCCCGACGGCTCGATCGCGTTCGCCGAGAACCCGCCGAAGAAGTACCAGGACATCTACCCGATCAACTTCGACAACGATCCCGAGGGCATCCGCGCGGAATCGCTGCGAATCCTGCGGCACTGGATCGCGCTCGGCGTGCGCATCTTCCGGGTCGACAACCCCCACACGAAGCCGCTCGACTTCTGGGAGTACGTGATCGCCACGATCAACGCCGAGTACCCTGACGTGGTCTTCTTGGCCGAGGCGTTCACCCGTCCGGCAATCATGCAGGGCCTCGCGAAGGTCGGCTTCCAGCAGTCCTATACGTACTTCACCTGGCGCAACACCAAGGAGGAGCTCTCGGAGTTCCTCACGGGCCTTGCCCACGACACCGCCGACTTCATGCGGCCGAACCTCTGGGTCAACACCCCTGACATCCTGACGCAGTTCCTGCAGTTCGGCGGGCGGGCGGCGTACAAGATCAGGGCGGCGATCGCGGCGACGGCGGCGCCGACCTGGGCCGTCTACTCCGGCTACGAGCTGATGGAGAATGTGGCCCGCCCCGGGGCCGAGGAGAACATCGACAGCGAGAAGTTCGAGTACCGGCCGCGCGACTTCGCCAGGGCGGAGGCGGCCGGGCTGTCGCTGGCGCCCTACATCACCCGGCTCAACGAGATCCGCCGGGCGCATCCTGCCCTCGGCCAGCTGCGCAACCTCGACGTGCACTGGAGCGACGATGACGCCATCCTCGTGTACAGCAAGTACCTCGCGGCCGAGTTCACCTCGAATGGCGCCCCCGATGCGATCGTCGTGATCGCCAATGTCGACCCGCACTCGGTTCGGGAGACCCGGGTGCACTTCGACGTGACCCGGTTCGGCCTTGCCGGGGCGACCGAGTTCCGGGTGACAGACCTCCTGAACGGCGAGTCCTGGGTCTGGGGAGTCTCCAACAACTTCGTGCGTCTTGACGCTTTCACCGAACCCGTGCACATCCTCCACGTCGAGCCCGTCGACGGCGTGTGGAACAGCGATATCAACCCCCAGGAAACGGCGGCGCACTCATGACCAAGCCCAAGACAGACATCGCCGCGAAGCTTCCCGAGCTCTCCGCCGCTGTGCTGGATGCGATCGCCGCCGGCTCCTACTACAACCCGCACGAGGTCCTGGGCCAGCACCCGGTCGCGGTTCCCGGCGTCACGGACCCGGTCACGGTCATCCGCGCCCTCCGGCCCCTGGCGACCTCCGTCTTCGCCGAGCTCAGCACCGGGGCCCACGTCGAGCTGACTCACCTTCGCGACGGCATCTGGCAGGGCTTCACCCTGACGGGCCTCGACGACTACCGGCTCGATACCCGCTACGGCGACGATGTGCTCTGGAGCGTGGACGACCCCTACCGCTTCTCCCCCACACTCGGCGACGTCGACATCCACCTCATCGGCGAGGGCCGGCACGAGCGGCTCTGGGACGTTCTCGGCGCCCAGCACGGTGCGCACTACGGCGTCGCGGCGTCCTCCAGCGGCACCGCCTTCAGCGTCTGGGCCCCGCACGCCCGGGCCGCGCGCGTCATCGGCGACTTCAACTCGTGGAACGGCGTTGGCCATTCGATGCGCAGCCTGGGCTCGTCCGGCCTCTGGGAGCTCTTCGTTCCGGGGCTCGAGCCCGGCAGCAACTACAAGTTCGAGATGCTGACGCAGGATGGCCGCTGGGTGCAGCGCGCGGATCCGATGGCCCGCTACACCGAGGTGCCTCCCCTGACCGCATCCGTCATCGGCCAGAGCCTCTACTCCTGGGCGGATGACGCGTGGATGAGCACCCGCGCCGCGAAAGATCCGCACACGAACCCGATGAGCGTCTACGAGATGCACGTGGGGTCGTGGCGTCCCGGCCTCGGCTACCGCGAGCTCGCGGATCAGCTCATCGACTACCTGACCGAGCTGCGCTTCACACACGTCGAGTTCATGCCGCTGGCGGAGCATCCGTTCGGCGGTTCGTGGGGGTACCAGGTGACGGGGTACTACGCACCGACCTCGCGCTTCGGCCACCCCGACGACCTGCGCTACCTGATCGACCGGCTGCACCAGGCCGGCATCGGCGTGATCATGGACTGGGTCCCCGGCCACTTCCCCAAGGACGAGTGGGCGCTGGCGAACTTCGACGGCGAGCCGCTGTATGAGCACCCCGACCCGCAGCGCGGCGAGCAGCCCGACTGGGGCACGCTGATCTTCAACTTCGGCAACAGCCAGGTGCGCAACTTCCTGGTCGCCAATGCGCTGTACTGGCTGGAGGAGTTCCACATCGACGGCCTGCGCGTCGACGCCGTGGCGAGCATGCTCTACCTCGACTACTCCCGGAAAGACGGCGAGTGGAGCCCGAACATCTTCGGGGGCAACGAGAACCTCGAGGCGATCAGCCTGCTGCAGGAGGTGACGGCCACCGCCTACAAGCTCTACCCCGGCATCGTGATGATCGCCGAGGAGTCGACCAGCTACCCCGGGGTCACCCGCGCCACCGTCAACGACGGCCTCGGCTTCGGCCTGAAGTGGAACATGGGCTGGATGCACGACTCCCTCGAGTACATCCAGACCGACCCGATGTATCGCTCGTACCACCACGGCGAGATCACCTTCTCGTTCCTGTACGCCTTCAGCGAGAACTTCCTGCTGCCGATCAGCCACGACGAGGTCGTGCACGGCAAGGGTTCACTGCTCGCCAAGATGCCCGGTGACCACTGGCAGAAACTGGCGAACCTCCGGGCCTACCTCGGCTTCATGTGGGGCCACCCCGGTAAGCAGCTGCTGTTCATGGGCCAGGAGTTCGGCCAGCCCTCGGAGTGGTCGGAGGACCGTGGGCTCGACTGGTGGATCCTGGACCAGCCGGTGCATCGCGGCCTGCTGAATCTCGTCACGGAGCTGAACCGCGTCTACGTCGAGAATCCCGCCCTGTGGGCACTGGACAACGAGTCCCGCGGCTTCCAATGGATCGACGGCGGCGCGAGCGACGCCAATCTCGTGACATTCCTGCGCTGGGATTCGGACGGCAACCCCATCGCCGTGCTGATGAATTTCTCCGGCAACACCGTCGGCCCCTACCGCGTCGGCCTGCCGTTCGCCGGCGCCTGGGACGAACTGCTGAACACGGATGCGAGCGAGTACGGCGGATCGGGTGTGGGCAACTTCGGCCAGGTACACGCGGAGGACTCGCCCTGGTCTGGCCAGCCGGCCTCGGTCGAGCTGACGCTGCCCCCGCTGGCCGCGCTGTACCTCCGGCCGAGCCGCCCCTAGAAGAGCAGGGCCGTCAGCCTGGAGCGCGTCTTCGGCACGCGCGGGTCGTCAGTGCCGACGACCTCGAACAGCTCGATCAAGCGGGCCCTGACGGCGTCTTTGCCCGGCTGGTCCAACGCGGGGAACAGCTCGAGGAGCCGGTCGAAGGCATCCTGCACGTGTCCGCCAGACAGGTCGAGGTCGGCGACGAGCATCTGCGCCTCGAGGTCATCGGGGTTCGCCGCAGCGTGATTGCGGATCTCCGCCTGGGTCTTGCCCGACAGGCGAAGGAGCAGGCTGGCCTGGGCCAGTCCGGCAACGGCCAGCTGGTCACGAGGGTCCTGGGCGATCGCCGTCTTGTACTCGGCGATCGCGGCGGCGTAGTCTCCCCGGGAGATGGCGTCGAAGGCCTCCGCGTGGTGCGGCGGCAGAGGAGCCTCGACGGGCTCGGCGGACGCGTCGCCGGCCTCGGCTCCCGTCACCGTGGCAATGCCGGTGATGCCCTGCTGGGCTGCCATCTCCAAGACCTGATCGATGACCTCGGACACCTGGTCGGCCGGGTGCACCCCGGCGAACAGGCCGATGGGTCGACCGCCGACGACGGCGGCCACGGTGGGCAGCGTCTCGGCCTGGAACGCCTGGGCGAGCTGAGGGTTCACCTCCGCATCAACGGTGACGAGCACGAAGCGACCGGCGCGCGCCGTGACGATTTCCTGAAGGATGGGCCCCAGCTGCGAGCTCGCCTCACTCGAGGCGGCCCCGAGCATGATGACGACGGGCACCGCGTTGGAGAGTTCCAGGAACGCACTGAAGGTGTCGTCGGTTCCGGTGAGGATGAGCCCGGGAACGGGGATCTCACCGGGCGCGGCGTCGGGTGATTGTGCGCCGCCGGCAGCGGGCCGGTTCACGAGGGAGGAGAGATCGACCGCGCCGCGAAGGCTGGCGGCCGAGGGCGGCTGGACTGAACTCACTGGATCTCCTTGGCTTGAACGAGGCCCTGGCTGAAGCCGAGCAGCGTCGGCTTGGCGCTGCTGCCCGCGGGCGGAATGTAGAACAGGAGCTGGTAGGCGTAGGTGGCCTCCACGCCGGTTCCGCTCGACTCAATGCCCGAGAGCGCCTTGATGGCGCCCGTGGTCTCGATCTTGCCGCCCGCGGTCACCGGGCGACCGGTCACGGTCTCGCGCAGCTCGAAGTTCACGAGTGCGCCCGAGTCGATCGAGGCCAGCGCGATCGTGTCACCGATTCCCGCCACCTTGGCAAAATCGACGGAGCCCGCGCTGGGCAGGCCGGCCTTGGCCGTGGCCTTGTACTCGGCGCCGACCTGGGTGCGCAGGCTGTCGCCCTTGGGGTCGACGACGTTGAAGAATGGGCTCGCCGAGCCGACGGCGAGGATGTCGGCGTAGGCCTCCTTCAAGGCCGTGGGCGTGAGCTGCAACAGCTTCGAGTCAGGTGCCAACCGCGCGGCACCGACCGTGGCGGCGGCCACCGGGGGAAGCGTTGTGTCCGGCTCCAGGGCGATCGCGTAGTTCGCCTTGTAGTTCGAGCGGGGGGTCTGCTGCACCATGGTCAGGGACTGGGGAGCGATCGTGGGATCCGGATTCGTCACCACGGCGACGAGGACCTTGGGCCAGGACGTCGTGGCCTGGGGAAGAACAACGGAGGCAGGGCCGGACGCGATCGCCGCCGGCGCCGGGTACTCGGGGTAGGAGGCCCGAATCGTGTAGGTGACACTGCGGAGGTCGTAGGCCGGACCGGCGAAACGGGTGGCCAACAGGTCCTTGTTGGATGCGGCATCCGCCGTGGTGGCAACGGTTGTCACCCGGTCGATGATGACCTGGGCCTGCGCCTCACTCACCACGGGCAGGGGGATGTCGCTGGAGGACCCCGCCGTTGGCGTGGGCGTGGGTGTGCCGGAGGGCTCGCTGGACGTCGGGCTCGGGCTCGGCGTGTTCGTTGCCGCAGTCGCCGCGCCGGAACCGGCCAGCAGGGCGGTGATGACGGCGAGGGGCAACAGGACGACGACGGACTGGCTGATTCCCCGGCGCCCACGCTTGACGCCCGACTCGATGGCGTTTGTGCGCGAGAAGCTGAATCTCTTGCCGGTGATGGCTCCCGGCGGCTTGCGACGCGGGCCCTGCTGGCGTTTCATGTGCCAGAGTCCCCACAAGAGGAGTGCGAGCCCGATCATCAGCACGAGGGCGCCGGTCAACAGCAACGGGATCGCCCACGGGGTCGAGTTGTCGATCGGCCAGGAGAGGGCGATGGATGCGGGCGCCGCGGTAGCCCCGTCTGACGCGATGATCACCGAGTAGCCGGCCGCGAGATTCACGGTTCGCGACATGCCCCCATCGCCCGAGAACTCCTGGATCCACAGGTCGCTGCCCGCCGGATTCGGCGATCCGCTGGCCACGTTGGCGGCCCCGGCCTTATCTGCGGGAACGCCCTCGGAGACGAGGGTGCCGGACTTCTCGTCGAAGGACAGCTTCGTGAAGCTCGAGCCGTTCAGCCAGGCGTCCACGTCTGCGGTCTGCCCGTAGGCGAGGAACACCTTGCCCTTGCCGGCAAGCGACACGGTCTGTGACCCGGTGTTTGCCAGCAGGCTTTGCGAGTCGATGACGGCGTACGCGTCGGTCACCGGGGCGGCATTCGTGGCCACCACGGCACCCGGGGGGAGCAGGAAGGTTCGCTGGGCGACACCCACACCGATGAGGGTCGTGGCGATCACGAAGGTGATTATGGCAAGAACAAAGCGCAAAGGGACTCCAGACAAAGACACTCCAAGATAGCGGATCCTGATCTGAACCGCTCTCAGGCAGTGCTAGTCGGCTGTCTGCTCGAAGGTGCTGGGCAGCGGCAGCGCCTCCGGATTGACTCGGGCGACGATCTCCGTGAGCACCCGCATCGTCTGCAACTCACCGACCCAGAGGTGCTTCCCGCCCTCGACCGGGACCAGCTCGATATCCGGCACCGAGGCGAATCTCTCCATCGCCTCGGGCGGCCGCAGGTAGTCGTCCAGCTCCGGGATGAGGGCGACGAGACGCACCCCCGATCCCTGCCAGGCGGCGATCTCGTCGGCCGTCGTCCGGTGCAGCGGGGGCGACAGCAGGATCGCACCGTCGATGTCGTGCTCGAGTCCGTACTTCAGTGTCAGCTCCGTGCCGAACGACCAGCCGACGAGCCACGGATGCGGAAGCTGCCGCTCGGTGACGAACCGCATGGCCGCCTCGACGTCGGCCCGCTCGGTGACGCCCTCGCCGAAGACGCCCTCGCTCGTGCCGCGGGGCGACTTCGTGCCGCGGGTATTGAACCGGAGCACGGCGACGTCCGCGAGTGCCGGGAGGCGGTTCGCGGCCTTTCGCAGAATGTGTGAGTCCATGAAGCCGCCGGCGGTGGGCAGCGGATGCAGTGTCACGAGGGTGGCCACGGGCCGGCGGGACTCCGGCATCGCCAGCTCGCCGACGAGGGTGAGCCCGTCTGAGGTGCGGAGCTCGACCGGCTCCCGGTGGGCGGGCAACACGGTGCTGCTGCGAATGTCAATGGTGGTCATGGGATCAGCTTCCTATTCGCCAGCAGTGCGTGTGCCAGTGCCTGCGAGAGGCCAGGTCTCCGGCATCGCCCGTGACGCCATCCGCCCGCCAGACGACCACGTGGGCGGTGCCCTTGGCCACCGGCACGCTGCACCCCGGGCAGACGTAGTCGCGCTCGGCGCGGCGCTCGGAGATCGGCTGCACGTGCCAGCTGCCGTTGCGCCGCTCCTGGATCGTACGGGAACCCGTCAGGAGGTTTGCGATGTCGGGCGAATCATCGTCATCCCGGGGTCGGGGCTGACGGCGATTGTTTCGAGGCATCTCACAATTCTACGGTTGTTCCTAGTACCAGCCCACGGAGCCGGAGTGACTCCACGCGCCGCACGGCGTGCCGTAGCGAGCGGTGATGTAGCCGAGGCCCCAGTCGACCTGGGTGTTGGCGTTCGTGGCCCAGTCCGCACCGGCCGAGGCCATCTTGCTTCCCGGCAGGGCCTGGGCGATGCCGTAGGCGCCGCTGCCGGCGTTGTACGCGTTGTAGCGCCAGCCCGACTCCTTGTTCCAGAGGGAGACCAGACAGTCGAACTCCCCCGAGCCCAAGCCTCGGCTGGTGAGAACGGAGAGCGCGTAGGCCTGGGCGCTGCCCGGGTCAGGCGCAGCGGCCGGAGGGGCGAACGCACTCGCCGATACCGCCGCGGCAACGGCACGCACCGGTTCGATGACCCCGTAGCTGTCACGCGTCACCCCGGCCGAGGCCGCCTCGACCGACAGGGTCTGGGAGGGAAGGTCTGCGCCGTCTTTGATCGAGACAGTGAAGTACTGGGACGCGGTCACTCCCGAGTACGGGTCGACGACGTTCACGAGCATGCAGCCGGCGACGGCCAGAACGCCTATGCCCTGAAGCATCAGTCTCGCCGACGGGGTTCGAACTCCGAGACGGCGTCTCGGCACGGGCTGCTGGGCAGCCGGCTGAGGAGTCTTTCGCCTGCTTCGATCGCGTTTAAGAGGCTGGGGCTCTGACCCGTAACTGCCTGAATGCCTACCCACGATTTGGCAACTCTACCGAAGAAGAGCGGATTCCGTGCATCCGGGCCCCGGAAATCAGCGGACGGCCAGCATCACGTCGACCACGGAGTCAAGAACGAGGTCGACCTGGGCCTCGCTGTAGCCCCTGGTACGGGACCGGAAGACAACGGCGCGCACGTCGCTCACGCTGACCTGCTTGCCCTGGCGGAAGTAGGAGATCAAGACGTCGACGAAGGCATCGACATCCCGTTTCTCGTAGCCGAGGCGGAAGATTCCGCTGCCGTCGAACCGGTGCCTGCGGGGACGTTCCAGTCGGGCCAGAATCTCGCGGGCGCGCTCCCGGGCCTCACCGAACCACGCCTCATCGCCCTGGAGTGACGCTGCCCGATCGCGCTCCCGGGCGGAGAAGGCG
The DNA here is from genome assembly GCA_947444785.1 of Microbacteriaceae bacterium. Lineage (GTDB taxonomy): Bacteria > Actinomycetota > Actinomycetes > Actinomycetales > Microbacteriaceae > Agreia. The sequence continues at coordinate 15,383 of CANFBG010000011.1, read as the reverse complement.
TCCTCGAGCCGCTCGAGGGCTCCGTCGACGGCGGCGGGGAGATAGCCGCCCTTCTCCATCTCGAATCCGATCCGGCGGATATTCTCGGCCGTCAGGATCGATCCGGTGTCGCCCGGCTCGGCGTCGTAGGCCATTCTCGCGGTGGCGAGGAACTGCTCGACGGCGCTGACCTTGTAGCCAAGTTTGGATGCGCGGGTGCGGGGGAAGGTTTCGCTCACGAGGCCATTCTGCCAAAGGTTTTCGTCAACGGCGACACACCATGGGGCAGGAGGTCGATCACGTGAAGATGATGAACAGGGCGTAGGCCGCGGCTGCAGACGGCAGGATCGAGTCCAGCCTGTCGAGGAACCCGCCGTGACCGGGCAGCCAGGTGCTCATGTCCTTGATTCCCAGGTCGCGCTTGAGCATCGACTCGGTGAAGTCCCCGATGGTGGCCGTCACGGCCAGGACCGGACCGAAGATCAGGCCGAACCACCACGGCTTGTCGAGAAGGAAGATGCTGAGAAGGATGCTCGCGACGACGGCCGCGACGACGGAGCCGGCGAATCCCTCCCACGTCTTCTTGGGGCTGATCGTGGGCGCCATCAGGTTCTTGCCGAAGTTCAACCCGCTGACATAGGCCCCCGTATCGGTGGCGATGATGACCAGCAGGAACGACAGCACCCACCACTGGCCGTTCGGCTGTGCCAGGAGCAGCACGGCAATGCTGCCGAGGAAGGTGACGTAGACCTGCACGAAGACACTGCCCGAGAGATCGTGGGCCACGCTTTTCAGGGGGGCGCGGTGCCGGGGCACGAGGAGTTCAGCGAGTCGCCAGAGCACGACGAGCAGGATGCCGGCGAAGATGCCGAGCCACTGGCCGGCCGGGCCCCAGTAGTACGCGGCCGGACCGATGGCGACCGCCGCGACAACCGTCGGGATGCGCGGGATGTCGCGTCCCGCGTGCCGGAGGGCGCTGGCCAGCTCGAACGAGGTGAACGCGAGGATCACCGCCGCGAAGACGACGAAGATCTCCTTGAAGACGATCAGGCTGAACACCATCACGAGGCCTAAGCCCAGGCCGATCAGGGTCGCCTTGAACAGGTTGCGTCCCGACCTGGCATTGATCTTGTCGTTGACCTCTTCGAGTTGATCGAAGGTGCCCTTGACCCGCGCCTCGAACTCTGCCCGGCTCATGCCGGGATGCTTCTTCGCGTTGGCTGCGGAATCCGCGTCACCCGGTTGATTCGTCATAGTGCTGAGTCGGCCCTGGCCCTAGATCGAGAGGAGTTCGGCTTCCTTGCGCTTCAGCGCCTCGTCGATTGCATCGACGTGCGCCTTGGTGATGAGCTCGAGCTCCTTCTCGGCGCGGGCCACCTCGTCGTCTCCGACCTCGCTCTTCTGCGCGTCGAGGTCGTCCTTGGCCTTGCGACGGATGTTTCGAAGCGCGACCTTGCCGTCCTCGGCCTTGGTTTTGACGACCTTGACGTACTCCTTGCGGCGCTCCTCGGTCAGCTCGGGAAGCTGAACCCGGATGACGGTGCCGTCGTTGCTGGGGCTCGCACCCAGGTTGGGGATGTCGCGGATGGCCGACTCGATGTCGCGGAGGGCGCCCTTGTCGTAGGGCGTGATCAGCATGGTTCGGGCCTCGGGGTTCTGCAGGCCTGCCAACTGGTTCAGCGGAGTCGGGGTGCCGTAGTAGTTGATCATCACGCGCTGGAACATCGCCGGGTTGGCCCGGCCGGTGCGAATCGTCGCGAAGTCGTCCTTGGCGACCTCGACGGCCCGGTCCATGCGCTCGGTCGTGTCGGTCAGTACATCCGCGATCACGGTAACTCCTTAGATTGGTTCGGCATTAGTTTAGAGGCTCGCGGCGTATCGCCCGAGACCTGATGTCAGTGTCAGTCGTCGTGCGAGGTGCTGACGAGGGTGCCGATCTGCTCCCCGAGGATCGCCCTGGTGACGTTGCCCTGGGGCGCCATGCCGAAGACCATCATGGGCATCGAGTTGTCCATGCACAGGCTGAACGCGGTCGAGTCGACGACCTTGAGCTCGCGCTGGAGGGCGTCGATGTAGGTCAGTCGCTCGATCAACTTGGCATCGGGGTTCGTGCGGGGGTCGGAGTCATAGACGCCGTCGACGCCGTTCTTCGCCACGAGCACGACGTCTGCGCCGATCTCCAGCGCACGCTGGGCGGCGACGGTGTCGGTGGAGAAGTAGGGCAGGCCCGCGCCGGCGCCGAAGATCACGACGCGACCCTTCTCGAGGTGCCGCTCGGCCCGGCGAGGAATGTAGGGCTCGGCGACCTGGGTCATGGAGATCGCCGACTGCACGCGGGTCGCGGCCCCGGCCTGCTCCAGGAAGTCCTGCAGCGCGAGGGCGTTCATCACGGTGCCGAGCATCCCCATGTAGTCGGCGCGGCCACGATCCATGCCGCGCTGGGACAGCTCGGCTCCCCGGAAGAAGTTGCCACCGCCCACGACGATCGCGATCTCGACGGTCTTGGCCGCCTCGGCGATCTCTCGGGCCAGCTCGCTGACGACATCCGGGTTGACTCCGAGGGAGCCTGCCCCGAAGGCCTCGCCCGAGAGTTTCAGCAGTACCCGGCGTCGGCCCTGGGGTGATGTCATGGCGGGTGAATCCCTTCGTCGTGCGGTCACCCGCAATTTTAGCGGATGGGTGTGCCGTTACCCGGCTGAAATGAACGCGGGAAAAACAACGAGAGAGCCTGCTCCGTAAAAACGGAACAGGCTCTCTCGGGGGTTGAACTAGGCGCCGACCTTGAAGCGGGCGAAGCCCGACACGGTCAGACCGGCGTCCGCGAGGACCTTCTTGATCGAGAGCTTGTTGTCCTTGGCGTAGTCCTGCTCGAGCAGGGCGACCTGCTTGAAGTAGGCGCCGAGGCGACCCTCGATGATCTTGGGCAGAGCCGCGTCGGGCTTGCCCTCGTTGCGCGAGATCTCCTCGACGATGCGACGCTCGGTCTCGACCAGTTCGGTGGGGACGTCTTCGGCTGCAAGGTACTCGGGGGCCGCGAAGGAGATGTGCTGCGCCACGGAGCGGGCCGTGTCGGCATCCGTTCCGCTGTAGCCCACGACCACACCGACCTGCGGGGGCAGGTCCTTGCTGGTCTTGTGCAGGTAGATCGCGAACGAGTCGCCCGTGACCTGGGCCACGCGGCGAAGCTCGATTTTCTCGCCCAGGACTGCGGCCTGATCGACGATCAGATCGGCGACGGTGCCTGCATCGGCGGGAGCCGCGAGGGCTTCTTCGACGGTGCTGGCTCCGGCGGCGAACACTGCGTTCAGAACGGAGTCTGCAAGGGCGACGAACTTGTCGTTCTTGGCGACGAAGTCGGTCTCGCAGGCGAGCTCGATCAGGGTGGCGGTCTTGTCGCCCTCCTTGGCGGCGACGAGGCCCTCGCTCGTTGAGCGGTCGGCACGCTTCGCGTTGCTCTTGGCACCCTTCAGGCGAAGGAGTTCCGTCGCCTTCTCGAGGTCGCCGCCGGCTTCGACGAGTGCGTTCTTGCTATCGACCATGCCGGTGCCGAGGCGCTCGCGCAGGGTCTTGAGGTCGGCCAGGCTGAAATCTGCCATTTTTCTTGACGCTCCTACTCACTAGGTTCAAAAATCGAGGTAAAACCGACCAGGCCCAGTCAGAGACCGGGCCTGGTCAAAACAGATGCGAAGGACTACTTGGTCTCTTCTGCGGGGGCGACGGCCTCAACGGCTGCCTCGGCGACGACGGCCTCGACAACAGCCTCGGCTGCGGTCTCGACGGCTGCGGTCTCGACGACTGCGGCCTCGGCGACGACGGCCTCGGCCGCGACGGCCTCGGCCGCGACGGCCTCGGTCTCGCTTGCGGCGAGGAGCTCCTGCTCCCACGCTGCCAGCGGCTCGACGGCGGAGACGTTTCCGCTCTCCTCCGGCTTGGCGTGACGCTGGATGAGGCCCTCAGCGGCGGCGTCGGCGATGATGCGGGTCAACAGGCCCACGGAGCGGATCGCGTCGTCGTTGCCCGGGATCGGGTACTGGACGTCGTCCGGGTCGCAGTTCGTGTCGAGGATCGCGATGACGGGGATGCCGAGCTTGTGCGCCTCGTCAATGGCGAGGTGCTCCTTCTTCGTGTCGACGATCCACACGGCGGAGGGGGTCTTGGTCAGGTTGCGGATTCCACCGAGGCTCTTCTGCAGCTTGACGAGTTCACGTCGCTGAATGAGGAGTTCCTTCTTGGTGTAGCCACGGGTGGTGTCGTCGAAGTCGACCTCTTCCAGCTCCTTCATGCGCGCGAGGCGCTTGGAGACCGTCTGGAAGTTGGTGAGCAGTCCACCGAGCCAGCGCTGGTTGACGTAGGGCTGGCCTACGCGCTGCGCCTGCTCCGCGATGGAGCCCTGGGCCTGCTTCTTCGTTCCGACGAAGAGGATGGTGCCACCGTGGGCAACCGTCTCCTTGACGTAGTCGTAGGTCTTGTCGATGTGGGCAAGCGACTGCTGCAGGTCGATGATGTGGCTGCCGCTGCGCTCGGTCAGGATGAAGCGCTTCATCTTCGGGTTCCAACGACGCGTCTGGTGTCCGAAGTGGACGCCGCTGTCGAGCAGCTGGCGAATGGTTACAACGGCCATGGGCCGGTCTCCTGTTCTACAGGCGCACATCACGGGGCATCAGTGAGATGCCCGGCGAGAATACGCCGATCGGTTGTCAGCCCCGGTCGGTGACCAGGACTCCTGGTGCCCGGCGGCGCAGCCAGCCTCTTTACAGAGGACCGATAGGCTGCGAGACCACCTTCTGGGCACGCGTAGTCACCCCGAATTACCGAGGTGCTCCGAGAACTATACCAGCTAAGAAGCGGGATGCCTCGAGTAGCGCTCGAGCCGCTCTTCGGGGGTCGCTGCCTCGAGGCGTTCGGTGAATTCCGGGCCGAACCGGGCGACCTCCTCCAGCTCGCCCACGGCGACGATCGAGTGCACGAGCTGGTCGGCAAAGACATGCACCAGCGTCAGTGACTGCCCGCCGTCACGACCCAGAAGCACGCCCGACGGGGCCGCCGCATCGATCGTGTAGCAGGTGGATGCGGCGACGGCGACGGGAATTCCGGCGAAGCTGCCGTGCGATGAGTAGTGCAGGTGCCCCGCGAGGATGCCGCGCACGTCGGACCCGGCCAGCACGCGGGCCAATGCCGGCTGATCCTGAAGCTCGAGGACCTGCATGAACTTGATCGGCGTGGGCAGCGGGGGGTGGTGCATGGCCAGGATGGTGCCCTCGGGCGCCGGCACGGCCAGCTGCTCTCGGAGCCACTCCAGCTGATGAGCCGTGAGCTCGCCGTGGTCCCAGCCGGGAACAGAGGTGTCGAGGGCGATGATTCGCAGGCCGTCGAGGTCATAGACCCGGTCGAGCGCCCGGGTCGGCTCGGCATCCGCGCCGCCCAGCAGTTCGGCGGTGAAGGCGTCGCGTCGATCATGATTTCCCATGACCCAGATCAGCTGCGATCCCATTCGCCGGGCCGCAGGCTCGACGATCGCCCGGATCCGCGAATACGACTCCGCATCGCCCCTGTCGGCGATGTCCCCGGTGAAGACGAGCGCATCCGGTCGGATCATCGACGACTCGAGGGCCGCCATGGCCCTGACGAGGTTCGCGTCGGCATCCACGCGGCCGTGCATCAGCGCCCCGCGCGCTCGAAAATGGGTGTCGCTGATGTGGGCGATGACGTGAAGCGCCTCGGGATGCTGTCCAAGCTGCATGGCACCAGCCTAGGCGTCGACTTTTCTAGCATTCCTTCGGGCGCTCCGAGAGGGGCGGATTACGGTGAGCGCGCCGGTGCTCTCGAGGGCGACACCCTTCGTCTCTGGGATCTTGAAGAAGACGAAGAAGAACGACAGCACGGCGAAAGTCGCGTAGGTGCCGTAGGCGAGGGTCAGCGAGACCTCCTGGCTCATGATCGGGAACGTCATGGTGACGGCGAAGTTCGTCAGCCACTGGGCCGCGGCGGCGACGCCCAGCGCCCGGGCGCGAATGCGAGTCGGGAAGATCTCGCCGAGCAGTACCCAGACGATGGGTCCCCAGGATGCGCCGAAGGAGATGACGAACAGGTTCGCCGCCACAAGCGCGATCGGGCCCCATGCCCCGACGAGGCTCGGGCCGTTGCTGCCGGCCTGGGCCTGGCTGAAGGCGAGCGTCATCGCGCCGAGCGAGATCGCCATGCCGACGGAGCCGAAGAGCAGGATCGGGCGACGACCGATCCTGTCGACCAACAGGATGGCCACGAAGGTCACGACCACGTTGGTCACGGCGGTGAAGACCGAGATCATCAGCGAGTTGGACTCGTCGAACCCGACGCTGGACCACAGGGTCGTGGAGTAGTAGAAGATGACGTTGATGCCGACCAGCTGCTGCAGCATCGACAGGATGATGCCGACCCAGACGACAGGGAGCAGCCCGAAGCGCTTGCCCTTCAGCGACGACTTGGACGCGTTGGCGGAGTCCTCGTTTATGCCGGCCTGGATGTCGGCGATGCTGTTCTCGACGCGGTCGGCCGGGGTGATGGAGGCGAGGACCCGGCGAGCGAGCTCGGTCTTGCCCTTGGAGAGCAGGTAGCGGGGGGACTCCGGAAGCCGGAGGGCGATCAGCCCGTAGACGACCGCGGGCACGACGCAGGCGATGAACATCCAGCGCCAGGCCTCGAGTCCGAGCCACAGGTCGTTCGTGGCCTCCCCCGCGAGACCCGCGAGCACGGCGTCGGAGAGCAGCGCCGAGAAGATACCGAGGGTGATCGCCAGCTGCTGCAGCGAGGCAAGGCTTCCCCGGATGGCCTTCGGGGCGATCTCGGAGATGTAGGCGGGGGCGATCACGGAGGCGATTCCGATGCCCAGCCCGCCGATGAGGCGCCAGAACGTGAGGTCCCAGGCGGAGAAGGCGATGCCGGAGCCGATGGAGCTGACCAGGAAGAGGATTGCCCCGATGAGCATGACGGGCACGCGGCCGAAGCGGTCGGCGATGCGGCCCGCGAGATAGGCGCCGAGGGCACAGCCCAGCAGTGCCGACGCGACAGCTAGGCCGGTGATCGCCGCGTTCAGCCCGAACTGCTGCTGGATGGCGTTGACCGCACCGTTGACGACCGAGGAGTCGAAGCCGAAGAGGAAGCCTCCCACGGCGCCGGACGCGGCGAGGCCGATGACTTTCCGGCGGAGTTTCTTGTCGGTGGCGATTTCAGATTCGCTGGAGATTGCGGCTTGTTCATTGGTTGCCATGACTGGCTCCTAACACCCGAGGTGTGAGCCGCCGACCGGGCCGCACTACTCCCCCACCGCTTGATCCTTACACAGTTTCTGCACCGTCAAATCCATTTGAGCGCACTGGTCGACGATGCACATCAGACTGCCGGGATGATGCAGACCCTGTCCCCGGCAGCACTCGTCCGGCGCCGCACCGCAGTGATCCTCATCGGCATTCTCCTCACCGGTGCCGCCCCGATTCCCGATGCCGCCGTCTGGGCCTGGCCGATTGCCCCGCCGCGAACGGTACTGCGACCGTTCGAGGCACCCGCAACTCCCTACTCTGCGGGCCACCGAGGCATCGACCTCGCGGCGATGCCGGGAACAACGATCCTCGCCCCGGCAGCCGGCATCGTGTATTTCGCCGGCCGCGTCGTCGACCGCGACGTCATAACGATCGAGCACGAGGGCGGCTTCCTCGCAAGCTTCGAGCCGGTGCTCTCCGAACTCGCCGCGGGCGACACCGTCACGGCAGGCCAAGTGATCGGCACCGTCGATCGCGGCGGACACTGTGCGAATTCGTGCCTGCACTTCGGGGTTCGGTTGAACGGCGAATACCTGTCACCCCTGATGATGCTCGGCGAGGTTCCCCGCGCCGTGCTGCTGCCGCTCGACTAGGCCCGAGGATGAGCGGCGGCGTAGGTACGCCGGAGCTTCTCGGTGGTCACGTGCGTGTACAGCTGGGTCGTGCCCAGGCTGGCATGGCCCAGCATCTCCTGAACGGCGCGCAGGTCGGCGCCGCCATCCAGCAGGTGGGTCGCGGCCGTGTGTCGGAACGCGTGCGGGCCCTCGGGGCCCGATCCGGGCACATCCTCCAGGGTCTTGGCGACCAGGGCATAGACGGCGCGAACGCCGAGGCGGGCACCCCGGGCCCCGACGAAGACGGCAGAGGGGGCCATGGGTTGGCGCTCGACGAGGGCTGGTCTCGAACGACCGAGGTAGTCCCAGACTGCGGCGGCGGCAGGCTGGCCGAAGGGCACGACCCTCTCCTTTGCCCCCTTGCCCAGGACGCGAACCGTTCGACGCTCGAAGTCGAGGTCTCCGACATCGATCCCGACGAGTTCCGACACTCGAATGGCGGATGCGTACAGCAGCTCGAGAATCGCCAGGTCGCGAATGTCGGCCGCGCCCCCGGCAGCCGCGCGGTCGGCTGCTGAATCGAGCAGGCGCTCCATTGCCCCCGCGGACAGTACCCGGGGCAGGCTCTTCTCCGGCCGCGGGGCTCGAAGCCGAACCGCCTCGTCTCCGCCGGAGTGACTGCTGCGCAGCAGCCAGGCCGAGAAGCTCTTCACCGTGGCCGATCGCCGCGCCAGGGTCGACTTAGACAGTCCCTGCTCGGACAGGTGCCACAACCAGTCCCGGTAGAACTCCAGCACCAGCCCTGACGTGTCGACGATGTCTCGCTGGGCGGCGAACTCCTCGAGTGCGGCGAGGTCTGATGAGTAGGCCCTCCTGGTGTGCACCGAGTACCGTCGCTCGACTTCGAGGTAGGAGCGAAAGCCCCCCAGCGCGTCAGTCAGTTGCATTCCCCCAGCATGCCGCAGAGAGTCCCCGGCCAAGCCGAGCGCACTCGGCGGGTTCGCTCAGTTCTTGGTCCAGCCCTCATCGCCCTGCTTGACAGCACCGTCCAGCTGCAGCAGGCCGAGCATGGCCTCGGTGATGGGAACAGACATCCCAGAGCGGCGCGCCACGTCGGGTGCGGTGCGCTTGGATCGTTTGCTCAGCGCATCGAGGACCCGGATCATCTCCGGCACGCGCAGCTCCAACGGCTCGGTCAACCCGGGCATCGAATCGGCACCCGGGGTCATCGAGCCCAGGAGCTCGACGACCTCGTCAGCGGAGGTCACGCACACCGCGTTGAACTCCCGCAGGAGCCGGTGGCAGCCGGCCGATGCCGGACTCGTGACAGGCCCGGGAACCGCTCCGAGCGGCCGGGCCAGTGCCGCGGCATGACCGGCCGTGTTCAGCGAGCCCGACCGATGGCCCGCCTCGATCACGACCGTGCCGAGAGTCGAGGCCGCAATGAGTCGATTCCGCTGCAGGAAGCGCCACTTAGTCGGTGGCGAACCCAGAGGCAGCTCCGAGAGGACGACCCCGACCTCGCTGATCCGGGCAAGGAGGGCGTCGTGTCCGCTGGGATAGAACCGGTCGACCCCGCCGGCCAGAAACGCCACCGTCAGCCCGCCGCTGGCAAGCGCCGCCCGATGGGCCATGCCGTCGATGCCGTACGCGGCCCCGGAGACGATCGCGTAGCCGCGGTCAACGAGCCCTGCCGAGAACTCCAACGCCATGTGCTCGCCGTAGCCCGTTGCCGCCCGAGCGCCGACCAGGGCCACCGAGCGCGACAGGCCCACGAGTGCAGCTTCAGAGCCCCGGGCCCAGAGGGCGATCGGCGCGTGTACCCCCAGGTCATCGATGCCCGTGGGCCAGCCTCGATCGCCCGCGCGGAGCATCCGAACCGAGAGTCGGGCGGCCTGACGCAGGCTCAGGATTGCCGCATCCGACAGGAGTCGCGGGTGCCACCGAGCCAGTGCCGCCTCAAGCTCCCTCGGATCCACCGATTCTGCCTTGGCAGCCGCCAGACTCTGAACGAGGCGGGTGACCGAGTGGGCCTCCACAAGGCACGCCAGCGCGGCGGCGGCCCCGAGTGACGCGACCAGATGACCGGCCATGGCGTCCCCGGGCTCGGCAATGCCGGTCCACGACGCCCGAGCGAAGATGTCGGCCGCCCAGTCGAGCGATTCCGGCATATCGGGGCCGGGGTCGGCGACGCCTCGGGCGAGGGCGAGCACGAGGGAGTCTTCCAAACCGAGAGTGGTCATGTCAGCAGCGACTTTCTGAGATAGAGAGCACGCCCAACGTGCTCGAGGGTGGGCATATCGGCGCCGGCCAGGTCGGCCACGCTCCAGGAAACCCTGAGTACGCGGTCGTAGCCACGCATGGTCAGGCCGCCCCGCTCGAGCGCACGGTCGAGTCCACTGGTCGTGGTCCGATCCAGGCGCAATGGCCCCGTGCGCAGCCATGCGCCCGGCACCTGGGAGTTCAGTAGCCAGGGGGTGTCTTTCAGCCGCTCGGCGGCCCGGGCCCGTGCGGCGACGACCCGTTCTCGAGCCTTGGCCGTCGTGAGTCGTTCGGCGCCGCCCGGTTCACCGCCGATCCGAAGCTCCGCCGCCGTCACCCGGCGGATATTGAGTTGAATGTCGATGCGGTCCATCAACGGACCGGAAATCCTGCCCAGATATCGGCGCCGGGTGTTCGGCGTGCAGGTGCACTCGGTGTCCTTGGCGCCGTACTGGCCGCACGGGCAAGGATTTGCGGCCATGACGAGCTGAAAGGTACCGGGAAAGTAGGCGACCGCATTCGCCCGGTGAATGCTGATGACGCCCGACTCCAGAGGCTGGCGCAGGGCGTCGAGCACCGACGAGGGAAACTCCGGAGCCTCGTCCATGAAGAGCACGCCGTGGGATGCCCGGGCGGCGGCTCCAGGCCTGATCTGGCGGCTCCCCCCACCGATCAGGGCGGCCGCGGTCGACGTGTGGTGGGGGCTCTCCAGCGGCGGCCTCGTGATCAGTTGGGAGCCGATGGGCTCCCCGGCCAACGAGCGGAGCGAGCTCACCTCCAGCGCCGCCAGCACATCGAGATCCGGCAGGAGCCCCGGCAGCCGTGCCGCGAGCATGGTCTTGCCCGACCCGGGCGGGCCGAGCAGGAACAGATGGTGGCCACCCGCGGCCGCGACGACCAAAGCCTCGACGGCATCGGGATTGCCGAGGACATCGGCCAGTTCCAGGGGGACGGAGGGCCGGACGGGCTCCAGCGGCAGGCTGACGGAATCGAGGATCTCCGGAACGAATCTGCCCCCGTGATAGATGGCCGCATCGCGCACCGAGTTCACCGCTATCGCCTCGATACCCGGCACGAGACCTGCCTCGAGGGCGTTGCCGGCCGGAACCATCACCCGCTTGTAGCCCAGGCGCTGGGCGGCCACGACCGCCGGCAGGATGCCGGGGGTCGGGCGAAGCCTGCCATCAAGGCCGAGCTCTCCGAGGTGAACCACCGACTCGATCGACCGAGGATCGATGCTGCCCCCGGCCGCGAGCAGCGCGACGGCGATGGCCAGATCGAAGGCAGGACCGAACTTGGGCAGTGCCGCCGGGGAGAGATTGACGGTGAATTTCTTGGACGGCAACGGGCACCCCGCATTGGTCGTGGCGGCCCGAACGCGCTCCCGGGCATTGGACAGGGCCGTGTCGGGCAGCCCGATGATCGTGAATGACGGCAGGCCGCTGGCGATATCGGCCTCGACCTCGACGATCGCCCCGGTCATGCCCAGCATGGCCACGGAATAGGTGCGCGCAAGCATCAGAAGATGTCACGGACATGCTCGATGGCAGGCGATTGCCCGTAGGGAGCGAGAATGGCCACGGCATCGATGCGGATCTTGCGGGCCGACGGTTCGTGAACGGCGCACCAGCATCCGGCGAGCCGGCGAAGACGCGCCATCTTGGCCACGGTGATCGCCTCGAGGGGGTGACCGAAGGCGACGCTCGAGCGCGTCTTCACCTCGACGAACACGGTCACGTCGCCCTCGAGGGCGACGATGTCGATCTCGCCCTCGACACAGCGCCAATTGCGCTCGAGAACCCTCAGGCCCTCCCCCGCGAGGTACTCCGCGGCCAGTGACTCGCCGCGCCTTCCCAATACGTCTTTCGCCTTCATCCTCACACCTCCTAGAGAGAGGGTGGGTCAGATGAAGCGCCGGGGGCTGCAGCTGGTCAGCGCCGGTGGACAACCGGGAGGACGCCAGCCTGTGCCGGAGACGAAGGCGAAGACGAAGGCGCCTTACTCGTCGAGCGCGAGTTCCTTCGGAAGCTCGAAGTCCTTGGTCGAGAGCTCCTCGACGTTGACGTCCTTGAACGTCAGAACGCGCACAGACTTGACGAAGCGATCGCTGCGGTAGACGTCCCAGACCCAGACGTCGGTCATCGTGAGCTCGAAGTAGAAATCGTGCTCGGTGTCGCGGCGCACCAGTTCGACATCGTTGGCCAGGTAGAACCTGCGCTCGGTCTCGATCACGTACTTGAACTGCGAAACTACGTCGCGGTACTCGCGGTAGAGCGCAAGCTCCACCTCGCGGTCGTAGTCCTCGATGTCATCATCTTCCATGGTGCGAACAGTCTATGCGCCGGGCTCTTTGAGCCAGGACCGCCGGTGGAAGTCCGTCGCGCCCAGCTCGGCGATCGCGCCCAGATGCGCGGAACTGCCGTATCCCTTGTTGCTCGCCCAGCCATAGCCGGGGGTCAGAGCGTCATTCTCGATCATGATCGCGTCACGGTAGACCTTGGCCAGAACGGATGCCGCGGCCACCGACGCGCAGTCGCGATCGGCCTTGACCCGGGTCACGACGCGAAGGGGAGTCGACAGGGCCGGGTTCAGCCAGTCGTGGCTGCCGTCCAGGAGGATGGCGGCGTTCAGGATGTCCACCCCCCGGCCGTGCAGTTCTACGAGCGCCCGACGCGCGGCGAGGCCGAGACATGCGATGATGCCCAGGCTGTCGACCTCGGCGGCATCGGCCAGGCCCACCGACCAGTCCAGAGCCCACTCCGCCGCCAGCGGTGCAATGCGCTCCCGGGCGGGCTCGGAGAGAAGTTTCGAGTCGCGCAGCCCCTCGGGAAAAGGCAGGGCGTTCGCAGCGATGACCACGCAGAGCCCTACCGCGACGGGTCCGGCCAGGGCACCCCGGCCGACCTCATCGATACCGATGACGAGGCGTGTGCCGTCCCGACCAAGCTCCTGCTCCACATCGAGCGTAGGAACGGCGCGAGCTGTGGCTATTGGGTACCTGCCGAGGGAACGCTCACGTAGACACTCTGGAAGTTATCGAGCCACGTCCAGCGGGAGATCGGCCACGTGATCCAGAGGGCGCGCCCCACGATGTTGTTGATCGGGACGAAGCCGCCGCCGGGCTTGTCCTGGTTGTAGCGGGAGTCCGCCGAGTTGTAGCGGTTGTCGCCCATCACCCAGAGCGAACCTGCCGGAACGGTCACGTCGAATGCCTTGCCCGACGCCGCTGTCTGACCCGCCGGCAGCAGGACGTAGGGCTCGTTGATGGGCACGCCGTTGATGGACAACTGGCCCAGGGCGGTGCAGCAGGTGATGTGGTCTCCGGGGAGGCCGATGACGCGCTTGATGAGGTGGTCGTTGCTGTCGTTCGCCGACAGGCCGACAGTCTCGAGCACCCAGTCGGTAGCCGCGATTATTGGGTTCTTCGGCAGGGGCACCGTGGCCGGCAGCCATCCGCCCGGATCGGAGAAGACGACCACGTCGCCGCGCTGGATGGGGAAGATCGCCGGTTCGAGCTCGTTGACCAGGATGCGGTCGTTGATCTGGAGGGTGTTCTCCATCGATCCCGAGGGGATGTAGAACGAGCGAACGAGAAACGTCTTGATCAGGACCGAGGCGAGAACCGCCACGAGGAAGATGACGATGATGTCCCTGATGAATAACGAGACTCCCCGTGACCCGCTGCGTCGTTCCGTCATGCCGTCCTTTTTTCGTCGCCCTGTCGAGGGAAAATCATCATTCAATTCCGGCTGCGGCCGCTAGGGCCTGACGAATTGAAGCTTAACTGCCTGAGCTCCATGTCAGGTTAGGAACACGGAGCTCAGGGTCAAACACCAAGAAGCGCTTTACGCGAAGCGCTTCTCCTTGATCTTGGCCTTCTTGCCACGCAGGTCGCGCAGGTAGTACAGCTTGGCGCGACGAACGTCACCGCGGGTGACGATCTCGATGTGATCGATGACCGGGGAGTGCACCGGGAAGGTACGCTCGACGCCGACCTGGAAGCTGATCTTGCGAACGCAGAACGTCTCGCGAACGCCCTCGCCGGAACGACCGATGACGACACCCTGGAAGACCTGCACGCGGGCGCGGGTGCCTTCAATGATGTTTACGTGCACCTTGACGTTGTCGCCGGCACGGAAGTCCGGGACATCGGTGCGAAGGGAAGACGCGTCAACCGCGTCGAGAATGTGGCTCATGATGAATCGCTCTCTGCAACCGCCACAGGCCGAATGCGGGATAAGGGTAAGAATGGAAGTTGTGCCCGCAGATAGCTGGTTCCCCTGTGGCAGAACCCGGCCGAGGCACAATCGGTAATTCTGTCACATTCTTGGCCCGCGCCACAATCGGCGCAGTGATCATCGCAGGGTATCCGGGTCGCGCTTCGTCGTCGTGCTCGTCTCGATGACGATGTACTCGCCATCCGCTCGAATGCCGGGGGGCTTCGCAGGCGGCTGTGTTGCGCTCTCGAATCCGGCGAACGCGGCGCGGACCCGCTGCCTGGTGTCAGTGAACAGCTCCCAGACGGCGGTCCAGAACGTCGCGATCGAGAGCAGGATGACGACGACGACCAGGGCCTGGCCGCCGGAGAGGAAGAAGCCAAGCGCCACAATTGCGGCGTAGCCCAGGAACTGCAACCCGACATCCAGCCACGAGACCGCCCGCTGCTCACGCACCGTGGCCCGGGCGAAGATGAGGCCGGATGTGGCCACCATTGCGATGAAAAGGGCCACCGAGCCCAGCAGCACGCCAAGCAGGCCCCAGCCGGGAGCGCCAAAGCTCGCCCAGCCCACCAGCAGCCAGGCAGGGAGCACGACGGCGGCGGGAAAGAGCAGGAAGTAGAAGGCCCGACGGATGATCACCCTTCATTTTAGGATCGGCCAGCGGAGAGTTGACTGAATCCGTGTGCGCCGGGAGCGAACCTTTGCGGGCACAATAGAAGGATGATAGAGCTTCGCACGCCCAAGGAAATCGACGAGATGCGGCCGGCGGGGCGATTCGTCGCTGATGTACTGACCGAGCTGAGCAAGCGGGTCACCGTGGGGATGAACCTCCTGAAACTGGATGCCCTGGCGCACGAGATGATCCGGGCTCAGGGCGCCGAGTCCTGCTACATCGACTATCACCCGTCCTTTGGCGCCAGCCCCTTCGGCAAGGTTCTCTGCACCTCCGTGAACGACGCCGTGCTGCACGGCCTCCCCCATGACTACGCCCTGCGGGACGGCGACCTGGTGAGCCTCGACTTCGCGGCCTCGGTCGACGGCTGGGTAGCCGACTCCGCTGTCAGCGTGATCGT
>CANFBG010000010.1 GCA_947444785.1 Microbacteriaceae bacterium | reverse complement strand
GAGGTGTGGCCCAGCACGATGTCGAAGTCTGCCGTGAGCGAGGCGAAGTTCTGCGACTCCGGGTCCTGGTCGGAGCAGTTGACGCTCAGCCCGCCGATCTGGGCCACGCGCTTGAGCAGGCCCGGCAGGAGCATCTGCCCGCCGGTGGGGAATGTGGCCACCGAGACCGTGCCCGTCGGATCGTTGCGGAACTCATGCCAGACGGCCTCGGCACGCTCCAGAGCCTGGGCCACATCCGCGGCGCTTCGGGCAAGCGCGCGTCCCGCATCCGTCAGTGCGAGGCCCCGGCCCACCTTCTCTGTCAGGGGAAGCCCCGCCTCCGCCTCGAGCTTGCGCAACTGCTGCGAGATGCCCGACGCGGTGCGGTGCGTGGCCTTGGCGACCTCGGCGATGCTGCCGCGCTCGGCGAGTTCCCGCAGCAGGTTAAGACGCGCGATATCCATGCGGGTCAGCCTAGTTCGCTGAAGCTGGGCTACGCCATCGTGCGGCGAATGATCACGGCAGGTACTGGGTTTTTACCAGCGCGGGGATCTTCTCCCGGAACGGGAAGAACCCCTTGCCGGCGTGCGGCCACGCGTTGAGGTCCCAGCTCCGGCCGAGCTCGACGAGCTCGATCCCCGCCGCGGCAAGGGCCGGCGCGAGCGAGTCCAACAGGCTGCGAACGGGACCGATCGGGGCGAAGCTCGTCACGATGCGGGCGAGCGAGTTCGCCGCCGCCCAGTCGATGACGGCCTGAGCGGTGAGCCCGTCGAGAACCGTGTGGGGAGCGTCGAAATGGGCCGATGCCCGGCGGAGCCCATCCGTCACCGCCCGCTCGGTGAAGCCGCTGACGAGAGGGCCGACGGCAAACGGGGAGCGGCCGGACACGCTCGCGCAGCCTGCCACCTGGTCGATGTCGATGCCGGCGAGCTCGAGGCTCTCGGGGTTGAGGTCCTCCTCGTGCAGCAGCAGTCCGGTGGCCGGGGAGTTGCCCGAGACCCGCACGATGAAGTGCGGCAGGGCGCCTGGGGCGGGAACGCCGTCCTCGATGACCGCCGGCGCAACGCGGGCCAAGCCGGTGGGCCGAAAGCGCCCCCCGGTGCACCGGGCGATGTTCTCCGCGTCGGTGAGGTAGGTCTTGCCAACGGTCTGCAGGCCGGCCACCCAGCGCCACGACAGGGTGTTCGACGCGGGATCGCCGTCGAGCAGGTGCCGGTAGAAGAAGTCGGCGCCCAGCTGCCAGTCAAGGCCGAGGGTGAAGATCCAGATGCTGGCGAAGTCCATCCGGCTGTGATTGTGCAGGTAACCCGTTGATGTCAGCTCCGCGACCCAGGCGTCGAAGCAGTCGATGCCGGTCTCCCCCCGGCAGGCCGCGTCGTAGTCGGCGCCGACCGAGGGCAGCAGCTCCGACAGCGATCGCGCATAACGGGAGAACACGGCGGGGCGCAGCTCGAGCCAGCCCTTCCAGTAGGTGCGCCAGAACACCTCCTGCACGAACTTGCCCGCCGCGGCCAACGAATGCTCGGCCAGCACGGCGCCGACGACCTCGCGCTCGGTGACGAGGCGATGCCGAAGATACGGCGACAGTCCCGAGACATTGCTGTCAGCGCCCGGCCCGCGGTCGTAGTTCCTGAGGGATGCATAGTCGTGCCCGGCCCGCGGAACGAACGCCGCGAGCGCGGCAAGCCCTGCCTCGCGCGTCATCTAGCGCCCGGCCTTGATGGCCGCATCGAGCGCCGTCCGCATCTCGGGCACCAGCGGATGCCGCCCCGACTCGTGCTCGGCCAGGAGCGCGGCTGCGTCGGCCGCCGTCGCCGCCTGGAACCAGCGCGCCACGGTCACCCCGTGGTCCGGAACATCGAAGACGACCATCTCGTCCCCGGCGGCGATCTCGCCGGGGACAACGACCCGAAGGTATGCGCCCGGCCGCCCCTCCGCGGTGAACCGGCTGACCCAGGCCGTCTCCTTCATCCGCCGCTTGAATGTGCCGCAGGGCTCCCGCGGGCTCGCGACCTCGAGCACCAGCGTGTCGCCGATGCGCCACCGCTCTCCGATGACCGCGCCCGAGACGTCGACCCCGGATGTGCGCAGGTTCTCACCGAACAGCCCGGCCGGCACGTCGCGGGAGAGCTTCGCTGCCCAGAAGTCGGCGTCCTCCTGCGCGTACGCATAGACCGCCTTGGAGTGACCGCCGTGGTACTTGCGATCGGCCTGCACATCGCCGTAGACGCCCCACTCCCCGACGGCAACGGGGCCCTTTATCGGGCGCTTGTCGATGGCGGTCGTGCCCATCATTCCCGAGTCGCCGATCAGGGCGTGCACCCGGCAGACGGCGAGCAGGCTGGCGTGCGGGACGGCATTTTCCATGCCCCCATTATCAGTCCTGAAACCCGGAACGCCAGCCCGGCTCCGCTGGCTTTTCGCGACAGGAATCTGAGGTTGACTGGACGCATGAAGATCACCGTTCTGGCCGGCGGAGTCGGCGGCGCCCGATTCCTGATGGGCCTTGTCTCCGAACTCACCCGCACGCATCCAGACGGCGAGGGCGGGAGCACGGCGGAGATCACCGCCGTCGTGAATACGGGCGACGACCTCTGGCTCGCGGGCCTCCGCGTCTGCCCCGACCTGGACTCGATCATGTACGCGCTGGCCGGGGCGAACGACACGGAGCGCGGCTGGGGCCGGGCCGGGGAGACCGAGCGGGTCAGCGCCGAGATGACGGCCTACGGGGTGGGCTGGCCGTGGTTCACCCTGGGCGACCTCGACCTCGGCACGCACATCGCCCGCTCCCACTGGCTCCGCGAGGGCCTGACCCTGACCGAGGCGACCGCCAGGCTCACCGAGCGCTGGTCGCTCGGCGTGCGCCTGTTGCCCGCCACCAACGACCGCGCCGAGACCCATGTCACCGTCGCCGATTCCGAGGGACCGCTCGGCGCAGACCCCGTGGCCGGGGCGACCCGATCGATCCACTTCGAGGAGTGGTGGGTCAAGCACCGCGCGGCCCTGCCCGCCCTCGCCTTCACCCAGCTCGGCATCGAGACCGCGCACGCCACCCCGGAGGCGCTGGCCGCGATCGCGGATGCCGACGTCGTCCTGATCGCCCCCTCGAACCCGGTCGTCTCCATCGGCACGATCCTCTCGATCGCGGGCATCCGCGAGGCACTGGCCCACACCTCAGCCCCGATCGTCGGCGTCTCGCCCATCATCTCCGGAGCCGCGGTTCGCGGCATGGCCGACGCGTGCCTTCGGGCGATCGGCGTCGAGGTCTCGGCCGAGGCCGTCGCCCGGCACTACGGCCCGCGCACGGCGGGCGGGCTCCTCGACGCCTGGCTTCTCGATGAGACGGATGCCGCCGCCGCCGCCGCCCTGTCGGCCGCCGGAATCCGCACCTCGGCGGTACCCCTCTGGCTGACAGACGAGAGAACGAGCGCCGACCTGGCCCGGGCCGCGCTGGACGCGGCGAGCGCCTAGGAGAGCAGCGCCGTCGTCTTGGCGCCGACGCCGAGCATGACGGCAATCGCCAGGTCTTCGGGGGTGTCCACGTCCAACCGGATACGCGCATCCGCCGCCAAGGCAAGTTCTGCAAAGCCCGCCGCCAGATGCCGCGCGGCGGAGAACGCGCCGAACAGCGGCTCGGCAACGACACCGGACGCCAGTGCGATGAGCGTCGTGCCGGTGCCCTGGGCGTCCCGAATGAACGAGCGGGAATGGCCGGCTGCGGCCGTAAGCGCCTGACTCACATCGGCCGGGGTGACACACGGCAGGTCCGCGAGCATCACGACGACCCCGGCCGCAGGACGGGCGCGACGCGCGGCCGTGATCCCCGCGACAGCCGCCGCATTCAGGCCGGTCCCGGGATCCTCGCTGAGAATCGTGCCGCCTCCGGCCAATGCCTGGCGCGACATCGCATCCGAACTGACGACGACGACGCCGAGAACCTCCGGCGTTCCGCGAACCGCGGTCATCAGGTCGGCCGCGAACGCCAGCGCCAGACGGGAAGCGTCGATCACTCCCGGCGAGGAGAGCCTCGTCTTGGCCTCGGGGCCGCCCTTGACGGGGAGCACCACAACCCAGCCCGAGCTTTCTGCTGCGGGACTCACCGGCTCAGCCTGCGGGCGACCCTGGTGAGCAGCGCGTCGATCATCACCGGATGCGCCAGCCTTGCGAGCGCCAGCCCGAGGCGTCCGCCCGGCCGCTTCAGCCCCACGGCCGTGCTCACGCGAACCAGGCCGGCCGGCACATCCACCGCGACGCCGAACCGGAACTCCAGCGTCTCCGATCCCAGCGCGATCAGCACCTCACCGGCGATGACCTGCGGGCTCTCCGCCCCGCGAGCCGATCGCAGCCCGAACACGGCACGCGGCAGCCGGGTGCCGGCCAGCAGGATTCGCGCCCAGACGAGCGGATCGACCGAGGCATGCACGGGCAGCGGCACGATCGACACGGCCGCGAAGCTGGGCCTCGGGATGTCCCGGAAGATGACCGAGACCGGCCCTGCCTCGGCGCGCCCCAGCGCGATCGCCTCATCGGTGCCGAGCCGGAACATGTCAGTCTCCGCCGAGCGCGCCAGGGCCCGGGCGGGCGTCTGGAGCGAGTCGACGACGAGGTGCCCGAGCCCGCGCACGAGAGCCACCGGGATGCCGCTGGACTTGCCCTTGACGAGGTCGGTTGCCGCGGCGAGCTCGTCGCCGACGGCCGCCTGCGTGACGCCCAGCACCTGGCCGAAGCTGTCGAGCTGGCCGCGCCGGTCATCCAGTACGCCGACCCCGGCCGCGCCGATCGCGGCATCTGTCTGTCCCTCTCGCCACGGCCTGCCGAGGGTGTCCGAGATGATCAGCCCGATGCGGGCGCCGGTTCGTGCCCGCAGGGCGCCGCAGAGCTGCCGCGCCGACGCATCCGGGTCTTCGGGCAGCAGCAGCACCGTGCCCGGCGGGGTGTTGCTCGCATCCACCCCGGCGGCCGCCTGGATGATGCCCTGCCGGTTCTCAACGATTCGGGTGACCCCGGTCGGATTGGGCCGGCTGGCCACCACGCGAACCGTTTCCCGCGTGATCGCCGCCTCCCGGTCGTCAGCCTGAAGAACGCGGCCCTCGGCCTTGGAGACGATCTTGGATGTCACCACGAGGATGTCGCCGTCTTCGAGCGCGACGCCCTGGCCGGTGAGGGCTGCGGCGATCAGGGCCACGAGGTCATCGCCGGTCGTGACCTCGGGAATGCCGAGGATACCGACAGCCGTGAAGGCCGGTGCCGCCACTAGCGGTGCAGCTTCGGCAGCACGTCGCGGCCGAAGACCTCGATCCACTCCCGCTGGTTGCGCCCGACGTTGTGCAGGTAGACCCGGTCGAAGCCCAGGTCGCAGAACCTCTGGATGTAGGCACGGTGTTCATCGGGGTCGGCGGAGATGATCATCCTGCCCTCGAAGTCCTCCGCCCGCACGAGCTTGGCCATCTGCTCGAGCTCGAACGGCGAGCGGATGTCTCCCTTGGGGAACTTCATGCCGCCGTTGGGCCACTCGACGAGCGCGTTCGTCAGGGCCTCTTCGTAGGTGGGCGCCCACGACATGTGCAGCTGCAGCACGCGCGGCATGCTCGAGGGATCCTTGCCCGCCTCCCGGGCTCCCTCGTCGAACTTGGCGAAGAGCCCCTCGATCTTCTCCAGCGGCGCCCCGACGGTGATCAGGCCGTCGACGGTCTTGCCGGCGCGCTTGGCCGTCACCGGGCCGGCCGTGGCGACGAGGATCTCCGGCGCCACCTCGGGCATCGTCCAGAGCCTCGTCGACTCGAGCTTGAAGAACTGGCCCGAGTGCTTGACGTCTTTGCCCGCCAGCGACGCCGTGAAGAGCTTGGTGATGATCTCGATGGCCTCGAACATGCGATTGATGCGCTCGGGGGCCTCAGGCCAGTAGCCGCCGACGATGTGCTCGTTCAGCGCCTCTCCCGAGCCGAGGCCCAGCCAGTGCCGCCCCGGATACATGGCGGCCAGCGTCGCCGACGCCTGCGCGACCATGGCTGGATGCCAGCGGAAGTGCGGCGCCGTGACCCCGGGGCCGATATCGCCCTTCGTGCGCTCGCCGAGGGCCGCGAGTACGTTCCAGACGAATGCGCTCTGGCCCTGCTGGGGAACCCAGGGCTGAAAGTGATCCGCGGCCATCACGCCGGAGAAGCCGTTCTGCTCGGCGTACTCCGACAGCGCGATCGCCTCGGTCGGGTGGAACTGCTCGAGCATCGCGGCATAGCCGACGGTCAGGGAAGCCATGGATGAACGCTAATTGATCTCGAGGAACTCCGCGACCACCCGCGGGACGTAGGGGCTGACGTCGCCGCCCAGGGCCGCTACCTGGCGAACGAGGGAGCTCGACACGTGGGCGTGGGCAGGGTCGGGAAGCATGAAGATCGTCTCGACTCCGGCGAGGTTGCGATTCACGATGGCCATCGGGGTCTCGTAGGCCACATCGACCTGCGAGCGGATGCCCTTCACGAGGGCCTTGGCGCCCACGTCGACGCAGTAGTCCACGAGCAGGCCCACGCTCCAGGAGCTCACGACGATCTTGCCGGTCAGTCCCTCTTCCAGGATCGCCTGCTCCAGCAGGTGAACGCGGCTGGAGATGGGCATCAGGGCGCTCTTGTCCGGGTTGTGCACGACGAGCACGTGGATTTCGTCAAACAGCAGGGCGGCCCGGCCGATCACGTCCAAGTGTCCGAGGGTGACGGGGTCGAAGGATCCGGGGACGACGGCGACGGTGCTCATCTGACTACAGTATCAACGCCCGCGCATCACCCCTCTGTGACCGTGCCGTCCTGGACATGCCAGTGCCGGTCGAGCCTGACGGTGGCGAGCATCCGCCGGTCGTGGGTCACGAGTAGCAACGTGCCGGTGTACGAGTCGAGGGCCTCCTCGAGTTGCTCGATGGCGGCGAGGTCCAGGTGGTTGGTCGGCTCATCCAGGACGAGCAGGTTCACCCCCCGCGCCTGCAGCAGGGCAAGGCCCGCTCGGGTGCGCTCCCCGGGCGAGAGCTCGTCGACCGGCCGCGTGACGTGGTCGGCCTTCAGCCCGAACTTCGCCAGCAGGGTGCGCACCTCGGAGGAGGGCAGCTCGGGAACCTGATCCTCGAAGCTGTCCGCGAGCGCCCGGCTGCCGGCCAGCACCGCCCGGGCCTGGTCGATCTCGCCGATGGCGACGCTCGTGCCGAGGCTCGCCAGCCCCTCGTCGGGCACCTGGCGGCCGAGCAGCGCCCGGAGCAGGGTGCTCTTGCCGGCGCCGTTCGGGCCGGTGATGCCGATGCGCTCCCCCGCGATCACCTGCAGCGACACAGGTCCCAGCGTGAAGTCGCCCTGGTGGATGACGGCGGCCGACAGCGTGGAGACCACCGAGCTCGAGCGCGGTGCCGCCCCGATCGTGAACTCGAGCTTCCACTCCTTGCGCGGCTCGTCGACCTCCTCGAGGCGGGCGATCCGGCTCTCCATCTGGCGCACCTTCTGGGCCTGCTTCTCGCTCGACTCCGCCGAGGCCTTGCGGCGGATCTTGTCGTTGTCGGGCGCCTTCTTCATCGCGTTGCGCACACCCTGGCTCGACCACTCGCGCTGGGTCTGGGCGCGTCCCACGAGATCGGCCTTCTTGTCGGCGAACTCCTCGTAGTCCTCGCGCGCGTGACGCCTCGCGACCTCGCGCTCCTCGAGGTAGGAGTCGTAGCCCCCGCCGAAGACCCGGTTCGAGCCCTGCGCCAAGTCGAGCTCCAGCACCTTGGTGACGCAGCGGGCGAGGAACTCGCGGTCGTGGCTGACGAGCACGACACCGCCCCGCAGGCCGCGCACGAACGACTCCAGCCGGTCGAGCCCGTCGAGGTCGAGATCGTTCGTCGGCTCGTCCAGCAGAACGATGTCGAACCGCGACAAAAGCAGCGCGGCGAGCCCGACCCGGGCCGCCTGCCCGCCCGACAGCGACGTCATCATCGAGTCGCCGGAAAGAGTGCCGGCGGTCAGGTCGAGCCCGAGCTCGGCCAGGACCACTGGCAGCCGCTCGTCGAGGTCCGCCGCGCCGCACGCCAGCCAGTGATCCAGCGCCGCCGAATAGACGTCGGCGGGGTCAGGGGCACCCGGGGCCGGTGGCTCCGTGTCGCCGAGCGCGGTGGCGGCCGCATCCATCGCCAGGGTGGCCTCGGCGCAGCCGGTGCGCCGACCGATGTAGGCGCTGATGCTCTCGCCCGCCAGCTTCTCGTGCTCCTGCGGCAGGAAGCCCACGAACGCATCCGACGGCGACAGCCCGATCGTGCCGGACTGCGGCTCGTCAAGGCCGGCCAGGAGCCGCAGCAGCGTGGACTTGCCCGCGCCGTTCACGCCCACGACGCCGACGACGTCTCCGGCGCCCACCGAGAGGTCGAGAGAATCGAACAGGATGCGATGGGCGTGACCGCCGGTCAGGCCCTTGGCCACGAGTGTTGCGCTCATCCGCCCATTTTCGCACCTCTGCCGACTGGAAGACGGTACTCGCGGCAGGCAAGCGCCCCGACGTAGCCTTTCCCGATGACGCCAGACACCCGATGGCGCTGGTCGCCCTGGCGCGTGGTCGTCTCGTTCGGCTTCCTCAGCCTGTTCGTCGACGTGGTCTCCGACGGCGGCCAGTCGATCGCCGGGCCGCTGCTGGGCCAGCTCGGCGCCACCGCGCTGATGATCGGCATCATCACGGGAGCCGGCGAGGCCATCGCGCAGGGCTTCCGGCTGGTGACCGGCCCCTGGTCGGACAGGAGGCGCCGCTACTGGGACTTCACCCTCGTCGGCTACGTCTTGACGATCGTCTGCGTGCCCCTCTTGGCGATCTCGCCCTCCGTCGGGGCCTCGGGCCTCGTCGTGGCCACGGTACTCATCTTCGGCGACCGGTTCGGCAAGGCGGTGCGCAGCCCCGCCAAGACGGTGCTTCTGGCGGATGCCGCCGGCGCGGTCGGTCGCGGCCGCGGCTTCGCGGTGCACAAGTCGCTCGATATGGCGGGCTCCCTGCTCGGGCCGCTGCTCGTCGCGGGCGTCATCGCCCTGACCGGCGTGCTGTGGCCTGCCTACGCCGTGCTGGCGATTCCGGGCACGGTGGCCATCCTGCTTCTGCTGCTGATTCGGCGCCGGGTACCGAACCTGCGCATCTACTCCCACACCAGCCGGGCCAAGAAGACGGACAGCATTGAGACGGACAGCATTGACACGGACGCCGCGGAGACGGATGGCTCGCGGGTTCGACTGCCCCGCACCTTCTACCCGTTCGCCGTCACGGCATTCACGACGAACGTGGGGCTCGTGACCTTCGGGCTGATCTCCTTCCACCTCACCGACACGGGGCTGCTCTCGCTTCCCGCAGTGCCACTGCTCTACGCCGGGGCGATGGCGGTCGCGGCCGCCGGAGCCCTCGGCAGCGGGTACCTGTTCGACCGGCTCGGCTCGAACGTGCTGCTGCCGATGCCGGTGCTGGTCGCCTTCATCCCCGGGCTGGCGCTGTCGAACCAGCTCGCCGCGGTCATTGTGGGCACGCTGATCTGGGGGGCCGCCACGGGAGTGCAGGAGTCCACGGTCAAGGCACTCGTGGCCGACCTCGTGCCCTATGCCAGACGGGGTGCCGCCTACGGCATCTTCGCGGCCTTCGAGGGCGCCGGGGCCCTCGTCGGCGGAATCCTCGCCGGAGCGCTCTACAGCCAGGTGCCGGTGCTCATCGTCGTGGTCGCCGTGTTCGAGGCGATCGGCCTGGCGCTGCTGATATTCACAGTGCGTGCCCAGCGCCGCGTCGATGGGCAGAGCCCCCGCTAGTTCTTATCCAGGAACGCGCGATCCTCTTCATCGAGCCGCCGTGCCAGCGCCTCCTTCAGCGCCAGGTGCCCGCTCAGAGTCGGGTCGGTGTCGAGAATCTCCCCGGCCGCCGCCCGTGCATCGCCGATCAGGTCGGCATCCGCTACCACCCTCAACAGGCGCAGGCTGGAGCGGCCGCCCGACTGGTTCAGGCCGAGCACGTTGCCCTCCCGGCGCAGCTCGAGGTCGGCCTGGGCCAGCTCGAACCCGTCGGTCGTCGCGGTCACCGCGTCCACGCGCTGCCGGGCCAGGGTCTCCTGCTCGGCCCGGGTCACGAGCAGGCAGAGCCCCGGGACGCCGCCGCGGCCGACCCGGCCTCGCAGCTGGTGCAGCTGGGAGATGCCGAAGCGATCGGCGTCCAGCACGACCATGGTCGAGGCGTTCGGCACGTCGACGCCGACCTCGATCACGGTCGTGGCGACGATCACGTCGATGTCTCCCGCGGCGAACGCCTGCATGACGACGTCTTTCTCCTCGCTCGACATGCGCCCGTGCAGCGACTCGATGCGGTAATCGCTGAGCACCGGGTTCGAGCGGATGCGCTCGGTCATCTCCAGCACGGAGGCCATCGGCACCTTGGCCACGCCGGGCGGCCGACCGGCGGTGCCCGTGAGCTCGGGCTCGTCGAGGTCTTCCAGCGGCTCCTCGGTGACCGAGGCGTCGATCGCGGGGCAGACGACGAACGCCTGCCGGCCGAGCGCGATCTCCTCCGCCATCCGGGTCCAGATCCTGCTGCTCCAGCCGGGCTGCTCGGCCAGCGGCACGGTCACGGTCGTGATGCCCTGTCGGCCCGCCGGAAGCTCGGCGATGGTCGAGATGTCGAGGTCGCCGAACACGGTCATGGCCACTGTCCGCGGAATCGGCGTCGCCGTGAGCACCAGCACGTGCGGCGGGTACAGTGCCTTTCTGCGCAGGGAGTCGCGCTGCTCGACGCCGAAGCGATGCTGCTCGTCGATGACGACCAGGCCGAGGTCGTAGAACGTGACCTTCTCGGAGAGCAGTGCGTGCGTGCCGATGACGATCAGGGACTGGCCCGACACCATCCGCAGCATCGCCTTCTTGCGCTCGGCCAGGCTCAGCTGCCCGGTGTGGAGAGTCGGCAGCAGCTCGGCCGAGAGCTCGGGGCCGAGAATCTTCACGATCGAGCGCAGGTGCTGGCTCGCGAGCACCTCGGTAGGCGCGAGAAGCGCAGACTGCCCGCCGGAGTCGGCCGTGGCGAGCATCGCCCTAAGCGCCACGAGGGTCTTGCCCGAGCCCACCTCGCCCTGCACGAGGCGGTTCATTGGCTCGTGCCGGGCCAGGTCGAACTCGATCTCCGAGCCCACGAGCTGCTGGTCGGCCGTCAGCGTGAACGGCAGCATGGCGTCGAAGCGCTCGAGGAACCCGCCGGGCTTGGCGACGCGGGGTGCCGCCTTCAACGCGTGCGCCGCGAGCCGGCGCTGCAGCAGCGCCGTCTGCATCACGAACGCCTCCTGGTAGCGCAGGGAGTCACGGGCGCGCAGCCAGTCGCGGTCGGCGGCGGGACGGTGCACGAGCTCCAGGGCCCGGTCGAATGCCAGCAGGCCGCGGTCGATGGCGACGGCCGGCGGCACCGGGTCTTCCGCGCCGTCCAGCGCATCGAGCACGAGCTCGATCGACTTCTGCAGCGCCATGCTCGTCACGGTCGCGCTCGCCGGGTAGATCGGGATCGGCTGCTCGGCAATGCGCTTCGCCTCGGCCGACAGGGCGTCGGCGGTGCGCTCGTCTTCGGGGTTGTCCTCGTTGAAGAGCGTGTAGGTCGGATGCGCCAGCTGGAGCTGGTTCTGGTACAGCGAGATCTTGCCCGCGAAGATGCCGCGCATGCCCGGCTTCAGGATGTCGTCCCGCCAGGCCTGGTTGAAGAACGTCAGCGACACGAAGCCGACGCCGTCGGTCAGCGACACCTCGAAGATCGATCCCTTGCGCGCCTTCATCTGGCGCAGCGTCGTCTTTCGAACCTCGGCCACGATCGTGACATTTTCGTTGATCGGCAGGCGATCCAGGGCAGTCAGCTCGCCCCGGCGGGCATAGCGGCGGGGATAGTGCGAGAGCAGGTCGCCCACGGTCACGATGCCGAAGCTCTTCTGAATGGCCGCCGCCGTGCGCCCCCCGAGAAGCCCTGCGAGCTTGGTGTCGAGTTGGGTGCCGCCCTCGGAGGTCATCCCTGAATTCTAATCCGATGCCCTGACGACGGGCCCTCCCTTGCTGCCATCCCTCGCTTGCTATCACGCCTCGCTTGCTACCATTCGTAGGATGCGCCCGGGCCTGTTGCGATCTACGCACGCCCCGCTCGCACGGAGATCATCATGACCCGCATCATCGCCGGCTACGCAGGCTCCCGCCGCCTCGCCGTTCCCC
This sequence comes from Microbacteriaceae bacterium, assembly GCA_947444785.1. Lineage (GTDB taxonomy): Bacteria > Actinomycetota > Actinomycetes > Actinomycetales > Microbacteriaceae > Agreia. Next base: position 20,512 of record CANFBG010000010.1, on the reverse strand, counting down.
GCACCGGAACCCGCCCCACCAGCGACCAGGTCCGGGAGGCCATCTTCTCGGCCCTCTCGGCCCGCGACGTGATCGCAGGCGCCGCCGTACTCGACCTGTACGCCGGAACGGGCGCCCTGGGCCTCGAAGCCGCCAGCCGCGGAGCCAGCCGCGTGCTCCTCGTGGAGAACAATGCGCAGGCCGCCAAAGTCGCCCGCCAGAACATCGGCATCGTCGCGGTCGGCGCCCCGGCCCCGGCCCCGCGCCTCGACGTCACGACCCAGTCGGTACTGGCCTACCTCTCGGTCGGCGTCGAGGAATTCGACCTCGTCTTCCTCGACCCGCCCTACGACCTGGGCGCCGCCGAGCTGGCCCAGACACTCGCCGCCCTGGTGCCTCGCCTGACGCCGGATGCCGTGGTGCTGCTGGAGCGCGGCTCCCGCTCGCCCGCTCCCGAGCTTCCGGCCGGCCTGGAGCTCGACCGCCGCAAGGACTACGGCGACACGACCCTCTGGTGGCTCTCCCCCGCTGAAGCCGCGTCTCTCGAGTAAGGGGCAACTCGAGTAAGAGGTGACTCAGCCCGAGTTGCCGTCCCAGTCGGCGTAGGGGTCCCAGCCGCCGGAGTGCAGATAGGCCTCGCCGCCAATGGTGACGGGCATCTCCCCGGCGGCCGCGACCGAGCCGATCACCCGGAACCCCTCGGGCACGGCTCCCGCCGGGAACGTCGCCAGGAGAGCGTGATCCTCGCCACCGGCCAACACGAACTCCCGGGCCCGGCGCCCGACCCCGGCATCGATCCCCCGCAGGGTCTCGGCCTCGGCCTCGATCAGCTCGGCGGAGAACGCGATCGTGACCCCGCTGGCCGCGGCGATGCGGGACGCGTCCAGGACGAGCCCGTCTGACACGTCGAGCATCGCGGTTGCCCCCGCGAGCGCCGCCACGATCCCCAGGGAGATGGGCGACGTCGGCGCCACCTGGGCCTGGACAAGGGCCGGATGGTCACGGCGTACCGCGCGCGCCAGCCGGGCGTCCGGTTCCCGCGCGCCGTCGGCATCCGAATCGCGGGAGCCGTCGCGGTACAGCAGGGAGACCCCGGCGCCGGCGAGGCCGAGCCGGCCGGCCACGGCGACCTCGTCACCGACGCGCGCGCCCGATCGGAGGACTGCGGCGCGCCCCTCGAGGTCGCCGAAGGCGGTCACGGCGAGCGTCAGCGCAGACGAGGTCGAGAGGTCGCCGCCGACGACGCCCGCGCCCGGCGCCATCGCGGCACATGCGTCGCGGAGCCCGTCGGCGATGCCCTCGAGAACGGAGACGGGGGTATCCAGCGGCGCTGCGATGGCAACGACCAGGGCGGTCGGCCTGGCCCCCATCGCGGCGACGTCGGCGAGATTGGACGCCGCGGCCTTCCAGCCGAGCTCGTGGGGAAGGCTCCAGGCGAGCCTGAAGTCGGGCCCCTGGATCATCATGTCGGTGGTGACGACGAATCGGCCGTCGGGCGCCGCCACGATCGCGGCGTCGTCTCCCGGCCCGAGAAGAGCCGCATCGGCCCGGGGCAGGCGCGGAAAGATTCGGCGCAGCGTCTCGAGCTCGCCCACGCTGGCAACGGTCTCGACGTCATCTCCGGATTCGCTCACCTTCAAACGGTAGCCTGTGAGGGATGCCTCGACGAACTGCACACCGCGCCCTTCTTTCTCCCGCCGCCCTTCTGGCGGCGGGCGTGCTGGCGCTTCTGACCGCCTGCTCCCCCGCGGTGTCGCTTGAGCCTGCCCCCTCGGCCACCGACCCAGGCTGCGCCGAGATCATGGTGCGGCTGCCCCAGATGCTGCCGCTGGATGCCGCAGGCCAGGGCCTCCGGGAGACCAACGCCCAGGCCACGGCCGCGTGGGGCGACCCCTCGAGCGTGCTGCTGCGCTGCGGAATCACCCCGACCGGGCCCACGACGCTGCCCTGCATCAACATCAACGGCGTCGACTGGATCGAGGACGACTCCAAAGCGCCGAACTATCGCTATCTGACCTATGGCCGCACCCCGGCCACCGAGGTGATCCTGGACAGCAACGTCGTGTCGGGCACCTCGACGCTGGTCGACCTCACCACGGCGATCTCGATCATCCCCCAGACGAGCAAGTGCATCGGCTTGGGCGACGGCGTGCCGATCCCGACCTCCGCGCCCTAGCGGCCCCCGCCCGGTTGCCCTTTCCCGGGTTTATAGGCCGACACGGATGCCTCATCGTCGAGCCAGTATCGCCACGGGAAGAGGGCCCCATCGCCTCCGGGCCCGCTGACGCCGACCCGCGGGCCGGTCGAGTGCGGTAGCAGGGTCGGCTCCGTCGGCACGAAGAGCGTCCACTGCCCGTCGAAGAGGCTGTCCCCGTCGTTGCTGAGGTTCGCTCCGAAACACTGGGCCACGTTCCCGGGTCCCCGGGCCAGAGCCCGGTCGGGCAACGCGGTCTTCCTCGGCTTGGCCTCGCGACGCGCGCGGGCCAGCCCCGTTCCCGAGATCACCTCTCCGGCCCGCACCAGGCATCCGTAGGGCTCGCCCGGCAGGCCCGCGACCACATTCAGGGCGTGGTGCATGCCGTAGGTGAAGTAGCAATAGAGGTGGCCGGCCGCACCGAACATCGTCTTGTTGCGATTGGTCTGACCGCGATAGGAATGCGCGCCGGGGTCGCGCTGACCCGCATACGCCTCGACCTCGGTGATGCGGATGGCGACGCATCCGTCGTCGTCCGTGCGCTGAAGGACGCAGCCGAGGAGCTCAGGCGCCACGTCGAGCACATCGCGGGCCAGGAACCCCTCTGTCACGGGCTGCAGCCCGAGCATGCGCACCGAAACGCCCTAGTTCGCGGGCAGGGCCAGCGTGATGAGTTCGGTGATCAGCTCGGGATAGCTGAGGCCCGAGGCGATCCAGCAGGTCGGGAACATCGAGATCGGGGTGAAGCCCGGCATGGTGTTCAGCTCGTTCACGACGAAGCCGTGCTCGGTGAGGAAGAAGTCGACCCGGGCGAGGCCCTCGCCGCCGATCGCCTCGAACGCGCGCGCCGCGAGGGTCTGCATCGTCGCAAGTTCCTCGTCGGTCAAGGCCGCGGGGCAGACCAGCTCGATTCCGGGGGCGCCTAGGTACTTGGCGTCGAAGTCGTAGAACTCCCGCCCCGAAATAACGATCTCGCCGGCGACGGAGACGCGGGTGGGCTCCCCGGGGCGACCCTCGATGACCGCGCACTCGACCTCGCGGCCGACGATGGCGCTCTCGATCAGCACCCGGGAGTCCTCGGCGAGGGCGAACTCGATCGCCGCCGGCAGAGACGAGAACTCCTTGACCTTGCTGACGCCGACGGAGGATCCGGCCCGGGCCGGCTTGACGAACACGGGCAGGCCCAGCTCGACGGCACGCTCCGCAATGCCCGCGGCATCCCGGGCCCAGTCCAGCGCGGTCACGGTATGCCAGGGCGCAACCTCGATGCCCGCCTGCTTGAGGATCATCTTGGTGAAGTGCTTGTCCATGCCGAGCGCCGAGGCAAGCACGCCTGAGCCCACATAGGGCAGGCCGACGAGCTCGAGCAGCCCCTGGATGGTGCCGTCTTCCCCGAACGGCCCGTGCAGGATCGGGAAGACCACGTCGACTTTGCCAAGACTTCGCACGGCCCCGTCGGCACCGACAACGCTCAGCTCGCGGTCGCCGGCACGCTCGGGCCAGCGAACACGTGTGCCGTTGTCACGAACGGTCGGCAGGTTCGACGGATCGAGCGCGAACTTCGCCGGGTCGTCGTCCTCGAGCACGAACAATCCGTCAGCCGTGATCCCGATCGGGATCACGTCGTAACGGGTGCGGTCAATTGCCGCCAGTACCCCGCCCGCTGTCGCGCAACTGATCGAGTGCTCGCTTGACCGACCCCCAAAGAGCAATGCCACCACGAGTTTTTCGGCCATCGGTCGTCCTTTCGCCCTGCGGTTCCGTTGAATCGGTCGTCAGGTGGGGGGCAATGTCTTTGGGGTTGAGCGTGCCGGCGAGCACCTGGCTGACCTGCTGCACGATCGGCATTTCCACACCGCGGGCCGCGGCGAGCTCCAGAACGGGGCCGACGGATGCGAGCCCCTCTGCGGTCTGGTGCATGCTCTTGACCACGTCGGCAAAGCTGTAGCCCTGGCCGAGCAGGCGACCGGCGGTGTTGTTTCGCGACAGCGAGGAACCGCTCGTCGCGATCAGGTCGCCGAGGCCGGCAAGTCCGGAGAGGGTCTCGGCCTCGGCGCCGTAGGCCACGGCGAAGTCGGTCATCTCGGCGAGGCCGCGGGTGATGATCGAGGCCTTGGTGTTCTCGCCGTAGCCGACACCGTCGACGATGCCGATGGCGACGGCGATGAGGTTCTTCAGGACGCCGCCGAATTCGGTGCCGATGACATCCGTGTTCACGAACGTGCGGAAGTAGCGGTTGGAGACCAGCTTGGCCACGCGCTCGGCGGTCTCGAGGCTGGTCGAGGAGACGACGGCGGCCGTCGGCTGCTCCCGGGCGATCTCGAGCGCGAGGTTGGGGCCGGACGCGACGGCGATGCGGTCGCGGTCGATGCCGAGGCCGGCCTCGAGGACCTCGCTCATGCGCAGGCCGGTCTTCTTCTCGACGCCCTTCATCAGGCTGATGATGATGGCGTCCTCGGGCAGCAGCGGCTTCATCGCCGCGAGGTTCTCCCGGAGGGACTGGCTGGGGATGGAGACGAAGACCATCTCCGCCCCGGCCAGGGCGCGGGCGAGGTTCGACGTCGCCGTCACGCTCGCCGGAAGGTTGATGCCGGGCAGGTAGTCGCTGTTGCGCTTGCCCTCGCTGATCTCCAGCGCAAGCTCGGGGCGGCGCGCCCAGACGGTGACATCGTTCCCCCCGTCGCCCAGGATCTTGGCGAACGTGGTTCCCCAGCTCCCCGCACCGAGGACGGTGACTTTTGGCCGCACGATCGCGGGCTGCCTGCCCCTATTCAAAATGACCCGTCTCGCTCTGCTTGTGCTGCGTGGGGTTCCACCGATCGACCGGAGCGGTCTCTCGTCGGAGGCCCTCGACGAGCTTGGTGATGTCGGCCATCACGACCTCCGTGGCCGCACGAAGCGTCGATGCATCGAGAGGCAGGCCGGCGAACGCCGACAGGTCGACCGGGTCGCCGAACGTGATCCGGATCGTCTTTCGTGGAAAGAGCGAGATCTTCTTCGCGTATCGAGGCATGACCAGCTGGGTGCCCCAGTGGGCCGACGGGATGAGGGGAATCTTCTGTTCCAGGGCCATCCGAACGGCGCCGGTCTTGCCGCGCATCGGCCAGAGGTCGGGGTCGCGAGTCAGCGTTCCCTCGGGATAGATGATGATGCAGTGGCCGTTCGCGACGAGCTCGTTGGCCGCCCGAAGAGGCTCGTTCGTTCGATTGGAGCCGGCCCGCTCGACCGGGATCTGACCGGTGCCGCGAAGCGCCGCACCGACGACGGGTACGGAGAAGAGCGAGGCCTTGGCCAGGAAGCGCGGCGCCCGGCCGAGCTTCCAGACGGCCAGCGCCATCACCAGGGGGTCGAGGTTGCTGTAGTGATTGGGTGCCAGGACAAATGCTCCCTCGCGGGGCATCTTCTCGGGGTTCTCGATCTCCATCTTGGAGATCGCACCCATCAACGGCACCACGATGGCGGCCAGAATCCGAAAGATCGGGGTCTTCTCGGCGGTCACGCCCTACACCTCAAAGGAGAAGTCGGCTCCGAGCTTCTCCAGCTTGGCCACGAAGTCGCCATAGCCGCGGCTGATCAGGCCGACGTTGCTGACCGTCGAACGCCCCTCGGCCGTCAAGGCCGCGATCAGGTGGCTGAATCCGCCGCGAAGGTCGGGAACCTCGATGCGGCTGCCGTGAAGCTTGGTCGGGCCGGTGATGACCGCAGCCTGCTCGAGCGGACGCTTGGGAACCCGACGGGGGCCGCCCTCGAGGCCGTTCTCGTGCACGACGATATCGGCGCCCATGGCGACGAGGGCATCGGTGAATCCGAAGCGGTTCTCGTAGACGGTCTCGTGAACGATGGAGACGCCGTGGGCCTGCGTGAGGGCCACGATGAGCGGCTGCTGCCAGTCCGTCATGAAGCCGGGGTGCACATCCGTCTCGATGGTCACGGGCTTGAGATTACCGCCCGGGTGGTAGAAGCGGATGCCGTCTTCCTCGATATCGAAGGCGCCGCCGATCTTGCGGAACACGTTCAGGAAGGTCATCATCTCCTGCTGCTTCGCGCCCTTGCAGGTGATGTCGCCGCCCGTGGCGAGCGCGGCCGAGGCCCAGCTCGCAGCCTCGTTGCGGTCGAAGAGCGCGCGGTGGTCGAAGCCCATGAGGCTGTCAACGCCCTCGATCAGGATGACGCGGTTCGGCTCGACGGAGATGATCGCGCCCATCTTCTGCAGCACGGCGATCAGGTCCATGATCTCCGGCTCGATGGCCGCGTTCTTCAGCTCGGTGGTGCCCTTGGCGCGCACCGCGGTGAGCAGGACCTGCTCGGTCGCACCGACCGACGGGTAGGCGAACTCGATGTTGGCGCCGTGCAGGCCATTCGGGGCCGAGATGTCGATGCCGCCGGGCTGCTTGTCGACGATCGCGCCGAACTTGCTCAGGGCCTCGAGGTGGAAGCCGATCGGGCGATCGCCGATGCGGCACCCGCCGAGGTCGGGGATGAAGGCATGGCCGAGGCGGTGCAGCAGGGGGCCGCAGAACAGGATCGGAATACGACTGGAACCGCTCAGGGCGTCGATCTCCGCACTCAGTGCCGAGGCGACGTTCGCCGGGTCAAGGCTCAGGATGCCCGTCTCGGGGCTGCCCGTGATCTTCACGCCGTGGGCCTCGAGCATGCGGGACACGACATAGACATCGCTGATGTCGGGCACGTCGCGCAGGATGCTCTTGGTGTCGCCGAGCAGGGACGCGACCATCGCCTTGGTGACAAGGTTCTTGGCACCTCGAACGTCAATGGTTCCCCGGAGAGGCCGACCACCGTTGATAACGATGGTGTCGGAGGGGAGTCCTACGTGGTCCGCGGCCTTCTGGGCGTCGTGCACGAGTGAATTCAATCTAATTACCGCCTGTACTGCCGAAGAGGTGTTGTGACAACTTTTCGACTATTTGACTGGGAGGGTCCGGGGCCGCCAGCCTGCGCGGGTGGCCTCGAACTCCGTGATCTTTGCTTCGTCCCGCAGGGTGAGCCCGATGTCATCGAGCCCCTCGAGCAGCCTCCAACGAGTGTAGTCATCGATCTCGAACGCAGTACTGAAATCACCTACAGTGACCGTGCGCGCCTCGAGGTCGACCGTCACCTCGAGCCCGGGGGTCGCCTCGATCAACGACCAGATCCGCTGGATATCCTCCTCGGCGACCTGGGCGGCCAGCAGTCCCTGCTTGCCGGAGTTGCCACGGAAGATGTCGCCGAAGCGCGACGACAGCACGGCGCGGAAGCCGTAGTCGCGTAGCGCCCAGACGGCGTGCTCGCGGGAGGAACCCGTGCCGAAGTCGGGGCCCGCGACGAGAACCTTGGCGCCGGCATACCGAGGCTGGTTCAGCACGAAGTCAGGGTTCTGGCGCCACGCGTAGAACAGCGCGTCCTCGAAGCCGGTCTTGGTGACGCGCTTCAGGAACTCCGCGGGGATGATCGAGTCGGTGTCGACGTTGGACTGCTTGATCGGCACGGCGATGCCGGTGACGCGGGAAACCTTCTCCATCAGTTCACTGCTCCGTTCGCGATTGCCTCATCGGCAACAAGATTCTCAAGATCCCAGGGGCTCGACAGCGTTCCCCGGATGGCGGTCGCGGCGGCGACCAACGGCGACACGAGGTGCGTGCGACCACCCTTGCCCTGCCGCCCCTCGAAGTTGCGGTTCGACGTCGATGCGCAGCGTTCGCCGGGCGCGATCTGGTCGGGGTTCATGCCGAGGCACATCGAGCAGCCGGCGAAGCGCCAGTCGGCTCCGAAGTCCTTGAACACCTGGTCGAGGCCCTCGGCCTCGGCCTCCAGTCGCACGCGGGCCGAGCCGGGCACGACCAGGACGCGGAGGTTGTCGGCCTTCTTGTGACCCCGCATGATGTCTGCGGCAGCGCGCAGGTCTTCGATTCGGGAGTTCGTGCACGAGCCGATGAAGACGGTGTCGACCTGGATGTCCTTCATCCGCGTTCCCGCCTCGAGGTCCATGTAGGCCAGCGCCCGCTCGGCGGAGGCCCGCTCGTTCGGGTCGGTGATGTCGGCCGGGTTCGGCACGGTTTCCGACAGGGAGACGCCCTGGCCCGGGTTCGTGCCCCAGGTGACGAAGGGCTCGAGCTCGCTGGCGTCGAGGAAGACCTCCGCGTCGAACACGGCGTCGTCGTCGGTCGGCAGCGTCTTCCAGTACTCGACGGCGTCGACCCAGTCCTGGCCCTGCGGAGCGTGGGGGCGGCCCTCGAGGTAGTCGAAGGTGATCTGATCAGGCGCGACCATGCCCGCGCGGGCACCGGCCTCGATCGACATGTTGCAGATCGTCATGCGGCCCTCCATCGAGAGCGAGCGGATGGCCGAGCCACGGTATTCCAAGACGTAGCCCTGGCCGCCGCCGGTCGTGATCTTGGCGATCACGGCGAGGATGATGTCCTTGGCCGTCACGCCGGGACGCAGGGCCCCCTCGACATTGATGGCCATGGTCTTGAACGGCTTCAGCGGCAGGGTCTGGGTGGCGAGGACATGCTCGACCTCGCTGGTGCCGATGCCCAGCGCCATGGCGCCGAACGCGCCGTGCGTGCTCGTGTGGCTGTCGCCACAGACGACGGTGATGCCCGGCATGGTCAGGCCGAGCTGCGGACCGACGACGTGCACGATGCCCTGCTCGATGTCGCCGAGGGAGTGCAGGCGCATGCCGAACTCGGCGGCGTTCGTGCGCAGCGCCTCGATCTGGGTACGGCTGACGAGGTCGGCTATCGGCTTGTCGATGTTGACCGTCGGGGTGTTGTGGTCCTCGGTCGCGATCGTCAGGTCGAGGCGGCGCACGGGGCGCCCGGCCTGGCGCAGCCCGTCGAAGGCCTGCGGGCTGGTGACCTCGTGCACGAGGTGCAGGTCGATGTAGATGAGGTCGGGGTTGCCGTCCTCACCCTTGACGACGAGGTGGTCATCCCAGACCTTCTCGGCGAGGGTGCGGCCGCGCCGGTGGGCGCCGTTGTCAGAACTGCTCATGGTTAGTGCCTTTGCTTAGCTTGCGAGGGAGCCCATGGAACACTCCGCGACGAGGTAAGGCCTTAGAACGAGGACTCGTCGCGGCAACCAAGAAGGAGTTGACCAAACAGCATTCCCCCAGAATACCACCGGGCGAATACCGCCGCCTGCTTACTTGGAGTCCGTGAGAGCCCGCTTCGCATCCGAGCGCATCTTGATCAGGCTGGCGACGGTGGCGACGGCCATCGAGCCGATGATGACTGAGAGCGACGTCCACGTGTCGATCTCCGGGGCCCAGGCGAAGCCCTCGCCCCCGTTGATGAACGGCACCTGGTTGGTGTGCAGGGCGTGCGAGACGAGCTTGACGCCGATGAACGCGAGGATGAACGCGATGCCGTAGTGCAGGTAGACAAGCTTCTCGAGCAGGCCGCCCAGCAGGAAGTAGAGCTGGCGAAGACCCATCAGGGCGAAGATGTTGGCGGTGAAGACGATGAACGGGCTCGTCGTGATTCCGAAGATCGCGGGAATCGAGTCGAGCGCGAACAGCAGGTCTGTCGAGCCGATGGCGATGAAGACGATCAGCATCGGGGTGAAGATCTTCTTGCCGTCGATGACAGTGCGAACCTTCGCGCCGTCGTAGTCGTCGGAGACGGCGACCCTGCGGCGGATCAGCTTGATCAGGAAGCTGTCGCCCGTGTCCTCGTCCTCGTGCTTGGAGACGGCCTGCTGGTAGGCCGTGTAGAGCAGGAAGGCGCCGAAGATGTAGAAGATCCAGCTGAAGTTCTCGATCAGCTGGGCGCCGAGCAGGATGAAGATTCCACGGAGAATGAGGGCGATGATGATTCCGACCATCAGCACCTCCTGCTGGTACTTCTTGGGCACCTTGAAGCGCGTCATGATGATGACGAAGACGAACAGGTTGTCGATCGACAGGCTGTACTCGGTCAGCCAGCCGGCGAGGAACTGCCCCGCGAACTCGCCGTTGCTGAAGATGAGCATCAGGAACGCGAAGATCAGCGCGAGCGTCACGTAGAAGACGACCCACAGGGTGGCCTCCCGCATCGACGGGACGTGCGGACGCTTGAGCACCAGCAACAGGTCGGCGACGAGGATGAGCGTCAGAACGACGAGAGAGCCGACTTCGAACCACAGGGGCAGGGCGAGTTCCATTGATACCTTCCGGATGCGCCGCGGGTGCGGCTGGTGACCGAAAGTCTCTCCCGGCATTCGGCGCCTTGGCGCTGAACACCCACCGCAACGGATCCGCGACAACGGGGATCGTACTGACGACTGCGGTGAAGGCGGGATACTCCCCTTCGAGTAAAAAGCTTACAGCAGAATAATGCACCCCCGTTTAGGGAGAAAAAAGTCGGCGGCCGCCAACAAGAAAAGCCCGGCACCGTGCTCGGAAGCAAGATGCCGGACTGTTGTGACCCCAATGAGAATGGCTGCGCGGTGTCGGCTACGTGGTGATCTTCGTGCTCGAGCTGGCCCACCTGATCGACGGAAAGTTCGTACAGTGCCACAGCTGTCCCGGGAGCGGAGGCGGATCGAGGGCATTCACGTTTAGGGAGGAGATTTCAGCCCTCGTGGATGCATACGACGTGAAGGCCGGAATCTCCTCCCTAAACGAGGAGAAAGTACGAGGCCGGGAACAAAAAAAGCCCGGCACCTTGCTCGGAAGCAAGATGCCGGACTGTTGTGACCCCAACGGGATTTGAACCCGTGCTGCCGCCGTGAGAGGGCGGTGTCCTAGGCCGCTAAACGATGGGGCCTTGTAGAACTCAGTTAGTATGCCACACAGTTGGGCGCCGGCGCCAATCGAGGGCGAAGGGCCCCTCAGGCGAGCACTGAAAGGGCTTGGGGAACCACCTCGACGGTCACCGGCAGGGCCGCTACCCGCTCGCCGTCGGCATAGGCGATGACGCCCGGCGAGTCGATCAGCACCCGTCGCGCCCGCACGATCTCGACCTCGGCGAAGCCCGTGTGGGCGCCGCGGAACACCGCGGGAAAAAGTTTGAGAAAGCGCATCCGCCCGATCGGCGCCAACGTGAACAGGTCGAGTTCGCCGTCATCGAGACGCGCATCGGGAACGATCAGCATTCCGCCGCCCAGGGCCACGTTGTTGGCGAGGGCCAAGAGTGTCGCCCGCAGCCGACCGGGTACGCCGTCGACCTCGATCTCGTACTGCCGGGGACGCAGCACCACGAGCTCCGCCAACATCGCCAGAATGTAGCGACTGGCGCCGCGAGGCCAGCGCATCCGATTGGCCCGCTCGTTCACCAGGGCGTCGAAGCCCGCCGAAAGCACGCCGGCGAAATAGGTCTGCCCTCCCCCGTGCAGGATGCGCCCGAGATCGATCCGCCGAGGCTCCCCGCCGATCCGGGCGCAGAGGTGTCGAATGGCGGCCGCCGTATCGCCCAGGGGGATGCCCAGCCCGCGGGCCAGGTCGTTGCCCGTGCCCGTCGGGATGATCCCCACGGGCACGTCGGTGCCGGCAAGGGCGTTCGCGGCGAGGCTGACCATGCCATCGCCGCCCACCACGACCAGCACGTCGATCGGGGAGCCGACGGCCACGTCGCCGTGCCCGGCAGCCGGGCTTCTCTCCAGCGCGACGGCCAGCAGTACCGCCTGCCGGAGCGCGTCGAAACTCGTCTCGACCAGCTCGAGCACGTCGTGCCCTTCAGCCACGAGCGCCGCGACGACCTGCGGGCCGGAGTCTCTGGTTCGGCCAAAAGACGCAGCGGGGTTCACGGCTACGACAATCCGCTTCGATGGGGAGGTCATGATCCCCGATTATGACGGATGCGCCGTGTCACCGAAACACAGAAATCGGTTCTAGGCTCACACCATGAGACTCACGAAGCTCGAGCACGCGGCACTGGTCATCGAGAACGACGGCACCACGCTGATCGTGGATCCGGGCTCGTTCACCACACCGATCACCGATGCCGCGGCCACCGGCGTCGAGGCCGTTGTGATCACCCACGAGCACGGCGATCACTGGACACCGGATCAGCTGCAGCGGATTCTGGCGAAGTCACCCGGGGCGAAGATCTTCGCGCCGGAGGGCGTCGCGCTCGTCGCATCCGGATTCGATATCACTGTGGTCGCCCCCGGCGACTCCGTCGAGGCCGGCCCCTTTGCCCTCCGCTTCTTCGGCGGCCGTCATGCGGAGATCCACTCGAGCATCCCGCTCGTGGACAACGTCGGGGTCCTGATAAACGAGCAGATCTATTACGCGGGCGACTCATTCTTCATTCCCGAAGGCCTGGAGGTCGACGTGCTGGCGGTTCCCGCCGGCGCGCCCTGGCTGAAGATCAGCGAGGTGATGGACTACGTCCTGGCCGTTGCCCCGAAGCGCAGCTTCCCGACCCACGAGATGGTGCTGTCGGCGCCCGGCAAGAACATCGCGAACGACCGCATCGAGTGGGCTACCGAGCAGGGCGGCGGAACGTTCTTCCCCCTGAAGCCCGGCGACGCCCTCGAGATCTAGGCCCGCTCAGGCGCTAGAGGCCGGATGCCCGCGGCACAAGTGTCAGCTCGGCGAGCTTGGGCTGCCGGCCGTCGCCCGAGGAGCGACCCGTGAGGCGACGCCCCACCCAGGGCAGAACGTGATCCCGGTAGTAGAGGACCGCCGGCTGGCGGGCCGAAACCGTGGTCCCGTCGGCGGCGATCTGCCATTCCACCGGAACGGGAACCCCCAGCGCCCTCAACACGTTGCTCGCGACGCGCGCGTGGCCGAGGGCGTTCAGGTGCAGCTTGTCCTGGGACCAGAAGCGCGCGTCATGGAACGACTCGTCTGAGAAGTTGTCGACATACGTGGCCGCGGGCCGCGGGAAGAGCTGTTTAACGGCATCCGACATCTCGGTTCCGCGACGCTGCATGACCCGGCCCAGCGGGAGGTGCTTGGAGGGGTTCGCGCCGCTGAGCAGCAGCACGTGGGCCCCGCTCGCCACGATCTTCTCCGCGGCGGCCCCGAGCTGGCCGACGATGTCCGCCATCTCGATATGCGGCCGCATGATGTCGTTGCCGCCGCCGTTCAGGCTCACGAGGTCGGGGCCGAGCGCCAATGCCGCGTCGAGCTGCTCGGCCAGAATGGGGCCGAGCTTGCGCCCCCGGATGGCGAGGTTCGCGTAGCGGAACTCCTCCGTCGACGCGGCCGCCAGCCCCTGGGCCACGAAGTCGGCCCACCCGCGAGTCGAATCCCCGGGAAGCGGATCACCCAGTCCCTCGCTGAAGCTGTCGCCGATGGCGACGTAGCGGCGAAACGGATGCGAGACAGCAGGCTGAATCATGGTTTCCACGATACCCGTGCGTGGAGGCGTCACTGCGTCTCGCCCAGGCTCGAATCGGGCCAAGTGATAATGTAATGTCATCGTGGTCGCAGAAGCGAATACAGCACGAAAATATGGAGAAGTGTGCTGTGAGTCAGCCCGAAAGCTCGTTGCCCTCGGCCCTGTTCATGGACATGGAGCGCTCGGGGCCCATTCCCCTGTACCACCAGGTCGCGACCCGCATCGAGAGTGTGATTCTCAGCGGCGAACTGGCACCCGGCGCCCGACTCGACAATGAGATCGCCCTCGGTGAGCGCCTTGGCATCTCGCGGCCCACAATCCGCCGAGCCATCCAGGACCTCGTTGACAAGGGGCTGCTGGTGCGCCGCCGCGGCATCGGCACACAGGTCGTGAATGGCCGCGTGACGCGCAACGTTGAACTGACGAGCCTGTTCGAGGACCTGACGCGCACAAACCAGAACCCGACGACCGAACTTTTCGGCCACGAGATCATTCCCGCTGCCGCCAAGCCGGCCGAGCTGCTGGGAATCGAGACTGGCACCCCCGTACTGCACCTTCGCCGCCTGCGCCTGGCGAACAACCTGCCGCTGGGAATCCTCGAGAACTACCTCCCCGAGGAGTTCGCCGACATCACGCCCGCGGACTTGACCCGATTCGGCCTCTACCAGGTACTCCGCGCACGGGGAGTATCGATGCGCGTCGCCCGGCAGGAGATCGGTGCCCGCACCGCCACGGCCGCTGAGAGCGACCAGCTGAAGATCCCCTCGGGTGCTGCGCTGCTCACCATGAACCGAACGGCATTCGACAGCTCTGGCCGGGCCATCGAGTTCGGCCGGCACTGCTACCGCCCAGACCTCTACTCCTTCGAGGTCACCCTCGTCGAGAAGTAGGGCCGGGACGGAGCGACCCTAGCTCGCGGGAACGCCCAGCTCACCCGTCACATACTGGGCCCGACCGAAGCCGAACGACCAGTCCTGCGGTCCATTCTCGACGTAGCCGATGAAGACGTCTTCGCCCACGACACCCACATCGGCAAGATCTGCTGCGATGGCGGCGTACAGCTCCTGCTTCTTGTCATCACTCCGGCCGGCCTGGGTGAAGACCTGGATCATGACCACGCCCGTGGTGCGCTCGAAGCCGAGCCCGGCATCCTCGGCGATGATGAGGCCTGCGGGGTGCTCGGTGATGATCTGGAACCGGTCTCGCGGCGGGATCCCGTAGACGCGCACGATGGCGTTGTGGATCCCATCGGCGATGGCCCGGACGGCGTGAGCGTCGCGACCCTCTTGAATGTCAATTCGTACGAGTGGCATGTGGTCTTCCCTGCTGTAGTTGTACCTACGCCAACGCCCCAGCGGCCAGGTAATTCCAGTTCGTCCCCAACCGGTTCAGCGGCTAGCCGAGCAGCGGTCGCTGGCGTGACTGCCGGATGCGGTACTTGTCGTAGGCGGTCTGGGTGCTTTCGATCGTCGAGACCTGCGCGACGGGGACGTCCCACCAGCCCTCGCCGTCGGGTGCGTAGATCAGCGGGTTGCTGTTGATGTGGATCAGCGTGGCGACGTCCGACGCCTTGGCGGCGGCCACGGCCGCACTCAGGTCGTTGATCGAGTCGGGGCCGGCCTCGATGTCGATCACGGTGATGCCGTAGCTGCGCGCGTTGGCCGCCAGATCGATCGGCAGCTTCTTCTCGCCCTCGAAGTTGCGGGTGTCATCGTCGAGGTAGCGGTACAGCGTGCCGAACCGCTCGGAGCCGACCGACTCCGACAGGTGGCCGATCGAGGCGTAGCCGTGGTTCTGGATGAGCACCACGATGATCTTGATTCCCTCGGCCACGGCCGTGACGAGCTCGGTGTGCAGCATCAGATAGGAGCCGTCGCCGACCATCACGACCGCCTCCCGGTCGGGCGCCGCCCGGCGAACGCCGAGTCCCGCCGCGATCTCATAGCCCATGCAGGAGAAGGCATACTCGACGTGGTAGCCGAGGGCATCGCGCACGCGCCACAGCTTGTGCAGGTCGCCAGGCAGGGAACCTGCCGCCTGGATAACGACATCGCGCGGGTCGGTCGCCGCCTGAACGGCGCCGATGATCTCGGCCTGTCCCGGCAGGGCGAGCCCGGAGGGGACGAAGGCCTCGTCGACCGCCGCATCCCAGAGCGCCTTCTGGCCGGCGATCTCGGCGGCGTAGGCGTCGGACACCCGGAAGCCGGCGAGCTCGACGATCAGTGCCTCCAGCGCCTCGCGGGCGTCGGCGACCATGGCCAGCTGAGTGCCGTGCTTGTAGGCGTCGAACGAGGCCACGTTGATGTTGATGAAGACGACGTTCGGGTTCTGGAACGCCGTGCGGCTCGCGGTCGTGAAGTCGCTGTAGCGGGTGCCTACGCCGATGATGACGTCGGCTTCAGCGGCCAGACGGTTCGAGGCGGTGGTGCCGGTGGCGCCCACTCCCCCGAGATACTGCGGGTGGTCCCACAGGAGCGAGCCGCCGCCGGCCTGAGAGGTACCGACGGGGATGCCGGTCTGCTCGACGAACTGCCTCAGCTGCTCCTCGGCGCCTGCGTAGATGACCCCGCCGCCGGCGATGATGAAGGGGTTCTTGGCGTTCCTTATGGCGTGAACGGCGCGCGCAAGCGCCGACCTTTCGGGCAGCGGGCGGCGCACATGCCACTCGCGCTCCGCCAGGAACGCCACGGGCACATCGATGATCTCGGCCTGCACATCCTCCGGCAGGGAGATCGTGACGGCCCCGGTCTCGACCGGGTCGGTCAAGACGCGCATCGCCGCGAGGGCGATGGAGTACAGCTGCTCGGGGCGCTGCACACGGTCGAAGAAGCGGCTCAGCGGGCGGAACGCGTCGTTCACAGTGAGGCCGATGTCGTGCGGGTGCTCGAGCTGCTGCAGCACGGGGTCGGCGACACGGGTCGCGAAGGTGTCACTCGGCAGAAGGAGGGCGGGCAGGCGGTTCGCCGTGGCAAGGGCAGCGCCGGTGAGCATGTTGGCGGCGCCGGGACCGACGGAGGCGGCGCTGGCGTACGTGGCGCGGCGGCGATGCATCCGGGCGTAGGCGACGGACTGGTGCACCATCGCCTGCTCGTTGCGGGCTTGGAAGTAGGGCATCAGCTCGGGGTTCGATGCATTGGCCTGCTTCAGCGCCTGGCCGAGGCCCGCGACGTTGCCGTGGCCGAAGATGCCGAACATGCCGGGGATCGTTCGTTCCCGGACCTCGCCATCGACGGTGTACTGGTTGGCGAGGAACTCGACCAGAGCCTGGCTGACGGTCATCCGCCGGGTCTTGTGTGCAGCGGGATTGCTCATGCGGGCGTTCCTTCGGTCGTGGATGCGGTCAGAGAAGCGGCGTAGGGCAGGCGAGGGTCGGTTTGCTGGCCGGTCCAGCTCTCGCGCACCCAGCCATGGGCCGGATCATCGCTGATCTGCCAGGAACGCTCGAGGCCTGGCCCCGCCATGACATTGAGGTAGTAGAGGTCGTATCCGGGCGCGGCGACGGCCGGCCCATGGTAGCCAAAGGGTACGAGCGCGATGTCGCCGGTATGAACCATGGCGTTGATGTCGATCTCGCCGGCAGCGGAGCTGTAGGTCGCGAACATGCCGAACGGGGCGGCCGTGGCGGGCACACCGGTTGCACCCCGGGTCACCTCCGACTCGAAGTAGTAGATCTCCTCGAGCCGCGACTCGTGCCCCGGAATCGCCTCGTCGTGCTTGTGCGCCGGAAACGACGACCAGTTCTCGGCCGGGGTGATGACCTCGCAGACAATGAGCTTCTGGGCGTCAAGGGCTCCGGGCACGCCGAAGTTGTGCACCTGGCGGGTGGAGCGGCCAGCTCCCCGGATCTCGACCGGGACATCCGCTTTGGGCAGGTGTACGACAGGCCGGTACTCGGTGGCCGGCGCCTCTGCCACTGCGATACGCCCGGTGCCGGTGATGGTGACGGATGTGCCGACACCCACATAGACGACATCCGAAGGGCCGTCGAAGACCGACTCGCGGCCGGCAAGGTGCACCGCGCCGCGGTCCGCTCCGGTCGCCCACGACACGACGGCCGAGCCCACGAGCGGCAGGATCATGCGTTCGACGTCGCCTGCCTCGAGGGTGAGAACGACACCATCTCCCAACGAGCCGGTGCGCAGGCCGGTGTGGGTCCATCCGGGGAGAGAACCGTCGACGACAGACTCCCAGGCACCCTGAGGGAGGGTGCCCCTCGGATAGAACCACTCAGTGCTCTGCTGCATGACTGCCCTCTGCGTTTGGGTACTTGCGAGACTAGTTCTGGGGGAAGCCCAGGTTGATGCCGCCGTGGCTCGGGTCGAGCCAGCGCGACGTCATGGTCTTCTCGCGGGTGAAGAAGTGGAAGCCCTGCATGCCGTACGCCTTGGAGTCGCCGAAGCTGGAGTCCTTGAACCCGCCGAAGGAGTAGTAGGCGACGGGAACGGGGATCGGCACGTTGATGCCGATCATGCCGACCTCGACCTCGTTCTGGAAGCGGCGGGCCGCGCCGCCGTCGTTGGTGAAGATCGCGGTGCCGTTGCCGTACTGGCCGGAGTTGATCAGCGCGAGGCCTTCCTCGTAGCTGGCGACGCGAACGACCGAGAGCACCGGGCCGAAGATCTCGTCGAGGTATGCCCGGGAACTCGTCGGCAGGGCGTCGATCAGCGTCGGGCCGAGCCAGAAGCCGTCGGCCGCGCCGTCGACCTCGATGTCGCGGCCGTCGACGACGATTCTCGCGCCGTCCTCGATCGCGATGTCGATGTAGGAGGCGACCTTGTCACGGTGCGCCTCGGTGACGAGCGGGCCCATGTCGCAGTTGCGGCGGCCGTCGCCGACCTTGAGCGTCGCCATGCGGCTTGTGATCTTCTCGATCAGCTCGTCTGCGACCGGCTCGACGGCGACCACAACGCTGATCGCCATGCAGCGCTCACCGGCCGAGCCGAAGCCCGCGTTGATCGCGGCGTCCGCGGTCAGGTCGAGGTCGGCATCCGGAAGCACCAGCATGTGGTTCTTGGCGCCGCCGAGGGCCTGCACGCGCTTGCCATTGGCCGCGGCCGTCTCGTAGATGTACTTCGCGATCGGCGTCGAGCCGACGAACGAGATCGCCTTGACGTCCCTGTGGTTCAGCAGGCCGTCGACGGAGACCTTGTCGCCGTGCAGCACGTTGAAGACGCCATCGGGCAGGCCGGCCTCGGTGAACAGCTCGGCGAGCCAGTTGGCTGCGGACGGGTCCTTCTCAGAGGGCTTCAGCACGACGGTGTTGCCAGCCGCGATGGCGATGGGGAAGAACCACATCGGCACCATTGCCGGGAAGTTGAACGGGCTGATGATTCCCACGACGCCGAGCGGGCCCGTGGTCGAGTAGACATCCACGCCGGTCGAGACGTTCTCAGAGAACTCGCCCTTGATGAGGTGCGGGAAGCCGGTGGCGAGCTCGACGACCTCGAGGCCGCGGGTGATCTCCCCCAGGGCATCGGACACGACCTTGCCGTGCTCGCTCGTGAGGATCTCGGCGAGGTCGCCCTTGCGCTCATTCAGGAGCTCGCGGAAGCGGAACATGACCTGCTGGCGGCGGGTGACCGACGTGTCCCGCCACGCCGGGAACGCGGCCCGGGCTGCGGCGACGGCAGCGTTGACCTCTGCCTCATCCGCCAGCACGACGCTCTTGGTCTGGATGCCGAGGGCCGGGTCATAGACGGGCGCGGTGCGGCCACTGGCGGAGACGGAGGCCGTGCCGTTGATGTAGTGCTGGACGATCGGAAGTGTGCTGTCAGACATAGTTTCCTTCTTGGGTTCTCAGCGGATCGTTGGATTTATGGGGTCAGGCGAGGGTAACGCGCACGCGCTCGTGAACGAGGCCCGCGGCGACATCCACCGCGGAGACGACGTCGCCGCCGGGCGGGTAGAGCAGACTGCGACCCACGACGAGGCCGTTGACGCCGGGAAGCGTCAGGGCGTTGGCCCACGACTCGTACGTCTCCGCCTGGTTGCCGCTCGGGTCGCCGCCGAGCAGCAGTGTGGGAAGCGTCGACGCCTCCATGACGCGGGCCATCTCGGGCACGACGGGCAGCTTCAGCCACGAGTAGGCGCTGGAGGCGCCGAGACCCGCGGCGATGGCCATCGAGGCGATCACCGCATCCGGGCTCAGGTCGTTGACGATCCTGCCGGAGACCCACTCACTCATGAACGGCTCGAGCATGATCGGCAGTCTGGCGGCCGCCGCCTCGGTGACGGCGTGAGCGGTGCGCTCAAGGGTCCGAAGCGTTCCGGCATCCGAGAGGTTGATGCGCACGAGCAGCTTGGCGAAGTCGAGGCGGGCTGCCACGATGCTCGCGACGTCGTACGCCGTGTAGCGGTCGTCCATCTCGAAGCTGGCGCCCCGAAGGCCGCCGCGGTTCATCGAGCCGACGACGATCTTGTTGTCGAGAACGCCCAGGAGCGCCAGATCGTCGATGATGTCGGGCGTGCCGAGCACACCATCGACACCGGGGCGGGAGAGCGCTGCCGCGAGACGATCGAGCAGCTCGTACCGATTCGCCATGGCGAGCGGGTCGCTGCCCACCGCGAGGGCCCCTCGGGCCGGGTGGTCGGCCGCCACGATCATCAGGCGGCGGTCGCCGGAGATGAGCTCGCGGCGCGGGCGGGCCGCCAGCAGCTCCGCAATCGCTTCGGGCTGCTCCAGCCGGAGCGAGCGCAGTCGCTCAAAGGCATCGTCACCTAAGAATGTGGACATTACGAGACTCCCTGAAGGATGGCTTCGACCTCGGCGGTGCTGGGCATGGCGGTCGAGCACTCGCGCCGGGACGCCACGATGGCACCGGCGATGTTGGCGAAGCGCAGGATGCGCTCGAGCGGCCAGCCCTCGAGCAGGCCATGGCAGAGCGCACCGCCGAAGCTGTCGCCGGAACCCAGTCCGTTGATGACGTCGACGAAGTACGGCGGCACCTCAAGCGACCCGTCCCGGGTCTTGGCGAGCACGCCCCTGGGTCCCTGCTTGACGATCGCGAGCTCGACGCCGCGCTCAAGGAGCGCATCCGCCGCGCGATTCGGGTCGGTCTCCCCCACGGCG
>CANFBG010000009.1 GCA_947444785.1 Microbacteriaceae bacterium | reverse complement strand
GCCCTCCTAGCGGTCGGAATAGCGGTCGTGGGCGGCATCGCCGGGTATCTGGCGCACGGCTGGGTCGGCGTGCTGAGCGCTTTGATCGGCACCGGCATGGCAGTGTTCTTCCTCGGGCTCACCGCGGTCTCGATCCTGGTGGCCAATCGTTACCAGGAGCACGATTTCGCCACGATCATCTTCTTCTCCGTGGTGCTTGGGGCCTGGCTGCTGAAGTTCGTCCTCTTCCTCGTGCTGATCGTGCTGCTGAAAGACCAGCCGTTCATCGACAACCTGATCATGTTTCTCAGCCTCGTCACGGGCGTCATCGGCTCTCTCGTGGTGGACCTCGTGGTCGTGGCGAAGTCGAGGATTCCCTACGTGAGCGACGTTCGACTCCCCGGAGGCAACCCCTCTAACGGGGGGTAGTTCCGCGGCGCGCCAATCGGGGCTCTCGATTGGGCGTGGACCCCTTCTTGTTGATAGGGTTCAAAAGTTCGTTCCGTCGCCGCATGACTTTTTATCTGCGGCTGGCAACCCCCATCTTTCGTCGTCGCTGGAGCTATGCTTCACGCCCCGAACCAGGAGACAACGCTGTTAGCTAACGCTCTGAACATGATTGTCCCGTTAGCAACCGACGATGGTAGCTTCCACGGTCCTTCGATCGCGGAATTCTTCCCTGAGGTTATTTTCTTCCCGGGCACCCCGTTCGAAATCAACCGAATCGTCCTGATCCGATTCATCTCGGTCACCGCCATCCTGGTGCTCTTCTGGCTCGGCACCCGCAAGATGAAGCTGATTCCGGGACGTGGCCAGAGCCTCGCCGAGATGGCGCTGGACTTCGTTCGGGTGAACATCGCCGAAGACCTGCTGGGCAAGAAAGACGGCCGCCGGTTCCTGCCGCTGCTCACCACGATCTTCTTCATGGTGCTCGCGATGAACATCACGGGAATCATCCCGTTCCTGAACATCGCCGGAACGTCGGTGATCGGTGTTCCACTGGTCTTGGCGATCGTCGCCTACATCGCCTTCATCTACGCGGGCCTCCGCAAGCACCCGGTTGCGTTCCTTCGCAACTCGCTGTTCCCGCCCGGTGTGCCGTGGCCGCTATACATCATCGTCACGCCGATCGAGTTCGTGTCGGCCTTCGTGCTTCGGCCCGTGACCTTGACGCTGCGACTGCTGATGAACATGGTCGTCGGCCACCTTCTGCTGGTGCTGTTCTTCTCGGCCACGCAGTTCTTCTTCTTCACCGCCGGCGGCTTCTACGCTCTCTTCGGTGTTGGAACACTGGCCTTCGGGTTCGTCTTCACCCTCTTCGAGATTCTGGTCGCAGTTCTTCAGGCCTATGTCTTTGCCCTTCTTACCGCTGTCTATATTCAGCTAGCCCTGGCTGAAGAGCACTAACCGAACCTGGCACCTGCCCGGTTCGCATTTACGAAAGGAAACACTCGTGGACATCTCCGTTCTCGCAGCAATCAACGGAAACATCGCGACCGTTGGATACGGCCTCGCGGCAATCGGCCCGGCCATCGGCGTGGGTATCGTCGTCGGCAAGACCATCGAGGGCGTCTCGCGCCAGCCCGAGCTCGCCGGCCGCCTCCAGGTCCTGATGTACATCGGTATCGCGTTCACCGAGGCACTCGCCTTCATCGGTATCGCCACGTACTTCATCTTCACGGCCTAGTCCCTGTCTTCCGACAACCAAGTTAGGAGGCTGAGATGCTTCATTCAGTAATAGCTGCCGCAGCTGCTGTCGAAACCAAGAATCCATTGATTCCTGAGATCTATGACATCATCTGGTCGTCGCTCTGCTTCCTGGTCATCCTGTTCTTCTTCTGGCGCGTGGTTCTGCCGAAGATGAAGGTGCTTCTTGACGAGCGGTCCGCTGCCATCGAGGGCAACATCGCCAAGGCGGGTGCTGCTCAGGCCGAGGCCGAGGCTGCGCGCGAGGAGTACACGGCTCGCCTCAGCGAGGCTCGTGCCGAGGCCGGCAAGATTCGCGACCAGGCTCGCCTGGACGCCCTTTTGATCGGAACCGAGCTCAAGGACGCCGCCACGGCGGACGCGGCCCGGATCCACGGCCAGGCCACGGCGCAGATCGAGGCCGAGCGCCAGGCTGCCGTCGTCTCCCTGCGTGCCGAGGTCGGTTCGCTCGCGATCGATCTGGCATCGGGTGTCATCGGCGAGAGCCTGAAGGACGACGCGAAGGCGGCCGGCATTGTCGACCGTTTCCTCGCCGACCTCGAGGCTGCCGAGAGCGCAACGCCCAACGGCGTCACCGGAGGCAAGTAACCACATGGGTAGTGCGACCAGAGAAGCACTGGCTGAGACCAGGACACGGCTGAGCGCCCAGGCGTCAGTCGCGACGCTTCAGACGGGCGAGCAGTTGCTCGCCGCGGGACGAATCATCGGGGAGTCCGCATCCCTCAGGTCGGCGATTGCCAACCCGAGCGCGGACGCCAAGGCGAAGGCGCTCGTGGTCACCAGGGTGTTTGGCACGAGTGTGGCCCCCGAGGCCTTGGCCGTCCTTTCGGACATCGCCGGGGCCCGTTGGTCCACCAGTGACGATGTCCTGGTCGCCATCGAGGAGATCGGCATTCGCGTCCTCGCGGACTCGGCTCCCGCCTCGGTTTCGGTCGAGGACGAGATCGCGTCGTTCCGTGAGGCCGTCTCCTCCAGCCCGGAGCTCGAGCTTGCGCTCGGTTCCAAGCTGGGCGAGACCTCGGCGAAGCTGTCACTAGTCAACCGCCTGCTGGCGGACAAGGCGAGCGGCCAGACTCTGGCAATCGTCAGCCACCTCGTGGCCCAGCCGCGGTCGCGCCGAATCGGGGAGCTTCTCCGCGAGGCAGCCCGCATCGTCGCCGACCAGGGCGGCAAGGCGATCGCCACCGTGACCTCCGCCGCCCCCATCACTCCGGGTCAGCTCGAGCGCCTGCAGAAGGGCCTCGCGTCCCTCTACGGCCGCCCGCTCTCGATCCGACAGGTTTTCGACCCCGAGGTCATCGGGGGACTGCGCATTCAGGTCGGCGACGACGTGATCGACGGCAGCCTGTCCTCCCGAATCAACGACTTGAGACTCCAGCTCGCTGGTTAGCCCGTAACGGCTTACTCGCTACCCGCCGTGGAGAGCATCCCCGGCAGAAAAAGGAAAAACGATGGCAGAACTATCGATTAGCCCGGACGAGATCCGGGGCGCGCTCCAGGACTTCGTTGCGTCCTACGAGCCCGGCAAGGCGACTAAGACCGAGGTCGGCTACGTCATTGACGCCGGCGACGGCATTGCCCACGTCGAGGGACTCCCCGGCGTCATGGCCAACGAGCTCATCCGCTTCGCCGATGGCACGCTGGGCCTTGCCCAGAACCTCGACGAAGACGAGGTCGGTGTCATCGTCCTCGGTGAGTTCTCCGGAATCGTCGAGGGCATGGAGGTGCAGCGCACCGGCGAGGTCCTCTCCGTTCCCGTCGGAGACGCCTACCTCGGCCGCGTCGTCGACCCGCTCGGCAACCCGATCGACGGTCTCGGCGAGATCGTCTCGGAGGGCCGCCGCGCCCTCGAGCTCCAGGCGCCCGGCGTCATGGACCGCAAGAGCGTGCACGAGCCCATGCAGACCGGCATCAAGGCGATCGACGCCATGATCCCGATCGGCCGGGGCCAGCGCCAGCTGATCATCGGTGACCGCCAGACGGGCAAGACCGCCATCGCGATCGACACGATCATCAACCAGAAGGCCAACTGGGACTCCGGAGACGTGAACAAGCAGGTTCGCTGCATCTACGTCGCCATCGGCCAGAAGGGCTCGACCATCGCCTCCGTCAAGGGTGCGCTGGAAGACGCCGGAGCGCTCGAGTACACGACCATCGTCGCGTCTCCCGCATCCGACCCTGCCGGCTTCAAGTACCTCGCCCCCTACACCGGTTCGGCCATCGGCCAGCACTGGATGTACGGCGGCAAGCATGTGCTCATCATCTTCGATGACCTGTCCAAGCAGGCCGAGGCTTACCGCGCCGTTTCGCTGCTGCTGCGTCGTCCGCCGGGACGCGAGGCCTACCCGGGTGACGTCTTCTACCTACACTCGCGTCTGCTCGAGCGTTGTGCGAAGCTCTCCGACGCCCTGGGCGCCGGTTCGATGACGGGCCTGCCCATCATCGAGACGAAGGCCAACGACGTCTCCGCCTACATCCCCACCAACGTGATCTCGATCACCGACGGCCAGATCTTCCTGCAGTCCGACCTCTTCAACGCCAACCAGCGTCCCGCGGTCGACGTCGGAATCTCCGTCTCCCGAGTCGGTGGCGACGCCCAGGTCAAGAGCATCAAGAAGGTCTCCGGAACCTTGAAGCTCGAACTGGCCCAGTACCGTTCGCTCGAGGCATTCGCGATGTTCGCATCCGACCTCGACCCGACGAGCCGTCGCCAGCTGGCCCGCGGTGCGCGCCTCACGGAGCTGCTCAAGCAGCCCCAGTACTCGCCGTACCCCGTGGAGGACCAGGTCGTCGCGATCTGGGCCGGCACGAACGGCAAGCTGGACGAGGTGCCCGTCGAGGACATTCTGCGCTTCGAGCGGGAACTGCTCGACTTCCTGGGTCGCAGCACG
Organism: Microbacteriaceae bacterium; assembly: GCA_947444785.1. Taxonomy (GTDB): domain Bacteria; phylum Actinomycetota; class Actinomycetes; order Actinomycetales; family Microbacteriaceae; genus Agreia. Next base: position 29,809 of record CANFBG010000009.1, on the reverse strand, counting down.
ACCGTTCTCACGCGCCTGCGGGAGACGAACGTGCTTGACGATCAGACGGTTGCGGACCTCGCCGCCGGTGTCGACGCGTTCAAGCTCGAGTTCCAGACGGGTGAGGGCAAGCCCCTCGCTTCGGTAGGCCGCGAGGTTTTCACCGCGATCCCTGTCGAGGACGTCAATCAAGAGAAGATCGTGAAGGGTCGCCGCTAACTAATGGGAGCGCAACTTCGGGTCTACCGGCAGAAGATCAAGTCTGCTCAGACGACCAAGAAGATCACCAGGGCCATGGAGCTCATCTCTGCCTCGCGCATTCAAAAAGCGCAGGCACGGGTTGCAGCATCCACGCCGTATTCTCGGGCGATCACGCGGGCAGTCTCGGCTGTTGCGTCGTACTCGAACGTCGACCACGTGCTGACCACCGAGCCGGAGAAGATCGAGCGCGCTGCGATCGTCATCTTCTCCAGCGACCGCGGTCTCGCCGGTGCCTTCAACTCCAACGTGCTCAAGGCCTCGGAGCAGCTCGCTGAGCTGCTCCGAAGCCAAGGCAAGGAGGTCGTCTACTTCCTCATCGGCCGCAAGGCGAGCGCGTACTTCGCGTTCCGTCGCCGCGCGTCGGTGCGCACGTGGACGGGTGGCACCGACTCGCCCCAGTTCGAGACGGCGAAGGAGATCGGCGACGCTCTTCTCGAGTCGTTCCTGACGCCCGCGTCCGAGGGCGGTGTAGACGAGATCCACGTCTGCTACAACCGCTTCATCTCGATGCTGGTGCAGGAGCCCGAGGTCGTTCGACTGCTTCCGCTCGAGGTCGTCGAAGGCGTCGAGGAGCTCGACTCCAAGACCGTTCTCCCGCTGTACAACTTCGAGCCGGATGCCGAGAAGGTTCTCGACTCCCTGCTTCCCGTGTACATCGAGAGTCGCCTCTTCAACGCGATGCTGCAGTCCGCTGCGGCCAAGCATGCGGCGACGCAGAAGGCGATGAAGGCAGCGAGCGACAACGCGGATGGCCTCATCCGAGACTTCACCCGGCTCGCGAACAACGCGCGGCAGTCTGAGATCACCCAGCAGATTTCCGAGATCGTCGGCGGCGCCGATGCCCTTAGCTCGGCCAAGTAGACCCGAATCCATCAGCGATTCTTTTCGTAGAGACAAGAGAGAGAAGCCATGACCCTGACAGCACCTGACGCTGCGACCGAGCCGAAGGCCGGCTCGATCGGCCGGATCGCCCGCGTTACCGGCCCCGTCGTGGACATTGAGTTCCCCCACGACTCGATCCCGGGCATCTACAACGCCCTGAAGACCACGATCTCGATCCCGGGCTCCGAGCCCGTCGTGATCACGCTCGAGGTCGCCCTGCACCTGGGCGACGACCTCGTTCGCGCCATCGCACTGAACCCGACCGACGGCCTGGTTCGCGGCCAGGAGGTCACCGACACCGGAGCCGCAATCTCGGTTCCCGTCGGAGAGGTGACCAAGGGCAAGGTGTTCAACGTCATCGGTGAGGTTCTGAACGCCAAGCCGGGCGAGAAGATCGAGATCACGGAGCGGTGGCCCATCCACCGCAAGCCCCCGGCATTCGACCAGCTCGAGTCCAAGACCGAGATGTTCGAGACCGGCATCAAGGTCATCGACCTCCTGACGCCCTATGTTCAGGGTGGCAAGATCGGACTGTTCGGCGGTGCCGGTGTCGGCAAGACCGTCCTCATCCAGGAGATGATCCAGCGCGTGGCGCAGGACCACGGTGGAGTTTCCGTGTTCGCCGGTGTCGGAGAGCGCACCCGTGAGGGCAACGACCTCATCGCCGAGATGGAAGAGGCCGGGGTCTTCGACAAGACGGCCTTGGTGTTCGGCCAGATGGACGAGCCGCCGGGAACGCGTCTTCGCGTCGCCCTCAGCGCCCTCACCATGGCTGAGTACTTCCGCGACGTGCAGAAGCAGGACGTGTTGCTCTTCATCGACAACATCTTCCGCTTCACGCAGGCCGGATCCGAGGTGTCGACCCTTCTGGGACGCATGCCCTCCGCCGTCGGCTACCAGCCGAACCTCGCCGACGAGATGGGTGTTCTTCAGGAGCGCATCACCTCGACCCGCGGTCACTCGATCACCTCGCTGCAGGCGATCTACGTTCCCGCCGACGACTACACCGACCCGGCTCCGGCGACGACCTTCGCCCACCTGGACGCCACGACCGAGCTGTCCCGTGTGATCGCGTCGAAGGGCCTCTACCCGGCCGTCGACCCGCTGACCTCGACCAGCCGTATCCTCGACCCCCGCTACCTGGGTGCCGATCACTACAACACGGCTGTTCGCGTCAAGGCGATCCTGCAGAAGAACAAGGAACTCCAGGAGATCATCGCGATCCTCGGTGTCGATGAGCTGTCTGAGGAAGACAAGATCACCGTGTCGCGTGCACGTCGGATCGAGCAGTTCCTCTCGCAGAACACCTACATGGCCAAGAAGTTCACGGGCGTCGAGGGTTCCACCGTTCCGCTGAAGGACACGATCGAGTCCTTCTCCGCGATCGCAAACGGAGACTTCGACCACGTGGCCGAGCAGGCCTTCTTCAACGTCGGTGGCATCAATGACGTCGAAGAGAAGTGGGCTCAGATCCAGAAGGACAACGGCTAGAGATGGCGACTCCTTTGAAGGTCAGTGTTGTCTCGGCCGACCACGAGGTCTGGACTGGCGAGGCCACCATGGTCATTGCCAAGACCGTCGAGGGCGAGATCGGCATCCTTGCCGGTCACGAGCCGATGCTGGCGATCCTTGCCTCGGGTGAGATCCGCATCACGAAGGCGGATGGAGCCAAGGTTCAGGCTCAGGCCGACTCCGGCTTCCTCTCGGTCGAGAACAACACGGTCACGATCGTGGCGGGAACGGCCAGCCTGATCTAGCTGCACCAACGAATAAGTACAGGAAGGAGGATTGGCTGATGCTGATCCTCCTTCCTCCGTCTGAGACCAAGAGAGAGGGCGGGGAAGGTTCGCGGGTTGCTGTCGCTGGCCTGCGTTTTCCCAGGCTTGCCGGTCTCCGGCGCATCCTCGTCAAGGAGGTGGCCCTGCTCGCCCGAGATCCCGCGGCCAGCATGATCGCACTCAAGCTCGGACCTCGGCTTGCAGATGAGGTGGGCAGGAACCGGGTCGTGGCCAGCTCTCCCACCATGCCCGCACTGGATCGCTATACGGGGGTTTTGTTCGACGCCCTGGATGCCGCATCCCTCACGGAAGTCGAGAGGCAGTTCGCCGGTCAGAATGTCGTCATCCACTCCGCCCTCTTCGGCCCCGTCTCGGCGATGGATCACATTCCGGCCTATCGGCTGTCCCACGATTCCCGGCTGCCGGGCATCCAACTGAAGCGGCATTGGCAGGAGGCCGTGGCTCGCGAACTTGGCGGTTCCGGCCTGACTCTCGACCTGCGTTCGGAAGGCTATGTCGCTCTCGGCCCGGTCACGGCGAACCCGAACGCCTTCTATCTTCGGGTCGTTTCGGCGGGACCCGACGGCATGGTGCGGGCCATGAACCACTTCAACAAGAGCGCCAAGGGTCTCCTCACCCGCCAGATCATCCAGAACGCGACCGATTTCGCCTCGATCACCGAGCTGCTGGCCTGGGCTGTCGCGGCAGGGATTGACCTCACATTGGGGGGTTCGGGGGAGCTGGTTCTGGTCGTGCCCGGCCACTGACGCGGGGTTAGGCTCGAAGGATGCTCTGGCGAATACTCGTGGTGTACCTCCGCCCTCACTGGCGTCTCCTGCTGGGCGTCGTCGTCTTCCAACTTCTGCAGTCGATCGCGTCGCTCTTCCTGCCGACTCTGAACGCGCGCATCATCGACCAGGGCGTCGCCAAGGGGGATACCGGCTTCATTCTCTCCACCGGTGAACTCATGCTGGCGATCACCCTCGTGCAGGTGGCCTGCGCTATCACGGCGGTCTACTTCGGCGCCAAGGCAGCCATGGCCGTCGGGCGAGACCTCCGGGCGGGCGTGTTCACGAAGGTGAGCGACTTCTCCGAGCGCGAGGTCTCATTCTTCGGGGCCCCGTCCCTGATCACGCGCACGACCAACGACGTACAGCAGGTGCAGATGCTCGTGCTCATGGGGTGCACGCTGTTGGTATCGGCTCCCATGCTCTGCGTCGGCGGAATCATCATGGCACTCTCGCTCGACGTCGAGCTGTCCTGGCTGATCGTCGTCGCCCTGCCGATTCTCGTCGGGCTGCTGTCGCTCATCATCGTTCGGATGGTGCCGCTGTTCCGCCTGATGCAGGTGCGCATCGACTCGCTGAATGCCGTTCTCCGCGAGCAGCTGACCGGCATCCGCGTCATCCGGGCCTTCGTCCGGGAGGATGCGGAGCGGATCCGTTTCGGCAAGGCGAACAGCGACGTCACCCGCACCGCGCTCTCGGCAGGCCGCCTCTTCGCCCTGATGTTCCCGGTCGTGACCCTCGTGCTGAACGTCTCGTCCGTGGCGGTGCTTTGGTTCGGGGCCTTCCGGGTCGCCGACGGGTCCACCCAGATCGGCACGCTCATCGCGTTCCTGACCTACATGGTGCAGATCCTGATGGCCGTCATGATGGCCACGTTCATGGCCGTGCTGATTCCCCGGGCCGCCGTCTGTGCCGATCGTATCTCAGAGGTCTTGAACACGGAGTCCTCCGTTGTCCCGCCGGAGAATCCGGTCACGGAGCTCTCCCAGTCGGGCGTCATCGAGCTCGACCGGGTGTCGTTCAGCTATCCCGGGGCCGAACAGCCGGTGCTGCACGACATCAGCTTCGTGAGTGCGCCGGGGGAGACCACCGCCATCATCGGCAGCACGGGCTCCGGCAAGACGACCCTGATCAACCTCCTGCCGCGACTCTTCGACGCCACGGCGGGAACGGTGCGGATCGACGGGGTCGATGTGCGGGAGCTTGATCCCGACCTCCTGTGGAGTCGCATCGGGCTCGTTCCCCAGAAGCCGTATCTTTTCAGCGGCACCGTCGCCTCGAACCTCAGGTACGGTCGACCGGATGCCACCGACGCCGAGCTCTGGGAGGCGCTGGAGACCGCCCAGGCCCGCGAGTTCGTCGCGGAGATGACAGACGGCCTCGAGTCGGCGATCGCCCAGGGCGGCACGAATGTCTCCGGCGGCCAGCGGCAGAGAATCGCCATCGCCCGTGCGCTCGTGAAGCGGCCGGAGATCTACGTCTTCGACGACTCCTTCTCGGCCCTCGACCTTTCGACCGACGCCCGACTCCGCCAGGCGCTTCGCCGGGATCGTGCGGATGCTTCGATGATCATCGTGGCGCAACGGGTGTCGACAATCATCGACGCCGACCAGATCATAGTTCTCGAGGACGGCGAAGTAGTGGCCAAGGGTACGCACATTGAGCTCCTGGAGAAGTCGGAGACCTACCGCGAGATTGTCGAGTCCCAGCTCGCCGTTCAGGAAACAGCATGAGCGGGCAGGGACGTCCCGGCGGCGGCCCCATGCGGGGTCCCGGCGGCGGCGGGCCGATGGGCGGCATGGGCATGCCGGTCGAGAAGTCGATGAACTTCGGGCCCTCGGCCAAGCGACTGGCCGGAAGGCTGAAGCCCGAGCGCCTGTGGATCGTCGTCACGACGGCACTTGCCGTCATCAGCGTCACGCTCAGCGTCGTCGGCCCCCGGATCCTCGGTGAGGCCACCAACGTCATCTTCGGCGGCGTCGTCGGCCAGTCCCTGCCGGCGGGCGCGACCGAGGATCAGTTCATCGCGGGCCTCCGAGCCGCGGGCCAGACCCAGCAGGCCGACCTGCTCAGCGGCATGACGTTCGTTCCCGGAACGGGAATCGACTTCGCCCTGCTCGGCCGCATCCTGATGCTCGTGCTCGCGCTGTACGTCTTCTCGTCGCTCTTCGGCTGGCTCCAGTCCTTCGTCTTGAACGGCGTCGTGCAGCGAACGGTCTACACCCTTCGCGAGGAGGTCGAGGCCAAGATCCACCGGCTGCCCCTGAGCTACTTCGACACGATGCCGCGGGGCGAGCTGCTCAGCCGGGTGACCAATGACATCGACAACGTCTCGACCAGCCTCCAGCAGACCCTCAGCCAGATCCTGACCTCCCTGCTCACCGTTATCGGAGTGGTGACGATGATGTTCGTCATCTCGCCGCTCCTGGCCCTCATCGCGCTCGTGACGATCCCGCTGACCCTGGTGATCACCACGGTCATCGCCAAGCGGTCGCAGAAGTTGTTCGTTCAGCAGTGGGCGCATACGGGAACCCTGAACGCACGCATCGAGGAGAGCTATTCGGGTCACGCCCTGGTGAAGGTCTTCGGTCGCCAGCCCGAGATCAAGGCGGTCTTCGCGGCGAAGAACGAGGAGCTCTTCAAGGCCAGCTTCGGTGCCCAGTTCATCTCGGGCATCATCATGCCGGCCATGATGTTCGTCGGAAACCTCGTCTACGTGGCGATCGCCGTCGTCGGCGGGCTCATGGTCGCATCCGGCAGCCTCAGTCTCGGCGGGGTCCAGGCCTTCATCCAGTACTCACGCCAGTTCACCCAGCCGTTGACCCAGCTCGGCTCGATGGCGAATCTCCTGCAGTCGGGCGTGGCCTCGGCCGAACGGGTCTTCACACTCCTCGACGCGACCGAGCAGAGCGCGGATGCGACGCCCACGAAGACGCCGACCCAGACGAACGGCCGACTCGCCTTCGAGGGGGTGTCCTTCCGATACAAGGCCGACTCCCCGCTGATCGAGAACCTCGACCTCGTGGCCGAGCCGGGCCAGACGGTCGCCATCGTCGGGCCGACCGGGGCGGGAAAGACCACCCTGGTCAACCTGATCATGCGGTTCTACGAGCTGGACGCGGGCCGAATTACGATGGACGGCGTTGACATCGCCCAGATGAGCAGGAATGACCTCCGACGCCGCACGGGGATGGTCCTGCAGGACACGTGGCTGTTCGGGGGAACGATCCGCGAGAACATCGCCTATGGCCGACCCGGTGCGAGCGAGGAACAGATTCTCGCCGCAGCCCAGGCCACGTACGTGGATCGATTCGTGCACTCGCTGCCCGAGGGCTATGACACCGTGCTGGAAGACGAGGCCGCCAACGTCAGTGCGGGCGAGAAGCAGCTCATCACGATCGCGCGCGCGTTCCTGGCCCAGCCGAGCGTCCTGATTCTGGATGAGGCGACAAGCTCCGTCGACACCCGAACAGAGGTGCTCGTGCAGCGCGCGATGTCGGCGCTGCGTAGAGACCGCACGAGCTTTGTGATCGCGCATCGCCTCTCGACGATCAAGGACGCCGACGTCATCCTGGTGATGGAGTCGGGCCGCATCGTGGAGCAGGGCACCCATGAGGCGCTGCTCGCCGCGCGCGGGGCGTACTTCACCCTGTACAACGCGCAGTTTGCGGCGGCCCTCAGCGACTGAGGGCGTGCTGCGCCCGGAAGCAGTCGCTGACGTGGTCATCGACCATGCCGGCTGATTGCATGAGGGCGTACATGGTTGTGGGGCCGACGAATTTGAGGCCCAGCTTCTTCAGGGCCTTGCTCAGCGCAACTGATTCGGCCGTTGTGGCCGGGATGTCTTCGGCGGTCTGCGGCCGTGTCGCCGGTGTTTCGGGGGCAAAGCTCCAGACGAGGGCGTCCAATGCGCCCGGCGAGTAATCGGCGATCAGCTTCTGAACGATGCGCGCGTTGGAGACTGCTGCCTCTATCTTCGGGCGGTTGCGGATGATGCGGGTGTCGGCCATCAGGAGTTCGACGTCGCCGTCGTCGTACCCGGCGACGGTGTCGATGTCGAAGCCCTGAAAGAGCTCCCGGAAGGCGTCGCGCTTCTTCAGGATGGTGATCCAGCTGAGGCCGGCCTGGAATCCCTCCAGGGCGATCTTCTCGAACATCGCCCGGTCACCGTGCAGCGGCCGGCCCCATTCCTCGTCGTGATACCGCCGATATTCGGGGTCGGTGCCAACCCACGGGCATCGATGGATGCCCTCGGTCTCTCCTGGGATCGTTGTCATGCCTCGACCCTAGGCCAGCTGGAGGGCTGGGCAGGAGTTCCTGCACAGCGGCTTGCCGAGAGTGTCTATTCCCTCCACAGTGCCCGACGCGCCGAGGTTCTCCCCAGATCACCGGGCTCGCCTCGACCCGATGCCCTGGTCGCGACGACGCTGGTCCCATGAAAACAGTGATCAAGGCCGCCAGACCGGCCGATTTCCTTCTCGCCCTTCCTCGGTTTCTGGGTTACACGCCAGAGAACAGCATTCTCATTCAGACTTTTCACACCAGGCAGACGGCGGCGTCGCTGCGAATCGACCTTCCCGAACTCGATACCGATGCGTCCCACCGCCTCGTGGCCGACGCCCTGATGAGACTCATCAGCAGGGTGCCGGGGGTCGACGCCGTTCTCATCGTCATCTACACGAATGAGCCGCGCGCAACGCGCACAGGCGGAGAGGGGCGTCCGCCCCGTGCCGCCTTGACCGATCGAATCGTGAAGCGAATGTCTTCCGCCGGCCTCGATATCCTCGACGCTCTCATCGTCGGAGACGAGCGGTGGGCGTCCGCCCTGGATTCGGAGCAGGGGACACTGGCCTCCCTGGCCGGGGGAACCATGGAGAAACAGCTGAGGGAGAAGGGCCTGTTCGAGCCCTGTGGCGACGAGGGGATGGAGCTCGGGCGTAGCCGGGGGGTGCTCGTTCTCGGCTCCGCCGCGGACCGCGCGCTCGTTCTCGAGGCCTGTCGTCCGATCACGGCCAGCCAGAATCGTCGTGATCGGTTGGGCGACGCCGCCCGCACGCTTCCGCTCTGGCGTGACGCGCTCGAGGGGCTTCCGACAGAGCTCACTCCGGAGCAGATGGCTCCTCTTCTTTTCAGCCTCCGGGACAAGGGCATTCGTGACTGCGTCCTGATGGAACTCGCGTGGGGTCCTGCCGGCGGCCGATCCGCGGCGCGGGATACTGAGCTCTTGAACAGCGGCGGGAGCATCGGCGACGATTCGATCCTCGCCACCTTCGTGGGAGACGGCCTGAAGGCCCCGAGCGGCCTTCGACTCGAATGCGGGATTCGGCTGCTGCGACACCTGGCCGGGCACAGCCCCGAGCCCTGGCGCCTGGCGCCACTGACGATGCTGGCCTGGCTGGAGTGGGCCAGGGGAAGCGGGACAGCGGCAGGCGGCTACCTCGATTCGGCCTTGGCGATCGGCCCGGGATATGAGCTTGCCCGACTGTTCAGAACGCTGATCAACACCGGACGGGTGCCGGACTGGGTCGGCAGGGCTCCCCTCTGAATCGGGGGAGGTGGCAGTCAGGACGGCCTGGACAGTGAAGCTCAGTGCCCGACGAGGGGTCCGAGCATCTTGGCCACAACGGATTCGCGCCGGGTGAGGCGCTCCTCGGTGTCGGCAAGGGCCATGCCCATCAGGCCCGTGTTGGCCCCGAGGAAGCGCAGCGGCTCAGGTTCCCAGCGAGGTGACGCGTGATTCACCCAGGGCAGTTCGGTCAGGGGGCTCTGGTGACCGGTGATCAGGTGCGAAAGTGTGCGGCCTGCAAGATTCGTCGTGCTCAGGCCATCGCCGACGTACCCTCCGGCGAACGCGATCCCGGTCGCCGGATTGAAGCTTGCGCTGGCATGCCAATCGCGGGCGACACCGATGGGCCCGCCCCACCGGTGGGTGATCTCTGCCTCGGCCGACGCGGGCAGCAGGTCGCTCAGGCACCGGCGCAGGTGATGAAAGACCCGTTCGACGTGGTCGTACTCCGGCCGAATGCTCGATCCCCAGTGATATCTGGCACCGCGGCCGCCGAAGGCGATCCGGTTGTCGGCGGTGCGCTGGCCGTAGATCAGAAGGTGCCGATAGTCCGTGAATGTCTGCCCGTGCGAGATGCCGGCGCTGTCCCAGAACTCCTCGGGCAGCGGCTCGGTCGCGATCATCAGGGAGTACAGGGGCAGGATGCGCCTGCCCACCCCCGGAAGCTGTGCCCCGTATCCCTCGGTCGCAACCACCACGGTTGCCGCGGTGAGAGTCGCGGTGCGGGCGGTCTCTCCGGGGCTGTGACTGCGGTAGGTCACCCGTCGCGGCCCCCAGTTGAGAACCTCCGTCCGTTCATGGATACGAACACCCAGCGACTCGACCACTTCGGCCAGGCCCGAGACGAGCTTGGCCGGCTGGAGTCGCGCGCAGGCCGGATCAAAGCTGGCTCCGATCGCCCCGGCGACACCGTGAATTGCCGCATCGTGTGGGCCGGGCGACTCCCAGAGCTCCACCGCATCGACGCCGAAGCGTCGTGCCTCCTCGACCTCGCTCCGGGCGGCAGAGAGCTGCGTCGGGGTTCGGGCGAAGGCGATGGTGCCGCCCTGGGCGAAGTCGCAGTCGATGCCCTCCAGCGCGGTGACCCGCCCGACCTCGCCGACGGTCTCGATCATCGCCCTGCGCATCCTGACGGCCGCATCGAAGCCGTGTTGGCGTTCGAGGGAGGTCGCCGAGCGAGGGAAGAGCGCCGAGCACCAGCCGCCGTTTCGCCCTGAGGCGCCGAATCCCACGTGATGTTTCTCGAGCACGGCAATCTCGAGGCTCGGATCCGCCTTGGCGAGATAGTAGGCGGTCCAGAGCCCCGTGAGTCCGCCGCCAATGATGCAGACATCCAGGGCGGCCCGCGGCTCGGCCGAGGACCGCGCGGGATTCTCGGGATCCGGCAGGCCGTCGAACCAGAAGCTGACGGGCGGGCCTAGAGACGTGTCCATGCCTCGGTCAGAACGCTGCGCAGGATCTCCTCGATCTCGGTGAACTCGGCGGCGCCGACGGTCAGTGGCGGCGCCAGCTGGATAACGGGGTCTCCCCGGTCATCCGCCCGGCAGTAGAGGCCCGCATCGAAGAGTGCTTTGGATAGGAACCCGCGCAGCAGCCGCTCGCTCTCATCGTCGTCGAAGGTCTCCTTGGTGACCTTGTCTTTCACGAGCTCGATGCCGAAGAAGTAGCCGTCGCCACGAACATCGCCGACGATCGGCAGGTCCTTCAACTTCTCGAGCGTCTGGCGGAAGAGCGGTGAGTTCGCCCGCACGTTCTCGTTCAGCCTCTCCTCCTCGAAGATGTCGAGGTTGGCCAGCGCGACCGCGGCCGAGACCGGGTGTCCGGCAAACGTGTAGCCGTGGGCGAAGTAGGTCTGGCCGTGCTTGAAGGGCTCGTAGACCCTGTCGGAGATGATGGTGGCGCCGATGGGGGAGTAGCCGCTGGTCATTCCCTTCGCGCACGTGATCATGTCCGGCACGAACCCGTAGGCGTTGCAGGCGAACATCTCACCGATGCGACCGAACGCGCAGATCACCTCGTCGCTGACCAGCAGCACGTCGTAGCGGTCGCAGATCTCCCGCACCCGCGTGAAGTAGCCGGGCGGCGGGGGGAAACAGCCGCCCGAGTTCTGAACGGGCTCGAGAAAGACCGCTGCGACGGTTTCGGGTCCCTCGAACTGAATCATCTCCTCGATGCGGTCCGCCGCCCAGACCCCGAAGGCCTCGAGGTCGTCGCCGTGTTCCGGCGCGCGATAGAAGTTGGTGTTCGGCACGCGGAACCCGCCCGGGGTGAGCGGCTCGAACATCGCCTTCATGGCGGGGATGCCGGTGATGGCCAGGGCACCCTGCGGGGTGCCGTGGTAGGCGACGGCCCGGGAGATGACCTTGTGCTTTCCCGGCTTGCCCTGCAGCTTGAAGTACTGCTTGGCCAGCTTGAATGCGGTCTCGACCGCCTCGCCCCCGCCCGTGGAGAAGAAGACCCGGTTGAGGTCTCCCGGGGCGTAGTCGGCGAGCCGGTCGGCAAGCTCGATAGCGGCCGGATGCGCGTAGGACCAGATGGGGAAGAAGGCGAGTTCCTCGGCCTGCCGGGCTGCGACCTCGGCGAGACGTCGGCGGCCGTGGCCTGCGTTCACGACGAAGAGGCCCGACAGGGCGTCGAAGTACTTCTTGCCCTTCGTGTCCCAGATGTGATGGCCCTCGCCTCTGGCGATGATGGGGACGCCGCCGCCGTTCTCCATCACGGACTGCCGGCTGAAGTGCATCCAGAGGTGGTCTCGGGCCTTCTTCTGCAGGTCGGCCTCGTCATAGGTCCGTCCGGTGGTGGACGGCGTGTTGTATGTCTCTGACAGTGTCATGGGTTATCTGGTTCCCCAGTTGTAGAGCTGCTTGCGCAGCTTGAGATAGACGAACGTCTCGGTGGACAGGACCCCGGGAATCGTTCTTATCTCGGAGTTGAGCAGGGCGATGAGGTCGTCGTCGTTCTCGCAGACGACCTCCGCCATCGCGTCGAAGGAACCGGCCGTGAGCACGACGTAGTCGACGGATGAGATCTTGGCGAGGGCATCGGCAACCAGCCGCGTGTCCCCGGAGATCTTGAGGCCGATCATGGCCTGACGATAGAACCCGAGCTGCAGAGGATCCGTGACGGCGACGATCTGCATCACTCCTGAGTCGGTGAGCTTCTGCACCCGCTGCCTGACGGCGGCCTCGCTCAGGCCCACGGCCTTGCCGATGTCGGCGTAGGAGCGACGACCGTCATCCTGGAGCTGCTCGATGATCGCCTTGGCGGTGTCGTCCAGCTGAACCGGTCTCAGTCTCTGATTCATAACTTCGAGTCTGTCAGTGATATTTCCTTATCACAAGGGAATTCGTCGCCAAGACAAAGAAAAGATGCGGAATCAGTTGTTCTGAAAACTCTGGCCCACGAAGGAAACTGCCTCTAGACAGGGATTTGAGGACGGTATCGCTAGGCTCGGGGTGTGCAGGGTGCCGATATCAGGGGGGATGAGGCCGCTGCCCTGCCCTTCGTCGGCCGGATGACCTTGGGCCCAGGTCGAAAGGTCGCGGGCGCCTGGGAGGACATGGTCGTATTCGGGGCCGCGCGGGCACTCGTCACGCTTCCGTCGTCGACCCCCCGGCGAATCCAGGTCAGGGTGCAATCGGAACTTGATTCCCCCGATGCCTGCACCGAATCGGTCGTCCAGGCGATCCCCCTTATCGGCGTCGACGCGGTCGCGTCCTTCTCTGTGGTCTTCGCCGAAGCGGGGATGCACGGAGAATCGCCGCGGGTGACGATTGTCGTGCGAGGTGGCGCCGTCGTGGACGTCCACTCGGTCGGGGGCAGTGCCCGGGTCTCCGCGCAGGGCCTTGTGCCCTGGCACCTGGTCACCTTCAACGCCGTCGGTGCGGTTCTCGTGGGTGCTGCCAGCGGGCGTCAGGGGATCTGGCAGCTGGATTCCGAGTACTCCCTGGCGCTGGGCCCGGGAACAGACACGGCAGGTACCTCGTTCGACCCCTCGGCATTCGAGGAGACGAGGCTTGTGGCGCCTCCGTCGAAAATGCCCTGTCCCTCCGCCGGTTCATCGCGGGACGAGGCGCCGGGCGCAGCGTCGAAAGAAACCCGTCCCGCGTCGCGCTTCGAGATACGTTCCAGCGGTGGATCGCCGATTGAGATCCTCGGCCCCATCGTCATCGGTCGCGATCCGCGACCGCGTCGAATTCCCGGATCCCGAGCGCCAATGATCCTCCGGGTAGAGTCGCGTTCATCGATGGTCTCGGCGAGTCACGCCGAAATTGCGCTGGTGGGCGAGAACGTTGTGGTGACCGACCTCGCCTCGACCAATGGAACAACTGTCACCCTGCCCGACGGGTCTCGGATAAAGTTACGGCAGGGGGATTCGCTCGTCACCCCGGATCTAAGCAGGATCGACGTCGGTGACGGCAACGTATTCGAAGTACTCAAGAAGTCTGTGTGAATTCCTCAAGGAGAGTCTCGTGACCCAGATCGGTGACAGTGCAGCACAGCTCACTGTGTCGCTTCCCGGCGGCGCGGGCTCCCGCGCGGTGACCCTGAACTGGTCGTTCATCTCTGACCGGGGGAACCGACGTGCGGTGAACGAGGACAGCGTCGTCGCCAACCCGCCGGTCTTCGCCATCGCCGACGGTATGGGCGGCCACGCGGCTGGGGACGTCGCGAGTGATGCCGTTGTGACCCGGATCGGTGCGATCTCGGGCAGTGAGTTCATCACCACGTCCCAGATCGAAGCCGCCCTCGACGCTGCCGTCGAGGACATCGACCGCGTGGGGGATGAGACCACGCTGGGAACGGGCACGACGGTAACGGGTCTCGCGATGGCCATCATCGATGAGGAGGCCCAGTGGGTCGTGTTCAACATCGGCGACTCCCGGGTGTACTTCTTCGAGAACGACCGGCTGCAGCAGATAACCGTGGATCACTCCGTCGTGCAGGAGCTTGTCGCGGCGGGGCTCATCACGCGGGATGAGGCCGAGACGCACCCCGACAGCAATGTCATCACCCGGGCGGTCGGCTTCCACGAACGTCCGGTCCCCGATTACTCTCTGCTGCCCATCGAGCCCGGCCAGCGCATCCTGATCTGCTCCGACGGGCTGACCAAGGAGCTGAACGAGACGGGGATCGCGCACTACCTTAGAATCGCTCCCTCGCCGGAGACCGCCGTCGGCGAGCTGGTTGCCGCAGCGCTGGCCAACGGCGGTCGCGACAATGTCACCGTCCTGGTGCTTGACGTCGAGGCTCCGACGACGGATGCGCTGGCCTCGCCGGCCACCCGCCAGCGAACCTAGGCAAACCCCATGGCGAAGAGACTGCCCTCGGCTCCACCGGCGCTGGCGGGATTCTCTTTCCTGCGGGTCTTGGGGTCCGGTGGATTCGCCGACGTCTTCCTATTCGAGCAGGACATGCCTCGTCGAACGGTTGCCGTGAAGGTCATGGTTCCGGAGGCCGTCACGGAGGACGTTCGCCGAATGTTCGTCACGGAGGCGAACCTCATGGCGACGCTGAGTTCTCATCCGTCGATCCTCACGGTCTATGCGGCCGGGGTCTCGCAGGACGGTCGACCGTACCTCGTGATGGAGTACTGCGTGACCAGCCTGGGTCAGCGCTATCGCCGGGAACAGTTGCCCGTGGCGGATGTGCTGCGTGTCGCGGTAAAGATCGGCAGCGCCGTTCATGCGGCCCATCAGCTGGGAATCCTGCACCGGGACGTGAAGCCGGGAAATATTCTCCTGACCAGCTACGGCAACCCGGTCCTGTCGGATTTCGGCATTGCAGGCAGGACACACCGGCAGGGACCCTCCGATGCGGTCGGACTCTCGGTTCCGTGGTCGGCTCCCGAGGTGCTGGCCGAAGAAACAACGGGCACGCACGAGTCGGAGATCTACTCCTTCGGTGCCACCGTCTACTCGCTGCTTGCGGGACGATCGCCGTTCGAGAGGCTGGCCGGCGAGACCCGGGAGCCCTACACCCAGACCGAGCTGATCCGTCGGATCCGAGCAACGGCGCTGCCGCCGACGTCTCGAGCGGACGTTCCTGCGGCCCTGGAGAACTCGCTCGCTCGCTCGATGGCCAAGGATCCGGCCGATCGCCAGGAGAGCGTTCTCGCTCTCGTCCGCGAATACCAGGGAATAGAGACATCACTCGGTCTGGCCCAGACGCCACTGGAGAGTGAGCTCGAGCCGTGGGGGGCCAGCCTGGCTGCCGGGCCCGGGGACCCGTCTCCGGAGCGGACCGTCAGGGCGCCGACAGCGGAGCGGGAGCCAATGCCTCGGCAGAGGGGCAGGCGCAACCTGGCCGCGGGGACGAAATCCCGCCGCAGCCGAGCCATCTTTTTCGGTGTGCTGGGGCTCGCGGTCGTGGGGGCCGGGGCGGGTCTCGTATTCGCCACGGGTTCTCTGAGCGTCACGTCCGGCCCGGGAATCCCGCGGGTAGGCGAGATCTCGACCGTGTCAGGCGCGGGGATCGTTCGGTTTGATTGGCAGGATCCTGGCCTGGCCGAAGGCGACAGCTACGTTGTCACGACCGGTGACGGAACCGTCAGCGTCCAGCGTGGCGTCGGGTTCACGGCCTCCGCCGGGCCAGGGCGCCAGATCTGCGTCACGGTGGCCGTGACCCGGGCCGGGCGCGCAGGCCCGGCCAGCGCCGAGAAGTGCGCAGACGCATCCTGATGATGCGTGATCGCTGGCGGGCATGGCACGCATCGCACCGCCGGACGATTCCAGGACTGATCGTCTGCGTCGTGGTGGCGACCCTGATCGTGACGGTCGCCGTCACATCCGAGGGCTACACGGCACAGAAGATTGACAACGCGGATGCGTCGGTCTGGATCACCAACCAGTCGCAGCGCGCCGTCGGCCGGGTCAATGTCGAGATCTCCCAGCTGAATACCGTCGTGCCCACGACAGCCGGCGCGATCGAACTCGCCCAGGGCGCGGGCGCGGTCGTCGCCGTCGACCCCAGTGGCAGCGCGGCGCTGATCGTCGACCCGGCGAGCGCCAGCGTCGCGGAGTCCGTTCCCCTGCCCCCGGGGGAGGTCGAGGTGCTTCAGGCGGGAAATCGCAGCGTTGTGTTCTCCCCGTCGACCGGCAACGTGTGGCTGATGACCCCCGACTCCTTGGCCAGATTCGACGAGTCGGCATTGCCGGATCTGACACTGGGTGTGGGAGGCGACGTCGCGCTCGCGGAGGACTCCACTCTGTTCGCCGTCTCGGTGAGCGGCCAGTCCGTCTTCACAATCAGGCCGGAGGCCCAGGCCCGGGCGGCAGACCAGTCGGCCGTGGCGCTTGACTCGAGGAGCGCTGTGACGATCTCGGCAGTGGGCGACCGCTGGGTTCTCCTCGATCGGTCGGCGGGAATCGTCGTGACCCGGGATGGCAGCATCCCGCTCGAAACATCGACGACGGATCTGGCGCAGGCTGTCCTGCAGAGGCCTGGGCCGGAAGCCGATGCCGTGCTTGTGTCGACGTCAGGATCCCTGCTCTCCGTCTCTCTCGCCGAGCGAACGGTCAGTGTGCTCTCGGACGGACACACGGGAAACCCGGCTGCCTCGGTGAGTGTGGCAGGCTGCGAATTCGCGGCGTGGACCGATGGTCGATCGTGGAGCCGCTGTTCCGGCGATCGAAACGAAACGCCGGTGGTGGCCTCGGGCACCCTGTCGCGGATGCCGTCCGGAGGCCGGCTCGAATTCAGGGTGAATGGCTCGCGGGTGCTCCTGAACGAGGTGCAGGCGGGGGCCGCCTGGGACGTTCAGAAGGGGAACCGGCTGATCCAGAACTGGGCCGAACTCCTCGAGCAGAACAAGACCCAGACGCCGACGGAGGAGGCCGGCAGCACGGCGCCGCCCCCGACCGTTATCGCGCAGCAGCCGCCGGTCGCCGTGGCGGACGCGGTGGGCGCGCGGCCTGGCCGGGCAAGCATCCTGAATGTGCTGGCGAACGACTACGACCCCAACTCGGACGTGATCGTGATCGACGCGGTGCGGGTCCCGGTCGGGGCGGGATTCACGGTCGAGCCGGTGAGCCAGGGACAGCAACTTCGAATCACGCTGCCTGCCTCGGCAACAGGGGTTGTGAGTTTCGACTACTCGATCAGTGATGGTCGAGGCGGCACGGCGACGGCGACGGTCACGGTCTCGGTACGGCGTGACTCCGAGAACTCCGCCCCGGTCCAGCGTCAGCCCACAAGCCTTTCCGTCGCCGCATCGTCGCGCGCAAGTACTGCGGTCCTCGGCGACTGGGTCGACCCCGACAGCGACCCGATCTATCTCCAGTCCGCCGTGGGAAGCGGCCAGGCCGGCGTCACCTATCTGCCGGACGGGCGTGTCACCTATGCGGACACCGCCGCCGTGCCGGGACTTACTCAGGTGGCCCTGACCGTCAGCGACGGAGTCCTCGCGGGCGCTGGCGTGCTGTCGGTGACCGTTCTCGCCCCGGGAACCGTGCCGATATCGGCGGATCCATTCGTTCAGAGGGTCACGCTCGGTGTCGAATCCCTCGTGAGCCCGCTCGGTCACGTTCATGGCGGTTCGGGCGTCGTCAGGCTTGCGGCGGTCCCGGCCCGGCAGTCTGTCGCCATAACCCCCGACTACGCCGCGGGCACCTTCCTTCTGACGGCCGACGTCGTGGGAACGACGTACCTCGAGTACTCGGTCACCGATTCGAGCGTGACGGCGACCGGGGTGGTTCGCGTCGAGGTCATCGCCCCGACGGACGCGGCAACGATTCCCGTGACCATTCCCCACACGGCCTTCGTGCGAGCGTCGCAGGCGATGTCCGTCGACGTTCTCGCCGGGGACTTCGACCCCGCCGGCGGTGTTCTCATCATCACCGGCCTGAAGGATGCAGCCTCCGGCAGGGCGCGGGTCGAGATCCTCGAGCAGAGACTGATTCGGGTGACTCTCACGGCACCTCTCGAGTCGGGCACGCTGACGTTCGGCTACACCGTCAGCAACGGGCTCGCGAGCGCCGCGGGCGAGGTTTCCGTGATCGAGATCCCGGAACCCGCAAGCCGCCAGCCTCCCGTGGCCACCGACGATTCGGCCGCCGTCAGGGTCGGAGACGTCGTGGACATCCCGGTTCTGGAAAACGATGTTCAACCGGACGGGGATGCCCTCACTCTTGCGCCGCAGCTCGTTGCCGGGCCCGGCGACTCGGGCGGGCTGGCATTCGTATCGGGCCGCGTTCTGCGCTACCTCGCCCCGGACAGCCCCGGCAATTACGCCGTGACCTATCGGGTCGAGGCGCCGGACGGCCAGTTCTCCACGGCCGTCGTTCGAATCTCGGTTCGCGAGGCCAACCCCGCGGCGAACGCGGCACCCGTTGCCCAGAGCCTCATTGCCCGCGTGATTGCGGGCTCGAGCGTTCGAATCCCGGTCCCTCTCTCCGGCATCGATCCCGACGGAGACTCCGTCCAGCTCCTCGGTGAGACGTCGGCTCCCGAGAAGGGCAGCGTCGAGGAGACCGGAACCGCCTTCATCCAGTACCGGGCGGGCGACTACGCCACCGGCACCGATACCTTCACCTACTCCGTCATCGACAATCTGGGAGCGCGGGCAACCGGCAGCATCCGGGTTGGGATCGGCCCGAGGTCCGACGGTGCAAGAAATCCCTATGCGGCGCCCGACGAGGTCGAGATGAGGCCCGGCAGGTCGGTCACGGTGCCCGTGATGGAGAACGATTCCGACCCGGATGGCGGAACACTGTCGATCTCGGGCATCACCGGCGCCGGGGGGCCTGCCGGGGCCGTTCCCGCCGCAACGACAGACGGCAGGACGGTCTCCGTCAGCGCCGGGGCGACAGAGGGCCGGTATGGCTTCGTCTACGAGATCGATAACGGCCGCGGCGGAACCAGCTCGTCGTTTCTGACCGTGATCGTCAGCAGCCAGGCTCCACTCGGCAGGCCGGTCGTCAGCGACACGGTGCTTACCCTGTCGGATATCGCCGAGCGGAGCACTGTGGACGTCGACGTTCTCAGCCGGGTGTTCTTTGCGGACGGGCCGAGCCGCTCGCTTCTGTTGAGTGTTCTTCCCGGCTATTCGGGATCTGCGGAGGTGACCGCGGGAAATCGAATTCGGGTCTCGATCGGTGAGACTCGACAGGTCATCCCGTTCGCCGTCACGCATCCGGATGACCCGAGCGTTCGATCCCAGGGATTCCTCTGGGTCCCGGGACTTCGAGATGCCCTCCCTCAACTGCGCAAGGGAGCCGAGGCGATAACGGCGACCAGCGGTCAAGAGAAGACGATCGACATCGCCCAGTATGTCGTTGCCGGCTCTTCTCGCACGGTGCGCCTGACCGATCCGAATCTCGTGCGCGCGGTGCATTCCGACGGCCAGAGCCTCGTCGATGGCGATCAGAGGCTTCGTTTCACCAGTGCTTCCGGCTACTTCGGTCCGGCATCCATCTCCTTTGAGGTGACCGACGGCACCAACGTCGCCACCCTCGTTCTGCCGATCAGCGTCGTGCCCAGCACCAACCAGCCGCCGACATTCAACGGTGCGCTGGTCGAGTTCGAGCCCGGCCAGACCAAGGTGTTCGACCTGACGAAGCTGACCGCCTACCCCTATGCCGCCGATCAGGCCCGGCTGGTCTTCTCGACGCTGGACCCCGCACCCGTCGGCTTCAGCACGAGCCTCTCGGGCCAGTCGTTGTCTATCACCGCGGGCAATCAGACGGCGAAGGGCTCTCGCAGCCAGGTGGCCATCGGCGTAAGGCATGATGCGGGCGAGGGGCGGGCCGGGCGAATCGAGCTGGCCGTGGTGGCCTCCACCAGGCCCCGCGCGATCCCCGCTCCGGATCAGGCTGTCGCCGTGCGGGGAGCGAGCACCGTCGTGGACGTTCTGGCCAATGACCTCGCCACGAATCCATTCCCGGGCGAGGCGTTGACCGTCGTCGCGGTGCGGGGGATCGACGCCGCCAGCCTGCCCGCCGGCCTGTCTGTCACACCCAGCGCCGACAAGCGTGTTCTCTCGGTTTTCGCCAGCGCCAATACGCCGCCCGGTGACGTGTCGGTGCAGTACCAGGTGCTGGATGCGACGGGCGATCCCGATCGCGCGGCCTGGGGGACAGTGCGGATATCCGTCACCGACCGACCGGCCCCCGTCACCGGGGTTCGGGTGACCGGGTTCGGAGATCGCTCGCTGGCTATCGCCTTCAGCCCGGGAACCAGCAACAACTCGGCCATCCAGGGGTTTGAGATCACCCTCGTGTCACCCGGGGGAGAGAGCCTCGGTTCCACGGTGTGCGCCGCGACACGCTGCACAGTGCCCACTCCGGGCAATGGTGCTGCCTACCGGGCGACGATTCAGGTGGCCGCACGAAATGCCGTTGGGCTGAGCGAGCGCGCCAGCGCATCCGGCCTGTACTACTCAGACATCGTTCCGCTCACCCCGGCAGACATCCGTGCGGCACCGCTGGACGGCGCCCTGCTCCTGTCGTGGCGTCCGGCGGTCGTGCCCGACGGCGGAAGCGCTGTTCAGGGCTACACGATCGAGATCGGCGGTCGGCCCGTTCAGGATGTGTCCGCTGCCTCGTGCACCGAGACCTGTTCGGCCACGGTCACCGGGCTCGAGAACGGCGTTCCGGCGGCCGTCAGTGTGCTCGCAAAGAACGATTCCCTCGCCTCGTTCGCGTCCTGGAACCCGGCAGAGACGACAGCGGTGCCGTTCGGGGCGCCCCAGCCCGGAGACGTGCGTGCCTTCGCGAACCCATCGGGCGGCATCGATGTGGCTTTCTCTCCGTTCTCGGCGAACGGGGACACGGTTCTCGGCTACTTCGTGCAGCGGCTCAGCGTTTCCGCCGTGCCCTCGGGCGATCAGGCGTGTCGGGTCCAATCGCCGGCGCCCGGCGCGCTCATCGCCCCGAGGGACGGGGGAACGGTCATCGAGCAGCAGGCAGTCGGTCGCGCGTCCACCGACGTGTCTTTCCCGGGCCTCACCGACAGGGACACCCGGTACAACTTCGTCGTCTGGGGCTACAACAGGGGCGGCTGCACAGCGTCGGCCGTCGTTTCGGTCACGCCCTATCCGTCTCCCGGCTCAGTCACCTCGATCGACGGCGCAATGGCCTTCAACGGCACCGAGTGGGACTATCGCGTCGATGGCGTCAGGCCGGCTGCTGATAAGTACATCCTCCAGCGCCTCGACGACAGGGGATCTCCGGCAGGGGCGCCCGTGAACTTCCCGGGCTCGGGCTTCGTTCGGAGCCTCACCGGCGCAGCGTTCGGAACCGCGGCCCGATTCCAGCTGACGGCCTGCAATGTCTGGCCGCTCGTCGAAGCCTGCGGCGACCCGATGGCCTTCGTTGCGTCCGAGCCGTCGCTGAGCCTTGCCATAGACGGCCTCGCATATTCCGCCGCGCTCGGTCAGTTCTCCTGGACGAACGCGCCGAACAACTCGGGCCTGACCGCGATCTTCAGTTGCGGCAAGAACACAGACCAGGGCGCAAGCGGTCTTGTGGCCGCCAATACCTGCACCCTTGATGCTCCCGTCGGAAAATCGGATGCATGGATCGAGATCCGCGTGAACGGGCAGCTCCTGCGTTATGGGGCCCCGTGATCAGGGGACAATAGAGATGGATCGCGCTGCGACCGATTCATGCTCATGACGAAAGGTCTCACACCATGGCGATGACAACGGCGGAAGCCGAGAACTTCGCTCTGACATTCGAAGCCCTGGTCGCCGGCGTGGCGCGCGTTCTCGTGGGGAAGAACCACGTCATCCGTCTCGCATTCACGGCGCTGATCTCCGAGGGCCACCTGCTGCTGGAGGATGTGCCGGGCACGGGCAAGACGTCGCTCGCCCGCGCGGTGGCCGAGACGGTGAGGGGGACCAGCAGCAGAATCCAGTTCACCCCCGACCTGCTGCCCGGGGACATCACCGGCGTCAGCATCTATGACCAGCGAAACGGTGCATTCGTCTTTCATCGGGGCCCGATCTTCGCCAATATCGTGTTGGCCGACGAGATCAACCGCGCCAGCCCCAAGACCCAGGCCGCCCTGCTGGAGGTCATGGAGGAGGGCCAGGTCACCGTCGACGGCGTCAGCCATCCGGTGCCCGCGCCCTTCATGGTGATTGCGACCCAGAACCCCATCGAGCAGGCCGGGACGTATCGGCTGCCGGAGGCTCAGCTCGACCGGTTCATCATCAAGACCTCGATCGGCTATCCCGATCACGCCTCGACCCTGTCGATCCTTGCCGGGGCGGCTCTTCGGCCGCATGACGCCAGGCTGTCCCCGATGATCGACGCCGCAGACGTTCGCACGCTCGCGGCGATGGCGCGCACCGTGCACGTCGATCCCGCCATCAACGACTACGTCGCGACCCTGGTGCAAGCGACGAGGGACGCCCCGGAGATCCGGCT
Source organism: Microbacteriaceae bacterium (assembly GCA_947444785.1). GTDB lineage: Bacteria > Actinomycetota > Actinomycetes > Actinomycetales > Microbacteriaceae > Agreia. The sequence continues at coordinate 7,185 of CANFBG010000009.1, read as the reverse complement.
CGGGGCGAGCGTTCGCGCGGCACTCGCCCTTGTTCGCACGGCGAAGACCGCGGCCGCCGCAACGGGTCGGAACTACGTCATCCCCGACGACGTGAAGACTCTTGCAACGGCAGTGCTGGGGCACCGGCTGGTGCTCGATTCCGAGGCGGAATTCGACGGAGTGACCGCCGACAGCGTCATCGCCCAGATACTCCTGGACACCGCGGTTCCCGGGGAGAGCCTCAGATCGTGACCGCCCTGGGTCGGGTCTTTGTCGGTGTGATGCTCGTGGGTCTCGGCGGCGGCTACGGGCTCGGCTGGGTTGAACTGCGAATAGCGGGTTACGCCGCGCTCATCGCGGTGTGCGTGTCCCTGCTGTTTCTCCTGCCGAACCGCGGGGCACAGGTCAGCCTGCTCGTTCCCGAACGCGTGACCGTGGCCGGTTCGAGTGCGAGCGTCATCGTCAGGGTTGCCACGGCCGCACGGGTCCGCCTTGCCCCACGGGACGTCGAGCTGAGTGTGGACGGCAGGCTCGAAGTCATCCGGGTAGCCGCTCTAGGGGCAGGTTCGTCGACCGACGTCAAGCGGGTCATCCCGGCTGAGCGGCGGGGGGTGCTCGTCGTGGGTCCGGTTCGACTGGTGCGGCGCGACCCGTTGGGACTCTTTCGTCGCTCCGAGGGCGAATCCGAGCAGATCGAGATCCTCGTTCACCCTCTCATCGCCTCTATTCCCGCGCAGAGCACCGGATTGATCCGCGACCTCGAGGGCAGTCCCACGCGGGACCTGACGTCAAGCGACATCTCCTTCCATGCCCTCCGAGAGTATGTTCCGGGCGATGACCGGCGCTACATCCATTGGAAGAGCACTGCCAAGACGGGGACCCACATGGTGCGCCAGTTCGAGGAGACCAGGCGCAGCCACATCATGATCGTGCAGTCGCTCTCCGCAGCCGATTATGCGAGCCCTGACGAATTCGAACTGGCCGCCAGCGCCGTCGGATCCCTCGGGGTGCGAGCCATTCGTGACGCCCGGACGGTTTCCGTCATCACCGGCCGGGGGGCTGACCGGCCCGGGACCCGGCTCCGGCAGGGCCGGGGGCGGACCGGTGGCACCCGCGACGAGGAGACGACGGCCCTCGCCATCCGTTCCCCGACGACGCTGCTGGACGATCTCAGCCGGATCACACTCAGAGACGGGCCATCCCAGCTGGTGGCGGTCTCCCGCGGTGCGGCGGAGCGCGTGCAGGGTGTCTCCGTGGCGTTTCTCGTCTGTGGGTCCCAGATTCCCGCGCGAGTTCTCAGGGCTGCAGCGAACATGTTTCCCGTGGGGGTCGAGGTTCTCGTCGTGGTCTGTGAGCCGCGGGCGCTTCCCGGATTGACGAAGATCGGCGAGTTGCGAGTTCTGCGCATCGGTCGACTCGACGACCTGGCCGCAGGTCTTCGCCGGGCGGTGTCGAACGCATGAGCCGGGCCAGCGGAACGAGTATCTTCTTCGTGACGGCGATGCTCCTGGGTACGATCCCGCTGTGGCCCGTGTACCAGACTCCCGCGGTGATCCCGGTCGTCGTGGGGGGAGTCATCGGCGGCGCAGCGATCGCCCTGGCCGGCGTCCGGTTTCGCTGGCCTGGATTTGCCGTGCTTCTGGTGACGGTCGGCTTCTGGCTTGTCACCGGCGTTGCCCTGACGCTGCCCGGGCAGACAGTGTGGGCCGTCCTGCCTTCGCCAGAGGGCCTTCTCGAGCTGGCGCGGGCAAGCGTGTTGGGCTGGAAGCAACTCGTCACGATCTCGCTTCCCGTGGGGACCTACCAGTCACTTCTCGTTCCGGCCTTCGTTCTCGTTCTCGGCTCAACAGTGCTCGGGCTCAGTGTTGCGCTTCGGAGCCGCCACGCGGTGTGGGGCTTCATCGCACCGGCCGCGGTCCTGCTCGCGGGCATCGCACTGGGCGACTCGCGGTCGTTCCTGGAGTTCGTGAGCTCTCTCGGCATCCTCGTTGTCACGCTGGCCTGGTATCTGTGGTTCAGGCGTGCGCCAGGCCCTCGGTTCCCCATGCGAGCTATCGCCGGCACCCTGGTGCTGATGCTGTCCGTCGGCGGAGCCGTGGCCCTGATCGGCTCCGTTCCTGCGACCGGCCCGCGAGCGGTCGTGCGGAACGTCGTGGCGCCGCCGTTTGATGTGCGGAGCTATCCGAGCGCCCTCTCGGGGTACCGGGCCTATCTTTCGCCTGAGATGAGCAATGCGGTGATGTTCGAGGTCAGCGGGTTGCCTGCCGGCGGCAGGATGAGCATCGCTCGGCTGCCGTCCTACGACGGGGTCGTAGCGGGGCCGGGCACCGGGGAATTCCAGCGGGTGCCGTTCGACATCGATCAGGCGGCTGCCGGGGGAACGCCGGTCTCCCTCGGTGTCCGCGTGGACGCCTACCGGGGGGTCTGGGTGCCCGGAGTGGGTCCGTTGGAGTCGATCGCATTCTCCGGCCCGACGGCCAAGGCCAACACCGACGGATTCTTCTACGATGCGTCGGAGGAGACGATGGCGCTCGATACCGGCGGCCTCAGCCGGGGGGATTCCTACCGGCTTACCGCTCTGTTGCCGAAGATGATCGCCATCCCCTCGGTCGCCGACCTGGTGCCCGGAGCCGGAGGCGGAGGCGGCTCGGCGGTATCCGGTGTGCCGCCGGAGCTCGATGGCTTCCTGCTGGCGGCGTCGCCTGCCGACGCGCCGGCCGGGGTTCGACTCGGCGCGGCGCTTCAGGCGCTTGCCTCTTCCGGGTACGTCAGTCACGGCATCGCTGCCGGCGAGCCGTTCTCGAGGTCGGGGCATGGCGCCGACCGACTGACCCAGTTGTTCACGGCAGTGCCCATGCTCGGGGATTCCGAGCAGTATGCCGTCGCCGCGGCCCTTCTGGCACATCGGCTGGGCTTCCCGGCCAGGGTCGTCGTCGGTTTCGCGCCGGCCGGCGACGGACCGGGCGCGACGGATGTGCGGGGCTCCGACATCTCGGCATGGATCGAGGTGGAGACCCTCGATGGGTCCTGGCTGGGCATCGACCCGACGCCGAGCGTTCGGCCGGTGCCCGATTCGGTACCCGAGAACGTGTCGGCGGCGAATCGGGGGCCAGTGATCATGCCGCCTGAGGCCGCGGGGGCACCGGACATCGCCGCCACAGTGCCCCTGGCCAATGAAGAGGAGAGGGCCGTTGCCACGCCTGCCCCCTTCTGGCTTGTCCTGGGACGCGTCCTCGGCATCACGGGCCTCTGCTTGGCCGTCCTGCTGCTCGTTCTCGGCCCCGTTGGCGCGGTTCTTCTCGCGAAGTCGCGGCGTCGGCGCAGTCGGCAGAGTCTCGGCGACGGTCGAGTCAGGGCCCGGGCAGCATGGCAGGAGTACCTCGACGCGAGTGTCGATGTCGGGCACCCTCGAGTCGCCTCGGGCACCCGATTGGAGATGGCGGAGGCTTTTGGCGGCCAGGCTCTCCTCGTCTTCGCCACGGGCTGTGACCGGGCTGCCTTCGCTCCGACTTCGCCCAGTGAGGCCGATGTTCAACGCCTGTGGCGCGAGTCGGACCTCTTGCGCGAAGGGCTCTTCCGCTCTCTCGCGCCGGCCCGCCGCCTCCGGGCCAGAGCCTCCCCTCTCACCTTGCCCGCCTATCATTACTGGCAGCGGCTCTGTGAACGGGCCCGCCGGGCGAGGTTGGGCCTGGCACGGAGATTCCTGCCCGACTCGGGCCCCAGATCGGCCGATGGCCAGAGCGGTGCAGCGCGACGATGACGCCACAGACCTCACGATGCCGAACCTGCGGCACGGTTCAACTGGCCGGTGCGTTCTTCTGTGGGGAATGCGGTAATTCCATTCTCGCCTCGGCAGAATTGGCTCCGTCTGCGATCACGGACACCCAGCGGGTTGTTCCCGTTGACCTTCCGCCGGCCGTTCAGGAGGCCACGTCCTCCTCGGGCGCGGGTGCGGCCCTGCCCGGGTCGGTCGAAGACCCCTTCGTGCTGGAGTTCAGCACGGGTGACACTTTTCCCGTGACCGGCCATGGCTTTCTGGGCCGGAACCCGGTGCCGGCATTCCCGTTCGATGAGGCCCAGCTGGTGCGAATCGTCGACCCGCAGCTGACCGTGTCCAAGGCGCACCTGGAATTCGGAGTCGACTCTGCCGGCCTCTGGATCATCGATCTTCGTTCCGGCAACGGAACGATCATCCAGCCCGTGGATGCGTCACCCTGGCGGGCAGAACCGGGCAAGCGCTACGGGGTGTCCCGTGGCTGGCGCGTGCGAATCGGCGAGCAGTACTTCGATATCCGCTGAGAGCCGCCCGTTCTCTCCTCCGGCATGGCCGTGCCCGATGCGCTTACTGAACAGCGTTTCTCGACCGACCGAGGCCGATCATCGGCAGGGGCTTCACTCAGGGTGTGTCCATTCTCCCGCCCTCCGACGTGATCATGCTGCCGGAGCGTGCCGCCGCGGCACCACGGCCCGCATTTCCCCTTCTGGCCTGTCTGGCCCCGTTGGTGATGGCCGCAATGATGTGGGCCGTCTCGAAATCACCCGCCATGCTGATTCTCGCGGGGCTGAGCCCGCTGATCGCGGTGGCAGGCCTGCTGGATGCCCGCAGACGGATTCGGCGCTCGGCCGGCGAGGACACCGCCCGCCAAGCCGAGCAGGAGAGGGACTTTCGCCGGCTGGTCGGTGGTGCCCAGCGCAAGGAACGCTCGGCCCGCTCCGCGTCCTCGAGATCGGCTGCGGAGTGCTGCGACCAATCGGTTAGGTTCTTCGGCGCTCTGGCCGCCGGCGACGTGACACTTCGACTCGGCACGGGTACGAGGCCGAGCACGGTCGGCATCGGGGGCAGACCGGCCAGGCCGACGGCGCATGAACGAGAACTGACAGATTTTGCGGCGCGGCTGAGCGACTGCCCGGTCGAGCTGCGGATGCCCGCGGTGCTGGCCGTCGTGGGCCCACTGCCCCTTGCCCGATCCGTTGCCCGGGGATTCGTTCTCCAGCTCGCCGCAACACTGGCTCCCGAGGGAGGGCGCGTCACGGGGCCCTCCGGGGACGGGGCGGCGTGGCGGTGGCTGGAGTCCCTCCCGCATGCCGGGGACGGAGTGGCGGTGCAGATCATCGAGGCGCCCCACTCGCCCGGGTTCACTGTGCTCGACGACGGCCCCGGGACGACCGGTGCCCGTCACATGATTGTCATCGCGGAGTCGCTTGACGACGTCCCCTCGGGGTGCCAGGTGTTCGTTCGTCTTGACCACGGGTCGCGGGCGGTCGTGTCCGTGGGCTCGCAGGGGTCGCCGGCCGAGGGCGACCTGAGTCCGGAGTTCGTTTCGGAAGGCCAGGCGGTGACCCTCGCTGCCGTGCTCTCGGCCCGCGTCAGAAACTCCGGAAGCCCCCGGGCCGAAATCCCTGAAAGCGTCAGTCTTCAGGATCTCTTGGAGTCGTTTCCCCGGCCGTGGCCTGAGGCGTCGTCACAGGGCGGACTTCCCGTGCCGCTGGGCAGTGATCCTCGCGCGCAGGTCGTGCTCGACCTTGTCGGTCAGGGCCCCCACGCCGTCATCGGCGGGACCACGGGCAGCGGCAAGAGTGAGCTTCTCCTGTCGTGGGTGACCGGGCTCGTCTGCCTGTACGGCGCCGACGAGGTCACGGTGCTGCTGGTCGACTTCAAGGGCGGGGCGGCCTTTGACTCATTCACCCACCTTGAGCAGTGCGTCGGGCTGATCACAGATCTCGATCCCCGCCAGGCCGAGCGCGCCCTCGGCAGCCTCCGGGCCGAGATCCGCTACCGCGAGCAGCTCCTCCGGGATGACGGTGCGCGGGACATCGCCGGCTACCATGGCGGCGAGGTACTGCCCCGGCTGGTGATCGTGGTCGATGAGTTCGCGGTGATGCTGGCGGAGTTCCCGGCGCTGCACGACCTGTTCGTCGACATCGGGGCCCGGGGCCGCTCCCTGGGCATGCACCTCATCCTGTGTACCCAGCGTCCGGTCGGAGTCATCAGGGACACTCTCCTGGCGAATTGCGACCTGCGCCTGTCGTTGCGGGTGAACAACCCGGGGGACTCAACGGCACTGATCGGAATCCCGGCGGCGGCGGCCCTGCCGGCCGGCAAGCGGGGACGGTGCTACGTCTCCGTCGGTGGGCAGGCGGCGAGGCTCTTTCAGATTGCGCGCTCGACCCCGGAGTCGCTTCGGGGGGCGCGCCGGCTGAACATCACCGTGCGCCGTCCCTGGCTGGCACCCCTGCCCGCGCTGCTCGACCTCGATGACCTGCGCCGGTCGGCCGTGATTTCCGCCGACTCGGCCGGCGGCGTTGTGTTCGGCCGCTTCGACCTGCCGGGGGAGCAGGCGCAGCCCGTGGCCGTCTGGCTGCCACAGGCTCACGGGCCTCTCCTGGTGTTGGGTGCCGGGCGGTCCGGGAGAACATCGGTGCTCGCCGCGATCGCGTCGGGTCTTTCGCACATCGTCTGGATCCCGGCGGATCGCGCCGGGGCCTGGGACAGGCTGGGCAGAGTGGTCGAGCATCTTGCGGGTTTCGCGGCACCGGCGGGGGAGACCGGGGCCATACCCCAGGTCGTGGTCATCGACGATCTCGATTCTCTGCTCGCCTCGTTCGAGCAGGAGTATCAGGGCGAGGTGGTGCGCTGGCTGGCCCTGATGCTGCGGGACGGATCCCGGCGCGGGGTGGTGCTGCTCGCCGCCGCCCAGAGGGTTGCGTCGCCACTTTCTGCGTTGGCGCCCCTGTTCGCCGGGCGCATCCTGCTGCGCCACTCGAGCAGGCAGGAGTTTCTTCTCGCCGAGGGTCAACCGGTCGACTTCGACGAAGGGCTCACCCCGGGGGAGGGAACCTGGTCGGGTCGGCGACTGAAGGTCGCACAGTCATCATGCTCGACGAGTGCCGTGGGGCAGGATGTCCCGGCCTGCACTTCAATGCCGCGGCATTCACCGATCGTGCCGCCGAGACCGTCCCGGTCTCGCCGACTGTTGGTGGTGTCCACGAGCCCGAATGACTATCTGGCCGAGCGCGCCGGGAAAGGCGGCCGGGTCATCGATCTGGCGGAGTTGGTGAGAGAGTCGCCCCGTCCGAGCGCAACCGACTACCTCGATAGTCACGGTGACGGTGACGGTGACGGTGACGCTGGCGCTGGCGACACCGCCCGGGACTCCCTGACGATCGTCGGAGAGCCGGAGGCCTGGCTGGGCCAGTGGGCGCTG
>CANFBG010000008.1 GCA_947444785.1 Microbacteriaceae bacterium | reverse complement strand
GAGAAGGGTACCGACTTGGATGCTGCGGGCGGCGTCGACTTTGGAGGATTTCAGGGTCGCTTGGATCATCGCGGTGGCATCTTTGTGTCCTTCCCGGGACGAGAGCCGGTTGGCGCCGAGTTCGTACCGGGAACGTTGGGCGATCTCGGCTGACAGGGCCGCGGCATGCCGGTCGGAGGCCCGGCAGAGCAACGCCGCGAGGGCGAGGGACTCGATGAGGGCCCCGTCGGTCAGGGCGCCGACACTCGACGCGGTGCACTCCACAGACGCGACCGCGATGGTCGCTTCTGTGAGCTGCTCCGGAATCGTTGTCATGACACTATTCTACGGAGATTCGAAGCTTAATACGAGGCTGTGGAAAGTATTTACAAGGAACTTTCGCTAGCTCGATCGGCAGTAATGCTCTAGCCCAGTCGACGCGCAGCCTCAACCGCAGCCTCGTGTGCGGCAGCAAGCTCGGCGTGCTGCTTGTCGACCTCGTCTGCCGGAGCCCCGAAGCGTTCACTGAGCGTGCGCGTGGCGACGATCGCCTCGAGGGCCATACCCAGCGCATCCTCCAGTATGAGCTTTAAGGCCGGAAGTGCGTGGTCATCGAACTCGGTTGGTGTCCCCCGGTCGTATGCACCTCCTCGGGTGGAGATGAGCACGACCGGACGTCCAGCCATCGGCTGCTGTGTCGCCGGGTCGTCGAACGGCGCGGTGACTGCCGGCACGTGGATGTAGTCGATCCACGCCTTCAAGGTCGAGGGCATGGAGTAGTTGTAGAGCGGCACCCCGATAAGCACGACGTCGGCGGCGAGCAGCTCGGCAATGATCTCCGATTGCAGGGCCTCCTGCGCGGCGCTGGGGCTGGCACCTGCCGGCCGCAGGTGCGGCGGGAAGTGCAGCGACGCATCCGATAGGTGGGGCAGGGCGTCTGTGTGCAGGTCGCGATAGATAACCACGTGGTCATCGCCGAGTCCGCGCCACGTGTCGGCGAAGGTCTGGGTGATGGCCCGCGAGCGCGAGGTCGTGAGGTCGGACGATGAGTCGAGGTGCAGAAGACTGGGCATAGGTCGATTTTATTCGAACGGACGTTGGCACCGCGCCTGCAACGAAGTACTGGGCGTCATCGGGCGACGACGTACTCCGCGAGGTGCTGCCCGGTGAGGGTGGAGCGGTCGGCGACAAGTGCGGCGGGGGTGCCCTCGAAGACGATCAGGCCTCCGTCGTGGCCGGCGCCCGGGCCGAGGTCGATGATCCAGTCGGCATGAGCCATGACCGCTTGATGATGCTCGACGACGATGACCGACTTGCCCGCGTCCACAAGACGATCGAGCAGGCCGAGAAGCTGCTCGACGTCAGCCAGGTGCAGGCCGGTGGTCGGCTCATCCAGCACGTAGACGTCGCCCTTCTCCGCCATCTGAATTGCCAGCTTGAGCCGCTGCCGCTCCCCACCCGACAGGGTCGTGAGCGGCTGGCCCAGGCTGATGTAGCCGAGGCCGACGTCGGCGAGGCGGGCGAGAATCGCGTGCGCGGCCGGCGTGCGAGCGTCTCCTGAGGCGAAGAAGGCCTCCGCCTCCGCCACAGACATTGCCAGCACCTCGCTGATGTCGCGCCCGCCCAGGTGATAGTCCAAGACGGATGCGTCGAATCGCTTTCCCTCGCAGACCTCACAGACTGTGGACACGCTGGCGAGCATGCCGAGATCGGTATAGATCACGCCGGCCCCGTTGCACACCGGGCAGGCGCCCTCGGAGTTGGCGCTGAAGAGTGCGGGCTTCACGCCGTTGGCCTTCGCGAACGCGGTGCGAATGGGATCGAGCAGCCCGGTGTAGGTCGCCGGGTTGCTCCGCTTCGAGCCCTTGATGGCGCTCTGATCGATCGACACCACCCCGCGCCCGGGGGAAATCGATCCGTGCACGAGCGAGCTCTTGCCCGAGCCCGCGACACCCGTGACGACCACGAGCACGCCCAGCGGGATATCGACGTCGACGTTCTGCAGGTTGTGTGAGGTTGCCCCTCGAATCTCCAGTGAACCGGTCGGCTTGCGCACAGCCGCCTTGACTGCGCGCCGGTCATCCAGATGACGACCCGTGAGGGTGTCGCTCGCGCGGAGCCCGGCCACCGTTCCCGTGAAACAGATCTCCCCGCCCGCCGTTCCTGCGCGCGGCCCGAGGTCGACCACGTGGTCGGCGATCTCGATCATCTCCGGCTTGTGCTCGACGACGAGCACCGTATTCCCCTTGTCGCGCAACTGCAGCAGCAGCGTGTTCATGCGCTGGATGTCATGCGGGTGCAGCCCGATTGTCGGCTCGTCGAAGATGTAGGTCACGTCGGTGAGGGACGAGCCCAGGTGGCGGATCATCTTGGTGCGCTGCGCCTCGCCGCCCGACAGCGTGGCCGAGGGCCGATCGAGCGACAGGTAGCCGAGGCCGATCTCGACGAACGAGTCCAGCGTCTGCTGCAGCGCGTCAAGCAGCGGCCCGACCGACGGCTCATCCAACCTGCGTACCCACTCGGCGAGGTCGCTGATCTCCATGGCGCAGGCCTCGGCGATGTTCAGCCCCGCGATGCGCGACGAGCGCGCGCCCTCGTTCAGGCGGGTGCCGAGGCACTCGGGGCAGACGGTGAAGGTGACCGCCCGGTCGACGAAGGCACGGATGTGCGGCTGCATCGCCTCGCGATCTTTGGAGAGGAACGACTTCTGGATCTTCGGGATCAACCCCTCATAGGTCATGTTGATGTCACCGACCTTCACCTTGACCGGCGCCTTGAAGAGAAAATCGTCGAGCTCCTTCGCGGAGTAATCGCGAATGGCCTTGTCGGGGTCGAGGAATCCCGACCCCGTGAAGATCCGCACGCCCCAGCCCTCCGCCGTGTAGCCCGGGATGGTCAGCGCTCCCTCGTTCAGCGACCTGCTGTCGTCATAGAGCTGGCTGCGGTCGATGTCATTGACCCGGCCCATGCCCTCGCACCTCGGGCACATGCCGCCCGTGACCGAGAAGCTGCGCCGCTCCTTGACGGTGCGGCCCGCGCGTTCCATCGTGACCGCGCCGGCGCCGCTCACCGAGGGCACATTGAACGCGAACGCCTGGGGAGAGCCGATGTGCGGCTGGCCGAGCCTGCTGAACACGATGCGCAGCATCGCGTTGGCGTCGGTGGCCGTCCCGACGGTGGAGCGGGAGTTTGCGCCCATCCGCTCCTGGTCGACGATTATGGCCGTGGTCAAACCCTCGAGAACGTCGACGTCGGGCCTGGCCTGGGTCGGCATGAAGCCCTGGAGAAACGCGCTGTAGGTCTCATTGATCATGCGCTGCGACTCGGCTGCGATCGTGGCGAACACGAGCGAGCTCTTGCCCGAACCCGAGACCCCGGTAAAGACAGTCAGGCGACGCTTCGGGATCTCGACGTTGACCGCCTTGAGGTTGTTCTCGCGCGCGCCCTGCACTCGAATCAGGTCATGCGTGTCGGCCGAATGCGTGCTCATCGGGTGCCTCCTTCAGTGAATGCCGTCCCCCGGTTTCGGCAGAGTTGCGATGCAAACCCTACCGGGGTGGATAGGATAATCGCCGTCAGTAGGGCCTGACCAGAACCCCGAAGGATGAGCATGCCGTTTCTTGAGTCCGTCAGCCTCGAGGTAGACAACGTCGATGAGGCCACCGAGTTCTACACGAGAGCGTTCGGAGTGACCGGCCAACTGGGGCTGCGTGAATCAACAGCGGCGCCCACGTCGGGCTTCCGCGGTTTCCACCTCTCCCTGCTCGTTGCACAGCCCGCCAATGTCCGCGCCCTGCTGGATGCGGCGCTTGACGCGGGTGCTAAATCGTTGAAGCCGGCTGCAAAGTCGTTCTGGGGGTTCGGGGGCGTCATTCAGTCTCCCGACGGATCGATCTGGAAGGTTGCGACCTCACACAAGAAGGACACCGCGCCGGCGAGTCGAACATTCGAATCCATCGTGTTGCTGCTGGGCGCGCGGGATGTCGCCGCAACCAAGAATTTCCTGGTTGATCGCGGGCTGGCAGTCGCGAAGAGCTACGGCCGCAAATATGTCGAGTTCACCACGCCCGAGAGCCCCGTCAAGCTTGCGCTCTACGGCTTCAACGCGCTCGCCAAAGACGCCGGAGTCGCCCCGGATGGCAGTGGAAGCCACCGCCTCATCCTCGGCGGCGACTCGGGCGCGTTCACCGATCCCGACGGCTTCGTCTGGGAGGCCACCACGACAGAGAAGGTTACGGACCGATGACCCCCACCGAGGAGATCGACGCCCTGATCGCGAAGCACCCCGACTGGCGTGGTGCGAAGCTGGCGAGCCTTCGGGCGGCCATACGCGCGGTTGATCCCGGAGTCTACGAGGAGTGGAAGTGGATGGGCTCCCCCGTCTGGGAGATGAGCGGGATCATCTGCGTCGGCAACATCTTCAAGAACAAGGTCAAGCTGACCTTCATGTACGGCGCCTCGCTTCCCGACCCCGACGGCCTCTTCAACGCAGAGCTCGAGGGCAACCAGCGCCGGGCCATTGATTTCTTCGAAGCGGATGCGACCGGCGAGGCGGCGTTGCAGGATCTCATTCGTTCCGCCATCGCCTTCAACGAGGCAAAGAAAAAGAAGTAGCCGAGCGGGCGTTGCCGTGTTCCTAGAACAGAGGCCAGGGCACCGCGGGCATCCGACCCTGCGGGGCCGGGAATGTGCCCTCAGCAAGAAGACGATCGCATCGGGCAGCCAATTCCTGGATCTCCTCCGCCGTGATCAGGCTTTCGAGCGACTGGCCGAGCTCAGCGCCAAGGGCTGCGCGCACCCGGGCGATGCCCTCTCGCTCGGCGTCGTTGAGGTCTTCACCCAGCCAGCCCCACAGCACCGTTCGCAACTTGTGCTCGGCGTGGAAGGTGAGCCCGTGATCGACGCCGTAACGGTGACCGTCGGCCATCGCCAGAACGTGATCGCCCTTGCGGTCGGCATTGTTGACGACGACGTCGAACACCGCCATCCGTCGAAGAGCCGCTGAGTCCTCGTGGATGAGGGCAACCGAGCGGCCCCGCTCGTCTTTGCCGTCGAAAACCCGCCGCCATCCGCTCTCGGGCACGGCCTTCTTGGCGACCAGGTCGACGGCATCCTGTTCCGGGTCGGTCTCCTGCCAAAGTTGCACCATGCCCATGCCCAGCGGGCCGTCGCGGAGCCACGTTTGGGGCACCACATTCCAGCCGAACGCCTCTGACACGAGGTAGGCCGCAGCCTCGCGACCCGCGAGGTCACCGTCGGGAAAGTCCCACAGCGGCTGCTCCCCGGCAATCGGCTTATAGATCACCAGCACGCCGTCGATGCTGCCGAGGAAGCTCGCGTTCGAGGCCGTCTCGATTCGACCGGTGAGCTCGAGGCTGCCGTCGAGGAGCCTGGCCTCAGCCATGGTTAGAAGCCGTCGGGGAAGGTGCAGGTGTGACCTTCCGGGTCCACGGGGTTGGCGCAGAGCGGGCAGAGCGGGCGACCGGCACCGACGACCTCGCGAGTGCGCATGGAGAATGCGCGGGCGGTACCGACAGGGATCCGAACGACGAGCATTTCCTCGGGCGACGTCGTCTCCTCGAAAGATTCGTCCTCATCGGACTCCACCGTCGGGAAAGCCTCGATCACGATCTGCGCCGTCGAGGGATCCCAACCCAGTCCCATGGCCCCGGCACGGAACTCCTCCTGCACGGGCTGCTCGAGCGGGTCGTTGTCGACGAGCTCAATGGGGGTGATCGTCGGAATGCTGAGCGGGTTGCCCTCGGTGGCCATCAGCTGGTCGAGGATCTCATCGATCTTCTCGGCCAAGAGCATGGACTGCTGCTTCTCGAGCGTGACGCTGACGATCTGCCGGCCGCTGCGAACCTGCAGGTAGAAGGTGCGCGACCCAGGCTGACCGACGGTGCCGATGACGACGCGATCGGGCCAGGCGAACTCATGGACGATTGTTGGCATGGAGATATCTTAGGAGCGCGACTCGGGTACAGCCTGATGGCCCGCCCCGCCACCGACCGGCGCGTCGCCGACGGGCGCCGCCGCTCGAAGCCACGACAGGTCGCCCGAATCGGTGTTGGTCGAGATGACGTCGGGGCGATTCGCCCCGTAGCGGATGATCGACACCGAGGCCGGGCCCACGTTGATGCGCTGGAAGAGGTCGAGGTGCATGCCGTAGGCGTCGGCAAGGATCGATTTGATGATGTCGCCGTGACTCACCGCGACCCACACTGCGCCCGGGCCGTGCTCGGCCTCGAAGGCGGCATCGAGACGCCGAATCGCCGCGACGGAGCGCGCCTGCATGTAGGCCATCGACTCCCCGCCGGGGAATGTGACGCCCGCAGGATGCGCCTGCACCTTGGGCCACAGCGACTCCTTGGCGAGCTCGCCGAGCGCGCGGCCCTGCCAGTCGCCGTAGTCGCACTCGTTGAGGTCGTCTTCGATCGGCATCACGAGCGAGGCAGGCTGGCGGTCGAGAATGAACCGCGAGGTCTCCACGCAGCGCTCCAGCGGGCTCGAGACCACGGCGACGAGCGGCACGACGGCCAGCCTCTCCCCCGTTGCTGTCGCCTGCGCCCGGCCGACCTCGTCGAGGAGCACACCGGGCGTTCTCCCGGCGAGCATGCCCGTTGCATTGGCGGTGGTGCGACCGTGTCGAACGAGGATTACTGTAGCCATGCCCTACAGCCTAAACACCTCAGCCCAGGCGGCGCGCCCGCAGGATGACATCCTCGGTGTGGTGCGATCCGGCACCGGTGGCGACGTGCCGGGGACGGGTCTCGTCGACCTCGATCTCCCAGTTGTCACCCAACAGCGCGGCGACATGCGACGGGCCTACGTAGTCTCTGAGATTGAAGCCGTGGGAGTTGGCTTCAGCATCGGCGGGTACCGGGTGATGCACGATGAGCAGCGTTCCACCGAGCGCCACGGCATCCATCAGCGCACGCTCGGCGGCGTTGTCCTCGGTACGCGGCAGTGCGGGGTACTGGGCGGTGACCAGTTCAAAGGTGCGCGGCGCCAAGCCTGCCTCGACCAGTCCCGAGTGCAGCCAGCGCACCTGAACGCCGACGAGAACGGCCTGGGCCGCGGCACGGTCGAGCGCCACCTTCGAGACGTCCAATGCGGTGACCTTCCAGCCCTCGTCGGCCAGCCAGATGGCATCCGCCCCCTCGCCACAGCCGACGTCGAGCGCGCGCCCGGGGCGAAGCCCACGCGTCTCCTTCACGAGGGTCGCATTCGGCTCCCCGCTCCACAGCTCCGCCATCTCGGAGTATCGCCTGTCCCACTTGTCGCCGACGGTGTCGGTTTCGTGGACTGCGTCGTGGTCGGAGTGGTGATCGCTGTGGCTCATGAGTGAATCTTCCACCACCGGGCTTTGCCCGCAAAATCAGGCCGCCGGAACCGCGCGTAGGGTGTTGAAATGCCCCGAAATATCAACGAACTGTGGCCACCCTTCGCCCTGACGATCACCTGCGGCCCGGTGTCGCTTTCTCCCGTCAGGGACTCCGACTTTCCCGAGCTCGATGCCCTCGTCCGGAACGGCATCCATTCCCCTGCCGAGATGCCGTTCTTCTTCCCATGGACCTCGGGCTCCCCCAGCGAGGTTCGCCAGCGGCTCCTTCAGTACCACTGGGCACAACGAGCTGCCTTCTCACCCGCGTCCTGGACTCTCGAGACAACGGTGCGCTACGACGGCGAGGTCGTGGGCTGCCAGAGCATTTCGACGAAGGACTACCTGATAACGAGAACGGGCGAGACCGGCTCGTGGCTGGGCATGCAGCACCACGGCCGAGGCATCGGCACGATGATGCGCCAAACGCTTTGCGCCTTCATGTTCGATCACCTGGCCGCCGAAGAGGTCACCTCAGCGGCCTTCCTGGACAATCCCGCCTCCCTCGCCGTCTCGAGAAAGGTCGGCTATCGCGAAAACGGCATCACTCGCCTGAATCGACGGGACGGCGAAGTCGCCCTGAGTCAGAGCCTGGTGCTCACCGCCGCCACCCTGAACCGCCCCCAGCCGCCACTTGAGGTCGAGGGTGTGAGCGCCTTCCGCGCCCTCCTCGGCCTCGTCTGACGCAATTCAGGACTCCCAGCGAACCTCGCCGTCTTTCTCGGCAAGACTCGGGCTCAGGCCCAGTTTCCGCGCGACGCCCATCGAGGCCTGGTGATCCGGATGGATGTGGGCGACGAAATGGCTGACTCCCTTCGATCGCAGCCAGTCGAGCGTAACAGTCGCCTGCACGAAACCCAGTGGATCGTCGGTGGCAGCAAGGCGCACGACCCAGTTCAGCCACCCTTGCGAGCCATCAGCCGAGTGCCCGACCGACTGAGCGGCGAAGCGGCTGCGGAGCCGATCCAGTGTCGGCGCGACCCCTCCCGTGAATTCATAAAGCGACGCACCGGCGAGCACAGCGACCATTGAGTCCGCGTGTTCCATCCGCAGCGGTTCCAACGAGAGTCGCTCTGTGACGATGAGTTCAGCGTGCGGCCAGTCCATCCGCCAACACTGTCATGCGCCCGAGGTGGCCAAGCGGGCAAGGAGCCTGCCCAGAGACAATCGAGCAGCCTCGGTCGCTCCTTCCGGCGGTCGCGAGTCAGACGAAATCCGAACGGATGCGAGCCGGCGAGGAACCACACGATGGCGCTGATCACCGGCGCGAGAAACACCGCCACGATCCAGACGGCCTTCTCGAGCTCACTGAGCTCGGGCCGCCGATAGATCTGAACGATCGCGAAGACAATCACACCTAGGTAGAGCGCAGCGAACGCGGCTCCGATCGTGATTGACGCGAAGGTCTCCATGGGGTTCCTCTCGGTTGGGCTCGAACAAGGAGCCGGATTTCAAGAGGCTCCCCACGACAATCCTGTAAACAGTGTGCCTCGAATAGGGCTCATATGGCCAGTGGTGCCTAGGCTCGAAAAATGGATACCTCCAAACCCACGTTCTTGAAAGTCCTCGGCAACCGCGACGCGCTGGCCCTCGGCTTCGGTGCCATGATCGGCTTCGGCTGGGTCGTGCTCACCGGGGACTGGATCAGCTCGGCCGGCACGTTCGGCGCGGTGCTCGCGATGGTGGTCGGAGGCGCGATCATGGCGGTCGTCGGGCTGACCTATGCCGAGCTCACCGCCGCGATGCCCAAGGCCGGCGGCGAGCACAACTTCCTACTGCGGGGCATGGGACCGCGTTGGTCGTTCATCGGCTCGTGGGCGATCACCGGCGGCTATGTCACGATCGTTGCCTTCGAGGCGGTCGCACTGCCCCGCACCGTCGAGTATCTGGCCCCGAATCTCAGCCAGATTCCCCTGTGGAACATCGCCGGCGATGAGGTGCATCTCACCTGGGCACTCGTGGGGGCCGTGGCCGCCGTCGTGATCACGGCTGTCAACATCCGCGGGGTGAAAATGGCCGGGGTCATCCAGACCTTCGTGGTGCTGTTCCTGGTGATCATCGGCCTCACCATGCTGGCCGGGTCACTCACCGGCGGCGACGCTTCGAACATGGCGCCGTTCTTCACGGGCGGCACCGCGGGGTTCTTCGCCGTGCTCGTGGTCGTTCCATTCCTCTTCGTCGGCTTCGATGTCATCCCGCAGTCGGCCGAGGAGGTCAACGTCGCTCCCCGCCAGATCGGCAAACTGGTGGTCATCGCGGTCGTGCTCGCGACGATCTGGTACGCGGGAATCATCCTGGTCACCTCGTCAGCGCTGCCCGCGGCCGAGTTGGTCGGCGCCGATATTGCCACAGCGGATGCGATGGGCGCGCTCTTCGGCAGCGACACCATGGCCAAGGTCCTCATCGCGGGCGGCATCGCCGGCATCCTCACCTCGTGGAACGCCCTGCTGCTCGGCGCCTCGCGCCTGATGTACTCGATGGCTCGCTCGGGGATGCTGCCGGCGTGGTTCGGCGCGCTGCACCCGAAGTACCGCACGCCCGTGAATGCCCTGATCTTCATCGGCGGACTCTCGGTGATCGCCCCGTTCTTCGGTGCGAACATGCTCGGCTGGCTGGTCGACTCCGGCTCGCCGAACATCGTCATCGCCTACGCCCTCGTCTCACTGGTCTTCCTCATCCTGCGCCGGCGCGAGCCGCGCATGGACCGACCGCTTCGGATTGGCGGCAGGGGCCGGGGCGGTCTGATCATCGGGGTCGTCTCCGTCGCGCTCTGTCTCGGCCTGCTCAGCCTGTATCTGCCCGGGATGCCCGCGTCGCTGGCCATCGAACCGTGGATCCTCTTCGGCCTCTGGTGGGCCGGCGGACTAATCTTTTTCCTGCGCGTCCCCGCCGGGATCGCGCCGGGCCACGACGCAGAGGAGCGACTGCTGGCGAGGCTTGCCAGTCGAGGGGAATGACCTTGTTCAACGGAATCACCTACCTTCCGGCCGCAGACCGGGTCGATACCCCCTGGCGAAACGGCAGGGGTATGAGCCAAGACGTATTCAGCTCCCCAACAATCGCCGACGCCCCGGAGGCCTTTCGGTGGCGGGTCTCGATCGCGACGATCGTCAACTCGAGCGAATTCTCCGGCTACCCAGGGATAGACCGGCAGCTCATGCCCCTCTCCCCGGGCGGACTGGAACTGACCATTGATTCCGCATCGCGAAGCTGTGGCCAGTACGACGTCGTGCGCTTCGCCGGCGAGGCAGCTGTGGCGGCGATCAATGTGGCCCGGCCCAGCCTCGACCTCAACCTGATGACCACGCGCGGGTTGACGATCGGATCTCTCACCCTGACCGGCATCGACGGAAGCTGGACCCGGGCGAGTGCGGCAGGGGAAAGCCTGCTCATCGTCGCTCTCGAGGGGACGCTCCTGGTGGATGAGAAGAGAATGCAGCCCAACGATGCCCTCGTGATGTCGCCGGGAGCCCAGATCACCCTCCGCGGAACAGGCCGAATCGCGGTGGCATCCGTCACCGACGCCGACTGACCCGAGGCACGTAGGCTCATCTCATCGCGGACTGAGGAGACCTGATGCAGCAGAGAGAACACCTGACCCGAGCGCTGTGGACGCTGTTCGAGCCCATCCACGCCGTGAGCTATTTCGCCCCGGAGGCCAGGCAGGCCTTCGCCGATGTCGGACTTCCCCGCTACTGGGACGGCTACTTCGCCGGCCGCGCGGCACCGCTTGGCCCGGTCAACGCTGCGCCCGTCGTCGCCGTTTTCAGCGGGTTCTCCCCCGCACTCATAGCCCGGTCCCTGCCCGCGGCCTGGGCTGCGGCGCCGGTGGAGAGCGTTCTGAACGCCCGGGCGATCGGGGCCGCGAGCACCCTACACCGGGTGTTTCCCGACGCTGGAACCGTCGCCGCCGCTGCGGCCGCGCTCGCCGAGGCCGCCGATCGCGTAGACACGATCGGACGCCCCCTCGCCGCCGCGAATGCCGCCCTCCACCGACCGGAGGATGCCTATGAGAAGCTCTGGCAGGCTGCGACGACACTTCGCGAGCACCGCGGCGATGGCCACGTCCTGGCGCTGGTCACCGAGGAGATCGCCGGCCTCAGCACGATCGTGTTGCGGTGTGCCGTGGATCTGGACGCGGCGATCATGCAGAAGGCCCGAGGCTGGACAGAGGACGAATGGAACGCCGAGTTCGACGACCTCGTCTTTCGCGGGCTGGTCAGCGCCGAGAACACGCTCACCCCCAACGGAATGGAGACCCTGACCCGGGCCGAACAGCTGACAGATCGGCTCGCCCTTCACCCCTGGCACGGGCTGGCCGACGCGCAACTGCGCGACATAGCCCAGCTTCTTCACCCGATCGCCGTTGCCTGCCTGGCGGTGCTCCCAGAGGAGGGTCCGGCAGGCAGGCACTCCCTCTGGAATCCGGTTCTCGATCCCGACGCCGTCGCCGTGCCCACCACGCCGCGGCCGCGGTAATGCCTACTCGGGGATTAGCGCGAGCTTGCCGCCCGGATGCTGGGCGCTGAGAAACTCCAGCGCCTCGCGCGCCTCGGAGAGCGGAAAGGTGCGGGCGATCGGCACGACGAGTTCGCCGGCGGCCGCGAGCGCGATGAGGTGCTCTCGGATCTGCTCACGGAACGCCGCGCTCTCGGGCATGGCGCCCGCGATGACGCGGTATCCGTCAATCGCTGCGCGCCCGAATGCCGCAATGCTTACGATGCGGTTCCGGTCGCCAACGAGGGCGAGCGAGACATCGATCGCCTCATCCGTGCCGACCGCGTCCAGGGCGGCGACGATTCCAGCCGGAGCCGCCTCTCGAACGCGATCGAGAAGGCCGGGTCCATAGGCGAGAGGGATTCCGCCGAAGCGGCGAACCTCGTCGAAGTTAGCGGGGCTGGCCGTTCCGATCACGTGTACGCCCGCCAGTCTCGCCTGCTGCAGCACGCTGACCCCGACGGCTCCGGATGCGCCGTGCAAGAGAACGGTGTCGCCCCGCTCCACCCGCGTGACGGCAAGCATTTCCGCCGCCGTTGTGCCCGCCAGCAGCAGGTTTGCCGCCTCGGGGAAGCCGAGGTTGGCAGGCTTGGCGAAGACGTCACGGGCGGGAACCGTCATTTCCGACGAGTAGCCCCCGGCAACGCGGAATGCGAGCACCTCGTCGCCCACGGAACCGCCGCCCGAGGCGATCTGGGTATCCGCTCCGATGGCCGAGATGACCCCCGAAACCTCGTAGCCCACCGCCACCGGCAGGAGGGAGCGGTCGGTACCGTGCGCGACATGCTTGAAGTCCGCGGGGTTCATGCCGGCGGCCAGCACCCGGATGCTGACCTCACCGGTTCGCGGCGCGGGAACCTTCGCGTCGATAGGGGTGAAGACGTCGAGCCCGCCGAAATCCGTTGCGATCCATGTGGTTGCCATGGGCCAAACCTACGCCCCTAGCCTTGAAGGCCCAGGCGAATGTTTCGGGGCAGGGCCGCCACGATGAGGCTGTGTGACTCGACGATGAGTTCTTTGATGTGACCCGCTTCGAGCGCGCCATCGAGGCGCACCGTTACCCAGTGCTTCTTGTTCATGTGGTACCCCGGCCCCACCTCGGGCACGCTCCGGATGAGCCGCGGGACATCCTCCGGCAGCGCCTTCAGGGTGATCAAGCGCTCCGGGGCATCGGGAGAGTCGATGGCGAAGACCTTCCCCGCCACCTTCATGACCCGCGCCTCCGGGCCGAACGGATACGTTGCCTCTGCCCCGTTCAAGCCAAGAAGGAATGTCGTGAGTTCATCGGGCGTCACCGGCTCGCCCCTTCCTCGATCGCGAGGGACTTGCGGAAGATCACGAGGTCGTCGCCCGCCTCCCAGTAGTCCCTGACCCGGGCCTCCTCATCGAAGCCCGCCTTCAGATAGAACGCGCGCGCCTGCTGATACTGCGGCGTTGCCGAGGTTTCCACGATCAGCAGCCGCTGGCCCCGCTCCCGCAGGTCGGTCTCGACAGAGCCCAGCACCTGGGCGCCGTATCCTTGGCGCTGGCCCGACGGTCGCACGGCAATCATCGTCAGGTCCCAGACCCGATCCGTCGCTGCCCGCGGCTGGTAGTACGCCACCCCGACGACGGTGCCGTCATGCTCGAGCACGACGAAGCGATGCCCCTCCGCGTGCTCGGTCTCGAAGTAGTCGCCCATCATGTCGCGCAGCAGCTGGGTCTCGCTGCGCTCGAACATCCCGGCGGAGACGACGAGGTCGATTACCGTGTCGACATCGGTCAGGCGAGCCAGACGCATTCGGTTTCCCTTCGTCAGACAGCCGCCCGCGACTGTGCAGTCCGTCCGTGAATAGTACAGTTCGACAATCCGTTAGCCTGTGCCAATGATCATCCGCACCGCTTTACCCTCCGATTCGACCGCGATCTTCGGGCTCATCCGTGGGCTCGCGGAATACGAGCGCGAGCTCGATCAGGTCGAGTCCACCGAGGAATCGATAGCCGCGGCGCTGTTCGGCGAGAGCGCCATCGTCTTTGCGCATGTCGCGGAGATCGAGGGCGTCGTCGTCGGGGTCGCCCTCTGGTTCAGAAATTTCTCCACCTGGACCGGACGCGCCGGAATCTACCTCGAGGACCTGTTCGTTCTGCCCGAGCATCGCGGCGCGGGGGTCGGTACCGCACTGCTGAAGGCACTCGCGGCCGTCTGCGTCGAGCGCGGCTACGGCCGGTTCCAGTGGTCGGTGCTCGACTGGAACGAGCCGGCGATCAACTTCTACAGATCGATCGGCGCCAAGCCCCTGGAGGACTGGTCGATCTTCGGCCTCGACCGGGATGCGCTCGAAGCGTTCGCCGGGCGATGATCGCGCACGACGCCCGGAAGAGCGCGTCAGGACGACGCACCGCCGGAGCCCTCACCCAGGTGGGCACCGAGGTCAGCATCAACTTCGGCTCCGCCCTGGCCGGCCTCGCCATCCCCATCGTCGGGGCCACCCTGGTCGTCGCCGTGAGGCAGCTCGTGATGGTCCTCGCAGTGGGCCCGTTCTACCGGCCCAGCCGCGCCTCATTCACCTGGCCGCGGCTGTATCCCGCCATCCTGCTGGGAATCGATCTTGCGATCATGAACCTGACGTTCTATCAGGCAGTGCACCTGCTGGGCCTGGGTATCGCGGCGACGATCGAGTTCCTAGGTCCCCTGGCGCTGGCACTCGCGCTCTCCCGACGCATCCTCGACGTCATCTGCGTTGCGGTCGCGGCGATCGGCGTTCTCGCCCTGACAGGCATTGACGGGTCGATCAACGTCTGGGGCATCGTGCTGGCCCTGATCGCCGCAGCCGCCTGGGCCGGCTACATCCTGCTCACCCGCCGAGTCGCGCTGACACTGCCCGGCCTCGAGGGCCTCACCGTCGCCAGCGCCGTGAGCCTCGTGATCATCGCCCCGCTGGCGCTCTTGACCCTCGACACCGGCCGGATCACCTGGCCCGTCATCGCCCTCCTGCTCGGCATCGGCGTTCTCTCGTCGGCGCTGCCCTACAGCCTCGATACCTACATCCTGCGGCGGATCACGGCAAGGCTGTACGCGATCATCACGTCGTTCGGGCCGGTCGTGGCTGCACTCTTCGGCTGGCTCCTTCTGGCCGAGGCACTGTCGTTGGTTCAGATCGCGGCCATCGTGCTCGTCTGCGCGGCGGCGGCGACCGCCATCGCCACCCAGCGCGACATGCCGACTGCGCCTCTCGCGGAGGCCTCGCCACACATCACCTGATGCGCTTCACTGATGGCGCGTGACCCAATCAGGGGTAGTGAACCGTTAGACTCAGGGTCTAAAGCCTTTTCGACAAGACCCGAATCGTTTTCATTGACCCGGAAGGCCCTATGGCGATAATCCTTCTGGGCTTTCTGGCACTGTCGATTCTCACGCCCTTCATCACCAGGCTCCTCGGTCCCCGGGTCTTCTATGTCGCGGCCCTCATGCCCGCGGCGGCGTTCGCCTTCACCCTCAGCCAGACGGCCGCGGTGACTGCGGGAGACCCGGTCACGGAGAGCCTCCCGTGGATCCCGCAGCTCGGGGTCTCACTGTCCTTCCGAGTCGATACCCTCGCCTGGCTTCTGGCGCTCGTGGTCACCGGCATCGGTGCGCTGGTGCTGCTCTACTGTGCCCGCTACTTCGCACGGGACGAACCGGGGCTCGGCCGCTTCGCCGCACTCCTGCTCGCCTTCGCCGGCACGATGTACGGCCTCGTCACCTCAGACGACATCATCGTCATGTTCATGTTCTGGGAGATCACCAGCGTTCTCTCCTACCTCCTGATCGGGCACTACACGGCAAAGCAGGAGAGCCGCGGCGCCGCCCTGCAGGCACTGCTCGTGACGACCTTCGGCGGGCTGGTCATGCTGGTGGGCGTCGTGATGATCTCGGTCGCCGCCGGCACCACGTCGTTGGCCGCGATCGTCGCGAATCCGGTCACGGGTGCCATCGGCACCGGGGCCATGATCCTCATTCTCGTCGGCGCGCTCTCGAAGTCGGCCCTCGTGCCGTTCCACTTCTGGCTGCCCGCCGCGATGGCCGCCCCCACCCCGGTCAGCGCCTACCTGCACGCAGCCGCAATGGTCAAGGCCGGCATCTACCTCGTCGCCCGCTTCGCGCCCGGCTACGCGGACAGCGACGGCTGGATCCCCGTGCTCGTCACCCTCGGCGTCTGGACGATGCTCGTCGGGGCCTGGCGCTCGCTTCGCCAGTACGACATCAAGCTGATGCTGGCCTACGGCACGGTCAGCCAGCTCGGATTCCTGATGGTCGTCGTCGGTTTCGGCACCAGGGACGCCGCCCTCGCCGGCGCCACCCTGCTGCTCGCCCATGCGCTCTACAAGGCCGCACTGTTCCTCGTCGTGGGCATCATCGACCACCGCGCCGGCACGCGCGACTTCCGGAAGCTCTCGGGCATCGGCCGCAGCGACCCCGCCCTCGCGGTGATCGCCGCGATCGCCGTGGCCTCCATGATGGGGCTGCCGCCGCTGATCGGCTTCGTCGCCAAGGAGGCCGTCTTCACGGCGTTCCTCGCGTCAGGACTTGCCGGTTCCGCCTGGGGTTGGGTGGCGCTCATCGGAACCGCGGTCGGGTCTATTCTCACCGTGGCATACAGCATCCGCTTCTTCTGGGGTGCCTTCGGCAACCGCCCCGATATGGCGCCCACCGCGCTGGCGCCGAGCCGCTGGGACGCGATGCTGGCCCCCGCCGTGCTCGGTGTCGCCACCCTGCTGCTCGGCCCGCTCGCCGGCGGCCTCGGCCTCCTGCTCGAGCCGTATGCCAACACCGTGCCCGGCGGCGGCGACGCCTCACTGGCCCTCTGGCACGGCTTCGAGCCGGCCCTCGGGCTCAGCGCCGTGGTCGTTATTCTCGGCTACCTGATGTTCCGCGGCCGGCGCCGCATCGCCAAGATCCAGGCGAGCGTTCCGCCGTGGATCGATGCCGGCCAGAGCTACGGCGTGCTCGTGCGCTCGGTCGATCGCTTCGCCGCGCGAGTCACGCACTTCGCCCAGAAGGGTGGCCTGACCCAGTACCTCGGCACGATTCTCGTCGTCTTCGTACTCGCGCTCGGCTTCGCCACCTTCGTGAACCGCACCTGGCCCGAGACCCTCGTGCTGTGGGACTACCCCGGCCAGGTGCTCATCGCCGTCATCATGGCCATCGCCGCGGTCATGGCAGCGCGCGCAAAACAGCGAGTGACCGCCGTGCTGCTCGCCGGCGTCACCGGATACGGGCTCGTCGTTCTCTTCGCCTTCCACGGCGCCCCCGACCTCGCCCTGACGCAGGCCCTGGTCGAAACCATCACCCTCGTCGTCTTCGTGCTCGTGCTGCGCCGGCTGCCGAGAAACATCGCCCAGCACAACCGGCCGAAGCATCGCAAACGCCGTGCCGTCATCGGCATCCTGGTCGGATTGGTGATGGGCACCATCGGCGTCATCGCCCTCGGCGCCCGCACCGCCCCCAGCATCTCGGGCGAACTCCCCCGACTCGCGGTCGAGGATGGGCACGGCAACAACATCGTCAATGTCATGCTCGTCGATATCCGCGCGTGGGACACCATGGGCGAGATAGCGGTGCTTATCGTCGTCGCGACGGGTGTGGCAAGCCTGCTATTCGTCTCGGGTCGAAACGCCGCCGTGCCGCGTCTCAGCGACTCCCGCCGCCGTCGGCTGGCCGCCAACCGCCGCCGCGTCGTCAGCGACCCCGAGGTCTCGACCGCAGGCCACGCCGTCTCCCGCCAGACCTGGCTGCTCGCCGGCCGCACGGTCGCCACCAAGAACCGGTCGATCCTGGTCGAGGTGTTGATCCGCCTGCTGTTCCACCCGGCGATCATCGTCTCCGTCTACCTGCTGTTTGCCGGCCACAACGAACCCGGCGGCGGCTTTGCCGGCGGACTGCTCGCGGGCCTTGCCCTCGTGGCGCGCTACCTCGCCGGCGGGCGCTACGAGCTCGGCGAGGCGGCTCCCATCGACCCCGGAAAGATCCTCGGACTCGGCATCATCCTCGCCGTCGGCACCGCCACCGCCTCGCTGTTCTTCGGCGGCCTCCCGCTGGAGTCGGCCTACTTCAGCACCGAACTGCCCGTGCTGGGGTCGGTGTCGTTCGGCACCTCCACCATCTTCGATGTCGGCGTGTACCTCGTCGTCATCGGGCTCGTCTACGACATCCTGCGCAGCCTCGGCAGCGAGATCGATCGCCAGAGCGAGACGGATGGCGCTGAGCCCGACGGCCCCCAGCTCACCGACACGCAGGCACTCCGCCTGCCCACGATGGCGACCACGATGGCGAGCACGCCAGCATCCGCCACCCCGACGACCGATTCGGGCCGGAGGGTCACGCGATGAGCGCATCCCTGACCCTCGTCATCCTGATGGCCGTGATGTACGCCGCCGGCGTCTACATCATGCTCGAGCGCAGCCTGACCCGCGTGCTGATCGGCTTCCTGCTCGTCGGCAATGCCACCAACCTGCTGATCTTCATCATGAGCGGCCGCCCGGGCAGCTCGCCCATCGTCACCGGCACGAGTCTCGACGAAACGATGGTCGATCCCATTCCCCAGGTACTGATGCTGACCGCGATCGTCATCAACTTCGGCATCACCGCGCTGCTCCTGGCCCTGATCTACCGCTCGTGGTGGCTGGCCCGGCTCGGCGACGAGGGCGACACCGTCACCGACGAGCACGAATCCGAGACGGAGGAGAGCGCCGAGGAGACCTTCCGCTCCACCTCCGACGACGAAGACGCCCTGCAGGCCTCCCTGGATGAGAGCGAGAGCCACGACAGCGATACCCTCGCCAGCCTCGATTCGCCGGCTCCCCGAACCCACCGCGAAGGAGACGGCCGATGAACATCCTCGTTCCCCTGATCGTGATGATCCCCCTGCTCGGTGCGGCGATTGCCCTCGTGCTCGGCCGCCGCCGCAGACTGCAGGTCCTCGTCAGCCTGGTGAGCCTTGCCGCCGTTGTCGCCATCAGCGCCGTCCTCCTCGGCATGGTCGACGCCACCGGCCCGGCCGTCGTTCAGATCGGCGGTTGGCAGCCGCCGTGGGGCATCGTGCTCGTCGTCGATCGCCTCAGCGCGATGATGGTGCTGATCTCCGCCCTGATGCTGCTCGGCGTGCTGCTCTTCGCGGTGGGCCAGGGCATCGCCGACGGCGACAGCGACGCCCCGGTGTCGATCTTCCACCCCACCTACCTCGTGCTGGGCGCCGGCCTGTTCAACGCGTTCATCGCGGGTGACCTCTTCAACATGTACGTCGGCTTCGAGATGCTGCTCTCTGCCAGTTACGTGCTGCTGACCCTGGGCGGCACCGGCGCACGCATCCGCGTCGGCATCACGTACATCGTCGTCAGCCTGGTCTCCTCGATCATGTTCCTGGCCGCAATCGCGCTGATCTACGGCGCGACCGGCACCGTCACCCTGGCGCTTCTGGCCGAGCGCATCCCGGCTCTTCCCGGCGACGTCCAGCTCATCCTGGGGCTGCTGCTGCTGCTCGCGTTCAGCATCAAGGCGGCCGTCTTCCCGCTGTCGTTCTGGCTGCCCGACTCCTATCCGACGGCGCCCGCACCCGTGACCGCCGTGTTCGCGGGACTGCTCACCAAGGTCGGCGTCTATGCGATCCTGCGCACCCAGACCCTGCTGTTCCCCGACAGCCCCCTGCAGATCCCCCTCTTGATCGTGGCGGGCCTGACGCTTGTGATCGGCATTCTGGGCGCCCTGGCGCAGGCCGATATAAAACGGATGCTCTCCTTCACCCTCGTCAGCCACATCGGCTATCTGATCCTCGGCATCGCAATCGGCACGCCGCTGGCGATCGCCGCGACGATCTACTACGTGGTGCACCACATCACCGTGCAGACCACACTGTTCCTGACCGCGGGGCTCATCGAGCGCACCGGCGGCACCACGTCGCTGTCCCGCCTCGGCGGCCTGCTCAAGTCGGCGCCTCTTGTCGCCGGCATCTTCTTCCTCGGCGCCCTCAACCTCGGCGGAATCCCGCCGTTCTCCGGGTTCCTCGGAAAGCTTGCGCTGTTCCAGGCGGGCGTGGCCTCGGGAGGCGTGCTCATCTACATCCTGATCGCCGCCGGCGCCCTGACCTCGCTGCTCACCCTCTATGCCCTGGCCCGGGCGTGGAACATGGCGTTCTGGCGGCCGACGAAGCAGCTCATCGACTACAGCTCGGCCATGAGTGCGTCCCTTCAGGAGGACCCCCAGGACGAGGGCGAGGTGCTGACCAAGAAGCTGTCCCCCCTGATGATCGGTGCAACCTCGGCCATGCTGTTGCTGAGCCTCAGCCTCACCGTCTTCGCCGGGCCCATCTTTGACTACACGGCGCGCGCCGCGGCCGACATCCAGAATCCGTCGACCTACATCGACGCCGTCTTCCCGAACGGCACACCATGACGACCGTGAGAGTTCGTCTGGCGAACTTCGCCAGCCAGCTGCCGCTGCTCGCGGGGCTTGTCGTTCTGTGGATGCTGCTCTGGGGAAAGTTCACCTGGCTGAACCTTGTCACGGGCGCCGTGCTGGCGCTGCTCGTCTCGGTCGTCTTCTACCTTCCTGCCGTGAAGCTCAGCGGTCGCCTGAACCCCTGGTTCACCCTCACCTTCCTGATGCGACTTCTCAGCGATATCGCGCGGGCCTCAACCGAGGTCGCCCTCCTGGCCCTGTGGCCGCGCCTGCGACTCACGAACGCGATCATCCAGGTGCCGCTTCGCACCCGCAGCGACCTCATCCTGACCTGGACCGCCGTCGCCACGTCGATCGTTCCCGGTTCGATCGTCGTCGACATCGACCGGGTGAATTCGACCCTCTACCTGCACGTCTTGAATATGAAGAGCATCGCCGAGACCGACACGTTCCGAGAGTCCGTGATGAAGACCGAGCGCCGAATCGTCAACGCCTTCGGCTCCAAAGAAGACCTGGAGCGCGTTCGCCGCCTCCAGTCCGCAACGAAGCATCCGGGCCGTCACGAGAAACACGAGAGCGAGGGATCCGTCTGATGGGAATCGTCATTGCGATCGCGGGGGTGCTGTTCGCGGCCAGCGCCCTGCTGGCCGTCTACCGAATCGTGCGGGGGCCATCCGTGCTCGACCGGGTCGTCGCCGGTGACGTACTGGTGTCAACCGTGATCTGCGCCCTCGGTGCCGAGATGGCGATCAACCGGCACACCGACAACCTGCCCGTGCTGCTGGTGCTCGCACTGTTCGCCGTGCTCGGCTCCTTCAGCGTCGCCCGGTTCCTGCCGAAGAGAGACCGCGCATGAGCGACCTCGTCCGCGACATCCTGACCGGTGCCCTCGTTCTCGTCTCGGCCGTCATGTGCCTCGCCGCCGGCGTCGGGCTGATCCGCTTCCCCGACGTACTCTCCAGGCTGCACGCGGCCACGAAACCCCAGATCTTCGGGCTGATGGCGGTCACCCTCGATGTGGCCGTCAACAACCTCACCCTGGCAACGGTCACCCTGGTCGTCGCCATCGTGCTGTTCCAGGCGCTGACCGCCCCCATGGCAGCGCACCTCGTGGGACGCGCGGCCTATACGAGCGAACACCTGCGCAGCGACATCCTGATCATCGACGAGTTGAGCGGCCGGGGCCGGCACTGAGTTCCCGGGCGGCGTAGGCCAGCCACGGGTTCCCATCGGCCGCCCAGCGATCGAGCACCGTCACGGCGCGGTCCAGCGCTGCATCGGTGAGGGACTGAACCAGTGGGCGGATCACATCGTTGACGAGCGGTTCGACAAGCTCAGCGACGACCCCGGTGCGAAGAAAGCCCTCCAGCCGGGTCAGGTCGCTGCTGATCAGAAGATAAGCGTGGGACTGCAGGAGCACTATCGCTGCGAGCCTCCGCTCGAATACCGGCACGGCCCACAACTCCGAGCTGAGTGCGGTCAGCTCATCGTGCGAGAGCGCCGGGTGTCCCCGCTCAAGGTCACGAAGTGTGCCGCGAATCGCACCCATCGAGGCGCCATAGAACGTCAGCTCGCCCGGGCTGCCCAGACGATAGAAATCCTCATCGGCCCGGCTCTCCGATGCCTCACGCTGAAGAGCGGCATCGATGAACTCCCCCGCCTGACTCATCCGCTAATTCTCCCCCGGGCTCTACGCCGCGCGGTACTCGATCTCGCCGGGGGCGGCCGCAGGGGAACCGAACACGAGGCGCCGGTTGGCGATCTTGTCGGTGAAGAACCGGTCGTGGCTCACGACGACGATGGCGCCCGGGAAGTGCATCAGGGCCCGCTCCATCACCTGAGTGCTCGACATGTCGAGGTGGTTGGTGGGCTCATCCAGCAGCAGGACGGATGCGCCGGAAAGCAGGCACTGCGCCATCGCCACGCGGGCGCGCTGGCCACCGGAGAGATCGCCGATCTTCTTCTTGAGGTCGGCCTCGGAGAACTGGAACATCGCGAGGAAGCGGTTGACCGACTTCTTGGTCGCCGTCAGCGCGAGGCTGTCGGGCAGGGCGTTCACGGCGTGACTCACGGTGTCGGTCACATCGAGGTCGGCCAGCATCTGGTTGTAGGAGACGAAGCCCGCGCCCTTGGCCCAGTCGGCGCGCCCCGAGTCGGCGGATTCCTCACCGGTCAATACGCGAAGCAGCGTGCTCTTGCCGCTGCCGTTGGCGCCGAGGACGACGAAGCGGTTGCCCCGGCGAATCTCGAACGTCACGTCGTTGAAGAGCAGCTTGTCGCCGTAGCTCTTGGTCAGGCGCTCGACCCGGCAGAGGACATCCTTGATGTGCAGGCCCCGATAGATTTCCGTGATGATCTCGTCGACCGGTCGCGGCGCGCGGTTCTTCTTGATCTGGGCCAGCTGGCCGTCGAGCTTCTTGCTCGAGGCCTTCAGCGCCTCGCGGCGATCGGCGATGCCCTCGGCCTCGAACGCCAGCAGCTCGTTCTCGTGCACGAACTGCGCCTCGATGCTCTTCAGGCGAAACTGCTTGGCGATGACGTACTCGCCGAAGTTTCCGGGGTACTCGTGCAGGTGGAAGTTCTCGACCTCGATGATGCGGGTGACGACGGCATCGAGGAAGCGCCGGTCGTGCGAGACGATGACGGCGGCGCCCTTGAAGTCCCGGAACCACGACTCGAGCCACTCGACGCCGGCGACGTCGAGGAAGTTTGTCGGCTCGTCCAGCAGCAGCACGTCGGGCGCCTCGAGCAGGATCTTCGCGAGCGCGGCCCGGTTGCGCCAGCCGCCCGAGAGATCGTCGATGGGCAAAACCCGGTGCTCCTCGCTGAAGCCCAGCGTCGTGAGGGCGGTATCGATGTGGCGCTGGTAGTCCCAGCCGTCGAGGCGCTCCATCTCCTCGAACAGCTCGCCCTGGCGCTGGATCAGCGCGTCGAGGCCGTTGCCCGAGGGGTCTGCCGCGATGGCCACGTCGATCGAGGCCAGCTCAGCCTCGACCGCCTTGATTTCGACGAACAGGCCGTCGAGAACCTCAGCGATGGTGGCCGTGCCATCCAGCTCGGAGAACTGGGAGAAGTAGCCGATCTTGGTGCCCTGCTCGATCGAGACCGTGCCGCTGTCGGGAATGACCTGCTCGAGCGCGAGCTTTAGGATGGTCGTCTTGCCCGAGCCGTTCTTGCCGATCATGCCCACGCGGTCGCCGGGCTCGAGGCGGAAGAACACCTCGCGCAGAATCTGGGTGTTCTCGTACTTGACGCTGATGTCCTGCATCCTGATGAGGCTCATGGGTGTGTCCTCTCGGGACGTGTGGTTAGTGGGAAGTGTGGGAACGAAGATCAGTTGGGCCAGATCGCCAGCTTGAGGCCGAATCCAACCAGAACGGTGCCCGTGACGCGATCGGTGATCTTCGTCACGGCGGGGCTCGCAAGCCACCGGGCCGCTATCTTCGTACTTCCGATTATGAGGCCCGCCCAGGCCAAGCCGAACACATTGTGCACGAGCGCCAGCAGAATGCCCATCAGAAGGGGGTTCACGCCGGCCGGAATGAACTGCGGAATCGTGGCGATGTAGAAGATGCCGACCTTCGGATTCAGCAGGTTCGTGCCGACTCCGCTCGCCCAGGCCGTGGCGAGGTCACCGCGGCGAACGGGCCGCCGTGCCGGAGCCGCCTCCGTCACGAGTGTCGCCACGTGTGGCTCCCGGCGAAAGCTCCTGTAGAAGAGAGTGACGCCGAAGATGACCATGTACGCCGCTCCGGCCAGCGTCAGTATTCGATACGCCACCTCGGATGTCGCCAGCAACGCGGATGCCCCGACCGCCGCCGCGATCCCCCACACGAGAGCGCCGGTATTGATCCCCACCGCCGTCGCAAGCGCATAGCGGCCGCCCCGGGTGATCGCCGAGCGCAGCACCAGCGCGGTATCGAGCCCCGGAATTATCGTCAAGAGCGCCGCGATCAGGGCGAACGAGAGCAGCGCCTGAGTGATGGTCATGATCTGACGCTAGCGCCTTGCCGCTCTGACTCAGCGGCGGAGGCTCGTGCGCTGCTGCTCGAGACCGGTCACGAGCAGGGTGATGCCGAAGTCGAAGGACTGCCTCACGAGCGAGCCCGCCTTGATGCCGGCGGGGTCTGCCGAAAGCGCCGGGTTCACCACGCCGAGGCTGTCTGCCTGAAGCCGCTGCTGCTCGTGGGAGACGTGACCGAGGATGAAGTGCAGAAACGCGGCGGCAGCGATCTCGCACGTCTCTGGCTCGAAGCCGGCGGCAGCGATCGCCCGGGCGAGACGCTCCTGGGCCTGGCCCGCGCCGAGCCCGAGGGCCAGCGTGCTGGAGACGACCTCGGCGCCGTCGCGGAATGCCAGCAGTGCGTCGCGAAGGGCCTCGGCCTCGCCCCGCACGGAACCAGCCCAGTCGTTCGTGCTCGGTCGCACGACAGCAGCGCGGGCGATGATCTGGTCGGCCAGATGCGCCAACAGGGTCTGCTTGTTGTCGAAGTGCCAGTAGAGGGCGCTGGGCTGCACGTCGAGGGTCGAGGCGAGGCGGCGCATCGTAAGGTCGGGCAGGCCGTACTCGTCGAGAATGGCGAGAGCCGCCGCGGCGACGTCCTCGCGGGTGTGCCGCACGTATCTGTCGCTGGCGTCGCCTGATTTAGTCATTGTTCCTCCACCGTATCAGCTACCTGTACAGTGTTCAGGTGAACGGCGTTCAGGTGAATGCCCACGAGGTGAAGGAACACGTCATGGCCCAGAAAAACCGATTCGAGATTCGCGACATCACCCGCATCGCGGTCTTCGCCGCCATCATCGCCGTGCTTGGCATCCCCGCGGCCATTCCCGCGTTCGGCGGAGCCGTGCCGATCACCGCCCAGACGCTCGGCGTCATGCTGGCCGGCGCCGTCCTGGGTTCCTGGCGCGGAGCCGCGGCCGTCGCCGTCTTCGAGGTACTCGTCTTCATCGGCCTGCCGCTGCTGTCCGGTGGACGTGGCGGCGCCGGTGTCTTCGCCGGCCCGACCGGCGGGTACTTGATCGGTTGGATCCTCGGAGCGTTCGTCATCGGTGCCATCGTGCGCGGCAACATCCGCAAGCCATCGTGGTGGCGCATCGCCCTCGGC
This sequence comes from Microbacteriaceae bacterium, assembly GCA_947444785.1. Lineage (GTDB taxonomy): Bacteria > Actinomycetota > Actinomycetes > Actinomycetales > Microbacteriaceae > Agreia. The sequence goes on along the minus strand of CANFBG010000008.1, from coordinate 11,210 downwards.
TCGTTTGTCGGCGGCGTTCTCGTCGTCTACGCCATCGGCATCCCCGTGCTGTCGCTCGTGACAAAACTGCCTCTTGGCCAAGCTGCCCTCTCGAACGTCGTCTTCCTGCCGGGCGACATCATCAAGGTCATCGTGACGACCCTGATCACCCTCGCCCTCTACCGCGCCTACCCCGCGGCATTCGGCCGCAAGCCCGCCGTCACAGCCAAAGCCTCAGTCTCGGCCCGGTGACCTCCGCTTCCGAGATCAGCTTCGACGGAGTCTCCGTCGACTTCGGCGACCGTCCTGCCCTGAGCGATGTCTCGGTTACCCTGACCGAGCGGCGCATCGGCGTGATCGGCTCGAACGGCTCGGGGAAGTCCACCTTCGCGCGCATGTTGAACGCCCTCGTACTGCCCACCACCGGGCAGGTGCGGGTGCACGGCCTCGATCCAGCCGGTCAGGCGAAGCAGCTGCGCCGGCGGGTCGGCTTCATCTTCAGCAATCCGGATGCGCAGATCGTCATGCCCACGGTCGCCGAAGACGTGGCGTTCTCCCTGCGCGGTCGCGGGCTCTCCCGCACCGAGGTTGCCGAGCGTGTCGCGGCAACACTTGAGGCCTACGGCCTGACCGCACACTCCGCCGCCCCGGCCCACGGCCTCTCGGGCGGCCAGAAGCAGCTGCTCGCCCTGAGCACCGTGCTGATCGGCGAGCCCGACCTCGTGGTGGCTGACGAGCCGACGGCGATGCTGGACGCCGCGAACACCCGACGCATCGGCAACCACCTTCTCGACGAGCTGACACAGCAGCTGGTTCTCGTCACCCATGACCTCAATCTCGCGCGGCGCTGTGACGTCGTTCTGAGATTCGAGGAGGGCCGCCTCGTAGAACGGGGCGAGCCCGATTTCGTCGTCGACCGCTACGAGCGCGAGCACGCGTGATCGCCCTGTACCGGGAGGGCACCAGCCCGCTGCACCGTGCACCGGCCGGAGCCAAGGTGCTCGTCTTCATGATCGTCGCGCTGGCGATCACCCTCTCCGCCGAGAACCCGTTCACCGTTCCGGTGGCCGCCGCCCTGGCGATCATCGGCTACCTCGCCGCCGGTCTCGGCCTGGGCACGCTCCTCGCCCAGATCTCCGTCGTGCGCTGGGTGATCGTGATCATGCTGGTCACGCAGCTGATCTTCTTGCCGCCGCTGGCCGCAGCAACGAACACCGGCCGCGTCCTCGCGGTCATCGTGCTCGCCGCCCTGATCACGCTCACGACCCGAATCCCCGCCCTCCTGGATGCGACGGAGCACGCCCTGGGGCCGCTTCGCCGCTTCGGCGTAGACCCCGCCAGGGTCGGCCTGCTCCTCGGCATGACGATCACAACGATCCCGGTCATCATGGGAATCGCGACGAGAATCCGCGACGCCCAACGCGCGCGCGGCGTGCCCGTGCGCCCCGCCACCTTCGTCGTGCCGCTGCTGATCCTGTCGCTGAAGCACTCCGACGAGCTCGCCGACGCCCTCGCCGCCCGGGGCATCGATTGATCTTCTCCGGTCCCACGGTCTATGGCCCCGCCATCGACGACGAGACGCGCTGCGTGCACTACGGCACGACCAAAGACGTCATCGCCATCAAGTTCGCCTGTTGTCAGCTCTATTACCCGTGCCATCTCTGTCACGAGCAGACCGCAACGCACCCCGCCGAGCAGTGGCCCCTCGACCGGCGCGACGAGAAGGCCCTGCTCTGCGGAGTCTGCAAGACAGAACTTTCGATCAAGGCCTACCTCCAGGTCGACGCCTGCCCCACCTGTGCCGCCGAGTTCAACGAGGGCTGCCGACTGCACTCGCACCTCTACTTCCAGTCCTGAGTTCCGCTCGCGGCGGCTACCGACTGACATTTCGAGATGCAAGAGCAACGGCGGTCGATGTCGTTGTGAGCGTCAGTCCTGCCCATGCGTCCTAACTCAGCGCGCCTAGGCCCGGCCGCCACCCAGGGCGCGATGGCGCTGGGCGACACCCTGCACTCCGTAGGGGTACTCGGCGACCCGCGGGGAGCTGATCTCGGTCAGGGCGTCATGCTCTGTTGCCGAGAGCTCCAGGGCTGACGCGCCGAGGTTGTCGGCGAGCTGGGCGACGGTGCGCGCTCCGAGGATCACCGAGGTGACTCCCGGCTGGGCGCCGAGCCAGGCGAGGGCAACCTGGGCCGAGGATGCGCCGTGGGTTGCGGCCACCGCGGCGACGGCCTCGATGACAGCCCAGGTGCGGGGGTCGGAGTTGCGGTCAGGCCAGGCCTCCATACCGCGGTTCGGGTTCTCCCCGAGGCGGGTCGCACCCGTCGGCAGGGTGTCGCGCAGGTACTTTCCACTCAGCCAGCCACCCGCGAGGGGCGACCAGGGCAGCAGGCCGATCGCGGCATCCAGAGCGGCGGGAACGATCTCGTGCTCGATGTCTCGCACCAGCAGGCTGTACTGCGGCTGCAGGGAGACCGGCGGGGCGAAGCCGTGGGCCGCGGCGACGTGCACGGCCTTCGTCAGCTGCCAGCCGAGGAAGTTCGAGAAGCCGTAGTGGCCGATCTTGCCCGCGGAGATCGCGTCATCGAGAAAGCGCAGCGTCTCGGCGATGGGCGTCGAGGCGTCCCACGCGTGCATCTGGTAGAGGTCGATCTGCTCGACGCCGAGGCGGGTGAGTGAGTCATCCAGCGCGCGGCCGAGGTGTCTGCGAGAGAGTCCGAGGTCGTTCGGGCCGGCGCCCATCGGGAAGCGGCCCTTCGTGGTGAGTACGACCTGGGCTGCCTCGGTCGGGTGGGCCGTGAGCCAGCGGCCGACGATCTCCTCGGAGTGGCCGCCGGGGTTGCCGTAGACGTCGGCCGTGTCGACGAAGTTGCCGCCCGCGGCGACGTACGTGTCGAGGATCTCGTGCGAGACCTGCTCGCTCGCCTCCGGGCCAAAGGTCATCGTGCCGAGCGCGAACTCGGAGACGATCGTGCCGGAGTTTCCTAGATTGCGGTACTTCATTGTGGCTCGCTCTCGTCGTAAATCGAATCGATACGACTACTACGCTACGCCCGTCGGAGATCCCGTGCCTCCGAGCGAGCCTCAGCGGCGATCCCGACCCCTGTTGTTAGCCTGAACAGGTGACAGACAACGACGACCGGTACGGCTCAGATGTGCTCGCAGACTTCACCCGCCGGGCCCCCAAGGCCGTGCTGCCGATCGTTGAGGCCCTGCCCGATCTCGTGCTGGAAGAGGTCTCGACCGACTTCGTCGGCTCTGTCGTGCGCATCGAGGGCCGCATGGTCGAACTCGAAGATCGCAAGGGCCGCCGACGCATGTTCCCGCTCGGCCCCGGCTTCCTCTTCGAGGGAACCCCCGTCGCAGTGCGCGCCCCCCGCACGAAGGATGCGCACAGCCTCGGCCGCACCGCATCGGGCTCGATCGCGGCGCCGCAGGAGCGTGCCCGCGTCGCTCGCGCCAGCCGCATCTTCGTCGAGGGCCGGCACGACGCCGAGCTCGTCGAGAAGGTCTGGGGCTCAGACCTGCGGGGCGAGGGCGTCGTTGTCGAGTACCTCGAGGGCGTCGACCATCTCGCCGATGTCTTGGCCGAGTTCAAGCCGGGCCCGGGGCGTCGGGTGGGAGTGCTCGTCGACCACCTCGTGCCGAACTCCAAGGAGAGCCGCATCGCCGATGCCGTGGCCCGGGGTCCGTTCCAGGACAGCGTGATCGTTCTCGGGCATCCGTATGTCGATGTCTGGCAGTCGGTGAAGCCGGCGCGGCTCGGTATCGCCGCCTGGCCCGTCGTACCCCGCTCGATCGAATGGAAGCACGGCATCTGCACGGCCTTCGGCTGGCCGCACGAAGATCAGGCCGACATCGCCCGGGCGTGGCAGCGCATCCTGGGCCGGGTCTCGACCTACACCGATCTCGAGCCGGAGCTGCTGGGCCGCGTCGAGCAGCTGATCGACTTCGTCACGAGCGAGTAGCCGGGCGGATCGGGCCGAAACCCGAGACCCCAAACCGAGACCGGAGACCCGAGGCCCGAGGCCCGAGAACCATGCGCCTTACCAGCCGAGGGTTCCCGGCGCTCCCTTGAATGGTCCGACAACCTTCGATGTGATCCAGCCGCCGTAGAAGTCACCCTCCTGCGCCTGAACGACCTCGCCGTTCACCGTGCAGCGGTCCATGGCCGAGGGGTAGATCGCCACCCGGTCCTTCAAAACCTCGTAGCCCTCATTCGGGTTCGAGTAGTACCAGGCTGCCCCCTCGGCTCGAAGGCCCTTGGGGCCCACCACGGTCAGGTACCCGGCCATGCCCTTGAACTCGCAGAAGGACTGCCCCCGGGCAGGCTCGAGCGCCCCACCCTCGACGGCGTCGATCGGCACGTAGTAGACCGGCGGATGGCTCGTCTCCAGCACGCGCACGGCATCCGTGGTGTCCAGCAGCACAACCCCGCCGAACTCGATCACGATGCGGTCGCGCGTAGCCTCTACCCGGGGCGGCCGGGGGTAGTCCCAGACGGATTCCTGGCCGGGCTGCGGAGTGATGGGGGCGAGAGGCTGACGGTTCATTCCTCGACGATACGTGCTCGACCTCGGAGAAAACCCAGAGTCCGGAAACCCGAGTTGACCAGTGGTTAGCCGGCGGCACCCACAGCCTCGGGGGCGGCCTGCGGCTCCTCACCCTCCGGGCGGGCGCGCCGCGGAAACAGGGGCGAGATCGCAATGAAGACGACGACCAGGGCGCCCTGGATCAGCAGGGCGTTGCGGAACCCCTCGCCCGGCTGCCCGAGGGCCACACTGGCGAAGAAGGCCGAGCCGAAGATGGCCACGCCGACAGAGGAGGCGATCGACTGCACGGCGGTGAGCAGCCCCGAAGCCGAGCCGACCTCGTGATCCTCGACCGAGCCCAGGAGAACGTTGAAGAGCGCCGCAATGACGAGGCCGGTGCCGAGGCCGGCGATCAGCATGCCGGGAACAAGCTGCCAGATCGAGAACGCGTCGAGGTTCGACAGCGCGAAGTAGAGCAGCGCCGCTCCCCCGAGCTGGATGAGGGCTCCGATCTGCAGCACACTGCGCCCGAGCTTGTCTGCCAGCACGGCGCCGCTGATGGCACCGCCGATGCCGCTGCCGATCGCGAGGGGGAGATTGCCGAGTCCGGCCTCACCCGCGCTGAAATTCTCCCCGATCTGAAGGAACAGCGTCAGAACGAGCTGCACACCGATCATGCCGGCGAAGAAGAGCGCGATTCCGCCGAGGCCGGCCGTGTAGGAGGACTTCTGGAACAGGGTAGGGGTTACCAGCGGGGTACCGCCCCGGGCAGCACTGGCTCGCTGCTGCAGGGCGAAGAGGGCGAAGCCCACGAAGGATGCGGCGATCGACGCGAAGGTCCAGGCCGGCCAGCCGGCCGCCTGTCCTTGAATGAGCGGCCAGACCAGCAGCCCCGATGAGACGGCGATGATCGCCGACCCCACGAGGTCGATCTTCACGGCCGCATTCCCCGGGGTGCGCGGCACCAGTCGCCATGCGATCACCGCGGCGATGATGCCGATGGGCACGTTCACGAGGAACACGAAGCGCCAGCCGGTGCCGAAGAGGTCCGCCTGAATCAGCCCGCCACCGATGATCGGGCCGAGGATGCCGCCGAGTCCGAAGACGGGGCCGAAGACGGCGAATGCCTTGCCGATCTCCTCTGGCGGGAACGCGGCCCGGATCAGGCCGAACCCCTGGGGCAGCAGCATCGCGGCAAGGAGTCCCTGCACGAGGCGGAAGACGATGAGCAATTCAATGCTGGGGGCGATCGCGCAGAGAAGGGACGCAGCGGTGAAGCCGATGAGGCCGAACAGGAACATGGAGCGTCGACCAAAGCGGTCGCCGAGCCTGCCGCCCAGGATGAGGCCGGCTCCCAATGTCAACGCATAGCCGCCGATCACCCATTGGAGCTGGGTCGGGTTGGCGCCGAGCTGACTCTCGAGCGACGGGCCGGCAACGTTCACGACCGTCGAATCGAGGAGGTCCATGATCTCGGCCGCCAGCATGACCGCAAGGATCAACCACCGGTGCGGGTTCAGAACGGTGGGACTCGGAGCACTCATGACGTGGGGCCTCTCAAACGGATGAAACGGATTGCCCCCGGCAAGAACTTTACACATAGCCTGTAGTCATGGATGCCCAACCAGATTCCTTGATTACCACCGAGAATTCTTTGCATCCGCGACTGGCTCGCACCGTCGATGGAGCCCTCAGCATCCATCGGCCCGTGGTGCTCGCCCACATCCGCTCGATTCGCCGCCGGTATCCGGATGCGTCCCCCGAGCGGATCATCCGCATCCTGGAGACCCGGTTTCTCGCGGCCGTCACGACCGGCGGGGCCGCAGTCGGTGCAAGTTCTGTCGTGCCAGGCGTCAGCTGGGGCCTCACGCTGGCCCTGACCGGGGCCGAGACGGCAGGGTTTCTTGAGGCCAGCGCCCTGTTCGCCCAGTCGGTGACCGAAGTGCACGGCATCGCCGTCGAAGAACCCGAGCGGGCCCGGATGCTGGTGATGTCGATGATGCTGGGCACGGCCGGGGCCGATCTCGTTCGCCAGCTCGCCGGCCAGGTCTCCGGCGTCGGTGTATCCCGCAGCGCCTACTGGGGCACCCTCGTCACCCGCACCCTGCCCGGAACCGCACTCGGGCCCATCGCCGACCGCCTGAAGTCATCATTTCTGCGACACTTCGCCGCGCGCACGGGCGCCGGGGCTATCGGCCGCCTCGTGCCATTCGGCATCGGTGCTGTGATCGGCGGCACAGGCAACCACATCCTCGGGAAGCGGATCATTCGCAGCGCCCGGCTCGCCTTCGGGCCCGCTCCGCAGGAATTCCCCGCGGAACTCGCCGTCAAGCCTGCAGAGCCCTACGCCTCCAAGCGCTCCGTGATCGGGTTGGCGAATCTCAGGAAGCCCAGGACGAAGCCGACACCCCAGCTGAAGTGAATGCTGGGAAAGACGACCATCAGCGCCGCACCGGTTCGGGCGTTGGCGGCTATGCCCCATTTGATCGCCAGCACCACCGTGGTCAGGAAATAGCCGAGCGGCAACAGTAGACCGCAGACCAGGAGCCAGGAGATGAACGCCCCGAACCCTTGGGCGCCCGCAACGACTCCGAGGTAGCCGAGGCAGCCGAGCGGTAGGCCCAGGAGCACGGCAAGAACCGCGATGGGGCGGGCGTAGAAGAGCACCGGATGCTCAGGCGTGTATCGCCGAGTGTGATCGCCTCGCCAGAGGCCGGTGATGAAGAACTGTCGACTCAACTCCTCGGCGTTCGGCTGGGGACGATAGGCGAGAGTCATCTTGGGCGTGAACCAGATGATTCCTCCGGCTTCACGCAAGCGCATACCCAGATCCCAGTCCTGCCCGCGGTGGGCGTCATCGTCGAACGGGCCGATCTTTGTCAGCCACGGCCGCGGAAATACGCCGAGGTACGCGGTCTCGGCCTGGCCCTCGGCATTATCGGGATGACGCTCTTCACCGATGAGTCCCAGCGGAGAGTCATACGCAATGGCGACAGCCCTCTCGAAATCGGTGGTGCCGACGGCGCGCATGACGCCGCCAACCTCTGCGGCATCCGTTCGCGACAGGGCCTCGACGGCGACGCGAGTGTAGGACGGGTCGAGCACCGAGCGAGCACTGACGCGCACGATGATGGGATAAAAGGATGCGGCCAGGCCGATGTTCAGCGCATCAGGAATAGAGCCCGAGGGGTTGTCGAGCACACGGATGCGATTGTCGCTCCGCGCACGAGCCTCCAGGATCTCATCCGTACCGTCGAAGCTCGCGCCGAGAACGACGATGACGTCGTAGTTTCCCTCGTAGTCCTGGGCCAGAATGCTGTCGAGCGCTGCCTCGATGTGGGTTGCCTCGCTGAAGACCGGCATCAGGTAGGACACGCCCGGCGGCGTGTTGCTTGAACTGCTGACACTCATTGGTTCCACTCTCGGTCGGTCCGTGTTGCGAGTCACGGGTCGAGGGGCGAATCGGATGACGCACGGCGCGAGCCCCCGCCCACCCCGGCTGTCCCATTACGGCACTCTGAATCTACCGTAGATGATCTGATGGCCAACCGAAGCCAGTTCAGCGCCCCTGATTCAACGACGAATCCCCGAGCCGCTCAAGCGACTCGGGGATTCGTGTTGGTTGATCTACTTGCCGAGCGTGCCCAGCGTGACGCTGACGGGCTGGTTCTTGCCGTCGCGGTAGACGGTCAGAGTGGCGGTCGCCCCGCCGGCCAGGCTTCGGATCTGAGCGGTCAGGTCCTGGGCGGTCGGGGTGGCAACACCGTTGACCTCGGTGATGACGTCGCCGGCCTTGATACCGGCGGTGGCCGCTGCACCTCCGGCCGGGGCATCCTTGATCAGGGCACCGGCGGTCACCGTGGCGAGGGCCGCATCCGAACTGGCGTCAGCAACGGATGCGCCGAGCAGGCCGTGCGTGGCGCTGCCATTGGCGATGATCTCGCTGGAGATGCGCTGCGCGAATGACGCGGGAATCGAGAAGCCGACGCCGATGTTTCCGGTCTGGCTTCCGCTGGAGGATGATCCAGCACTCGCGATCGCGACGTTGATGCCGATCAGCTCGCCCTTGTCATTCAGCAACGCGCCACCGGAGTTGCCCGGGTTGATGGCGGCGTCGGTCTGGATGACCTCGAGCGAGATGCTTGATGCCGCGGTCGCCTGGGTGGGCGCCGTCTGACCGGGAACGGAGAAGTTCCAGAAGTCATATGGGCTGGCTCCGGATCCGGAGCCATCGTTCGGCGCCGGGGTTGCCTTGGTGGAGGAATCGGTCGGCGCGGCCGAGGACGCAACGGTGATGCTGCGGTACAGCGCGCTGATGATTCCGGTGGTGACCGTGCCGGAGAGGCCCAGCGGGGCGCCGATGGCGACGACCTGCTGGCCGACGTTCAGCTTCGACGAGTCGCCGAAGACGACCGGGGTGAGGCCTGACGCCTTGTCGAGCTTGATGACGGCGAGATCGGCGACCGGGTCGGTGCCGACGACGGTCGCGCTGAAGAGGCGGCCGTCGTTGGTGGTGACCTGGATCTTCGGGCTCGCGGTGGCGCCATCCAGAGTTACCACGTGGGTGTTGGTCAGCACGTAGCCGTCGCCGCTCAGGATTACGCCGGAACCGGTTCCGCCGGAATTGCCGTCGGATACGGAGATCGTGACGACCGACGGCGACGCCTTGGCCGCGACCGCGGTGGCGACCGAGGCGTCGTTGGCGTTGTTCACGGTGATGGTCGAGGGGCCGGTGGCCGTCGACGTGGTCGATCCCACGTTCTGGGACGCAGACCACATGCTGATTCCCGCGCCGGACACGCCGCCGACGAGGGCGGCAAGGGCCACGGCGGCCACGAGGGTCAGGCTCGCGCGGCGGCGGGGCGCAGGAGCGCTGGCATATCCGCCAACCGGGGGCTGCATCGGGGGCTGGCCGAACGCGCCGTTTCCGTAGTTGGCATCTGCCGACTGCGAAGTCATGTACTGGGCGGTGGGTGCGGCCGTGGCTGCGGCCTGCGCGGCTGCATGAGCGTTGGACGACGGGCCGTAGCCGGTGTGGGCGACGGGCGCGGGGGTAGGCGCTGCCTGGGCCGGCGACTGCTGCTGCCAGGCCGGGGTCACGGGTACCGTGGGGGAAGTTGCAGGGGCGGGAGTCTCGGCGGCGGGGGACACGGGCACGGTTGGTGCGGTGGCGGCGGGCTGGGCGGGGACTGGGGCCTCGGGGACTGCGGGGGTGGTGCTCTCGTTGTTGGGCACTGCACCCTCGACGGGGGTCGGGATCGTCTGGTCTTCGTTGCTCTCTGACAATGTGTGCTCCTTTCAAGCAAGGTAAGCATCCCGATCTAACCTGAACGTTGTCTATGTCTAGGCTGAAAACGCTCTGCCGGATCTTAGGAATCAGCTATCAACGGAATCGTGGGCCCATAGCCGAATCCCTAGCCACTTCTTATTGTCCTAGCACCCGGGCCCGCGACGCGAATCAGAGCACTGTCCGCCGACGAGAACGGTTTGTGCGTCGCCCGCGAGCGCCACCAGTTCGAGGGTCGATGCGGGCACACTTCCCGCGAGCGGGAGGAACGGGCCCGCTCCGAACCGATACTCGGCCGAGTAGGCGACAACCAGCCGGATGGTGAAGGGGCCGGCATCGACGAATGTGTGGCCTGCCTCGGTGGCACTGAATTCGGCGAGCCCGAGGTTCGCCCAGGTATCGCCCGGCGCAGCGACGGTTTGCGAGGTGCCGTCGCCGTAGTCCCAGGTGAATGAGGTCGGGGTGAACCTGACCTCGGCCGGCTGTTCGAGCACGATGCCGGCCTGAACGTGTCGCGATGCGTCAGCAAAGAAGTTCGTCGGCAATCCGACAACGATCCAGCCCGAGGGCTCCATCCCTGCGGCTCCCGATTCCGGCACGAATCTCACGATGTCGTCGAGAGTCACGTTCGGCGGGGCAATAACGACGAAGTCGAGCGGACGGTCCACCCCGCACCCGGCAAGCCCCTCGCACTCCAGCCCGGCGCCCGGATCAGGCACACCGGCCCCAGCATCTGAGCCCCCGCCCGAACTCGACTCCCCCGAAAGGTCGACACCCCCGCCCGAAACAACCGCGTCGCACGTTCCTTCAAGAAAATTCACCGCGTTGCAGGACCCACTTGCCACTGCAGGATTGCCGCCAAGCACTGCGAACACCAGCCCGACAGCGAGGCTCAGCAGAAGGAGTCGGCGGTCCACGGCGCTGTCCTATCGACGAGGAGTCCTTGACTTCCCTGTCTATTGCTGACGAGAGTCGCCTCAACCGGGACTCGATCTGAGCGCCCAGACGGCGTCACATCCGCTCCGGAAACGTCATACAGCCGGATTCCTGACACGTCAATGCATAAATAGACGACAACATGTGCTCGACCACCGACCACAGTGCTCCCTTGAAGCCGCGGTGAATCCAGCACCGTTGCACCAATGCTGCGGCTGCCCTTTGCCGCAAGCGATAAGAACCCTTCGACGTTGTTCTGGATATTTTGCTGAGACACTACATCTGCGATGCGTGTTGAATCTGCATCCGGATTCGCCGTTATTGCATCACTCACGGCTAGGTAGGCAGCGTAGGCCTTCGTGGCGGCGGCCAAGGCCTCCTCGTCGGTTGCGAAGATCGGGGCGGGCTGCGCCGCGGAGCCAGAGGGCGACGGGGCCTGCGGGGCGGTGACGGCGCATCCGGCCAAGGCGATCAGT
>CANFBG010000007.1 GCA_947444785.1 Microbacteriaceae bacterium | reverse complement strand
GGATCGTATCGAGCAGCTCGGCGATGAGCTTACGGCTCTGGATGCCGAGTGCGATCGCCTCGCTGGGCTTCTCACGTCGGCCCGCGCTGCCGCGGCCGCTGTGCTCGGCGTGCGCGTGACAGCCGAACTGGCCGCTCTGGCCATGCCGACGGCTCGACTCGTCATCGAGCTTGAGCCGCGGGGGGAACCGTCATCCAGCGGGTGCGACGTTGTCAACTTTCTGCTGCAGCCGCATGGCGGCTCCGAGCCGCGACCGCTCGGCAAGGGCGCGTCAGGCGGCGAACTCTCGCGGGTGATGCTCGCCATCGAGGTCGTGCTCGCGGCGAGCGACCCGGTGCCGACGCTGGTCTTCGACGAGGTGGATGCCGGGATCGGCGGTGCCGCTGCCATCGAGATCGGCCGCCGCCTCGCAATGTTGGCCCGCTCGAGCCAGGTCATCGTCGTGACACATCTCGCCCAGGTCGCCGCGTTCGCCACGAACCACCTGACCGTCGTCAAGGACTCATCCGGGGCGGTCACCGCGTCCAGCGTCACCCAGCTCGAGGGGGATGCCCGGATCGCTGAAATGGCCCGCCTGCTCTCGGGGCTGCCCGACTCCGACAGCGGGCTCGCGCACGCCCGCGAACTGCTCGATCTCGCTGCCGCGGGCTGACTCGCCCTCCCGAAGTCGCCGGGGTCGCGACTTTACGCTCACCCAGCCGATCTCGATTCCCTCTAAGGGAGGAGATTTCGACCTTCATGGACGAGGACGACGTGAGAGGCGGGATCTCCTCCCTTAGCGAGGTTGCAGGCGGCCGGGGCTAGGGGAGGAGCAGCGTCAGGGCCGGGGCCAGGGAGCCGGCGAGCTCGCGCTTGGTGGGCGGGGTGGCGTCGCCGAGACCCGCGACCGCGTCGAACAGGATGCCGTCGAGCCAGGCGATGAGCACGCTCGCCTTCTGGTGGGCGTGCGAAGTGCCCAGATTCAGGAGGATGTCGGTGAGTTCGCCACGGGTGGCCAGGCCGGCCCGGTCGTATTCGGCACGGAGTTCCGGGACGCGGGTGGCCTCGAGGGCGAGCTCGAAGCGGGCGATCAGTCGCGGGGTGCTCCGTTCGATGCGCGTGTGCAGGGATTCGGACAGGGCGGCGAGCATCTCGGCGGGCTCCAGCGCCGCTATCCCGGCCGGCCAGAGGCTCGGCTCCGCGGCATCCAGCTCGGTGATTCGCCTCATCGCCAGCAGCAGAATGGCGGTGCGGCTGCGGGCGTGGTTGGATGTCGTGCCGATCGGGGCGCCGGCCGCGGCGTCCACGCTGCGGTGCGTGAGCCCGCGCATCCCCTGTTCGGCGATGACCGTGATGGCGGCATCCGCAAGTTGATCGCGGCGGGTGGTCGAGGGGCTCATGTCTGCAATTCTACGACGGCTGTAGTTGCTTGACCGGAGGGACAATTCGATGCGGCCGGTGACGAAGTTCAACCGGGCGTGGCTGTTAGGATTGAATCCCGTGGATGATGGTCAAGATTTACGACACGCACTCGGCTCGCCAGTGGATGTTTCAACGGAATTCCCGGATGCCCCCAAGGGGCCGACAGTGGGATCACAGGTAGGGGAAACCCAGGTGGGTTATCAAGTGACCGGTACTTCTGAGGATGTCTCCCGCAGCGAGAGCGTCAAGCCTGGACACGTCACCAAGCAGATCTTCGTGACCGGTGGCGTCGTGTCCAGCCTCGGCAAGGGCCTCACCGCCGCCAGCCTCGGAAACCTCCTCACCGCGCGCGGCCTCCGCGTCGTGATGCAGAAGCTCGACCCGTACCTGAACGTCGATCCGGGAACGATGAACCCGTTCCAGCACGGCGAGGTCTTCGTGACCGATGACGGCGCCGAGACCGACCTCGACATCGGCCACTACGAGCGCTTCCTCGACGTGAACCTGAACCAGGCCGCCAACGTCACCACCGGTCAGATCTACTCCACCGTCATCGCCCGTGAGCGCCGCGGCGAGTACCTGGGCGACACCGTGCAGGTCATCCCGCACATCACCGATGAGATCAAGCGCCGGATGCGCCTCCAGGCCAGCGACTCGCCCCGGCCCGACGTCATCATCACCGAGATCGGCGGCACGGTCGGCGACATCGAGAGCCAGCCGTTCATCGAGAGCGCCCGGCAGATCCGCCACGAGCTCGGCCGCAAGAACGTGTTCTTCGTGCACGTCTCCCTCGTTCCCTACATGGGAGCTGCCGGCGAGCAGAAGACCAAGCCCACCCAGCACTCCGTCGCGGCTCTCCGCTCCATCGGCATCCAGCCGGATGCCCTCGTGCTGCGCAGCGACCGCCCCGTCTCCGACTCCAACAAGCGCAAGATCGCGCTCATGTGCGACGTCGACGAGGCCGCGGTCGTGAACGCCGTCGACGTTCCCTCGATCTACGACATCCCCACGATGTTGCACACCCAGGGCCTCGACGCGTACATCATCGACAGCCTGAACCTGGCGGCCAACGACGTCGACTGGTCGCGCTGGACCCCCGTGCTGCAGGCCGTTCACGAGCCCAAGCACGAGGTCACGATCGGCCTCGTCGGCAAGTACATCGACCTGCCCGACGCCTACCTCTCGGTCACCGAGGCACTGAAGGCCGGCGGATTCGCCCACAAGACCAAGGTCTCCCTGCGCTGGATCCCCTCCGACAACTGCGAGACCCCGGAGGGGGCCGCGAAGGAGCTCTCCCAGCTCGACGGCATCTGCGTTCCCGGCGGCTTCGGCATCCGCGGCATCGAGGGCAAGCTCGGCGCGCTGCGCTTCGCCCGCGAGAACGGCATCCCCACGCTCGGCCTGTGCCTCGGCCTGCAGTGCATGGTGATCGAGTACGCCCGCAACGAGGCCGGCCTCGCCGGGGCTTCCTCCAGCGAGTTCGACCCCGACGCCGAGATCGCGGTCATCGCGACCATGGCCGAGCAGGTCGACATCGTCGCGGGTGGCGACCTGGGCGGCACCATGCGCCTCGGACTCTTCGAGGCGACGCTTGCCGAAGGATCCATCGTCGCCGAGCTCTACGGTTCGAACCAGTCGTTCGAGCGTCACCGTCACCGCTACGAGGTCAATAACGAGTACCGGGGTCAGATCGCGGCCGCGGGCCTCGTCTTCAGTGGCACCTCGCCCGACAACTCGCTCGTCGAGTACGTCGAGCTGCCCCGCGCAGTGCACCCGTTCTACGTTGCCACGCAGGCGCATCCGGAACTCAAGTCGCGCCCGAGCAGCCCGCACCCGCTGTTCCGCGGCCTGATCCAGGCGGCGCTTGACCGTCACGAGGCCTCGAGCCTGTTCTCCGAGCCAGACACCGTCGACGCTCTCTGATGACGGTGCCCGGCGAGATGGATGCGAAGAGGTCAGATGAACTGCTGACCGATGAGCGAGTGGCCCTGCCGATCGTCTCGAGCGAGCTCGTCTTCAAAGGCAAGGTCTGGGACATTCGCCGGGAGGCGTTTCTCTACAACGGCGAGGAGATCGTTCGTGAGTTCATGGATCACACGGGCGCCGTCGCGATCCTTGCCATGGACGAGACGGAGCGCATCCGCCTGATCAAGCAGTACCGGCACCCGATTCGCTCGCGCGAGTGGGAGATTCCGGCGGGCCTGCTCGACATGGCGGACGAGGATCCGCTCGAGGGCGCGAAGCGCGAACTCGCCGAGGAGGTCGACCTCGAGGCGTCGGAGTGGCACGTGCTGTCCGACTTCGTGACGACGCCCGGCGGCAACAACGAGGCGATCCGCATCTACCTCGCCCGGGGGCTGACGCCCACCGCCGAGGCCTTCGACCGGGAGCACGAGGAAGCAGACATGGAGCTGCGCTGGGTGTCGCTGGATGCGGCGCTGGACGCCGTCGTCGAGCGCCGCGTCCAGAGCCCGACCCTCGTCGTCGCCGTGTACGCCGCTGCCGTCGCTCGTTCCAGGGGCTATTCGAGCCTCGCACCCGCGGATGCGCCGTGGCCCCAGCGGGCGGCGCTCCGCTCAGCCCGGACGGCTGCGGGCTCGTAGGCTTCTCGCTATGACCGCGGCGCTCAATATCGAGCAATCGGTGAGCCGGTACCGGCGACACCTGACGATCGAGCGCGGGCTGTCGGTGAACACGCTCGCCGCCTACGGTCGCGACCTCGCCCGCTACACAACCTGGCTTGCCGAGCGCGGGGTGACCGATGCCCGGCTGATCACGGCGCTCGAGATCGGTGCCTTCACGAACGACCTCCGGGCACTCGCCGCGACCGGCGTCGGCGCGGGCGTCGCCCCGGATGCAGACGCGACAGGGGCGACACGGGCGACACGGGCGACAGGGGCGGCGCTTCCTGGCGTCCTCGCCGCGTCGAGTGTGGCGCGCATCCTGTCGTCGGTGCGGGGATTTCACCGATTCCTGGCCGAGGAGGGCGAGGTCGAGTCGAACGCGGCCAAGGATGTGAAGCCGCCGAAGCTGGCCATCCGACTGCCCAAGGCCATCACCATCACCGAGATGCAGCGGCTCATCGACAGCGTCGTGGGGGATGACCCGCTGGCGCTCCGCGACCGTGCGCTGCTCGAGTTGCTCTACGCCACGGGCGCCCGGGTGTCTGAGGTCGTCGGGCTGAACGTCGACGACGTGCTCGACTCCATGGAGGTCGTGCGTCTCGTCGGCAAGGGCAGCAAGCAGCGGATTGTTCCTGTGGGCAGCTATGCGCGCTCTGCCGTGAATGCGTATCTCGTACGGGTGCGTCCACAGTTCTCGGCGAGGGGGCTGTCGACACCGGCACTGTTCCTCGGCCAGCGTGGCCAGCGACTGTCCCGGCAGGGTGCCTGGCTGGTGATCCAGGCGGCGGCGAAGCGATCGGGGCTCTCGGCACACATATCCCCGCACACCTTCAGGCACTCCTTCGCCACCCATCTGCTCGAGGGGGGCGCCGACGTGAGGGTCGTGCAGGAGCTCCTCGGGCACTCGTCGGTGACGACCACGCAGCTCTATACGCTCGTCACCGCCGACACCCTGCGCGACATGTACGTCACGTCCCATCCGCGGGCGCGCTGACGCTCGATGCCATCGAGGCGACCGGCCGCAGCGCAAGCCCCCGGTTTGGCTCGGGTGTGGCCTCCCGTGGGGGCCGAGTGAAGCCAGTACAGTGGAAACACCCGGAACTGCCTGATTCGGGAGGATGTGGAGCATTGAACGTGACGGCCAAGAACAACACCGGGGGAGAGCTCGCCGGGATGGAGACCCCTGTGATGGGCCCCACGGGTCGACCGCTTACCGATTTTCCCGTGCCCGCAAAGCTCAAGGGCCATGGGCCTGCGCGCATCATCTCGCTGTGCAACCAGAAGGGCGGCGTGGGAAAGACCACGACGACCATCAATCTGGGTGCGACCCTCGCCGGCTACGGCCGCCGCGTCCTGGTCATCGACTTCGATCCGCAGGGCGCCCTCTCGGCCGGCCTCGGCGTTCCGACCCACGACACCCTCACGATCTACGACCTGCTGCTGAACTCCAACCGCGACCCGCGCGAGGCCATCCAGAGGACCAGCGTTCCCGGGCTCGACATCATCCCCGCCAACATCGACCTGTCCGCCGCCGAGGTGCACCTCGTCAACGAGGTCGCCCGGGAGACGATCCTGGCCCGAGTGCTGCGCAAGATCACCGACGACTACGACGTCGTCCTGATCGACTGCCAGCCGTCGCTCGGCCTCCTCACGGTGAACGCCCTGACCGCAAGCCACGGGGTGCTCATTCCGCTCGAGTGCGAGTTCTTCGCCCTTCGCGGGGTCGCCCTGCTGGTCGAGACCATCGACAAGGTCCGCGATCGCCTCAACCCCGCGATCAAGCTGGATGCGATCCTCGCGACCATGTACGACTCCCGCACGCTGCACTCGCGAGAGGTGCTCGAGCGCGTCGTCGATGCGTTCGGCGACGCCGTGCTGGAGACCGTCATCGGCCGCACGGTCAAGTTCCCCGACGCCTCCGTCGCGGGCCAGCCCCTGTCGCAGTTCGCGCCGGATCACACCGCCGCGAAGGCCTACGAGCAGGTTGCCCGAGAGCTGATCGCACGTGGCGCGGTCGCCTAGCCCGGAGCTCTCTGACGTTCAAGGAGAGAGCACCCCGGGGTTCGAGCTGAACCTCAGCAACTTCCATGGGCCATTCGACCTGCTGCTCTCCCTGATCTCCAAGCACGAACTCGACATCACCGAGATCGCCCTCAGCCGCGTCACCGACGAGTTCATCTCCTACCTGCGTGGCCTGAACTCCGTCGACGAACTCGACCGGGCGTCGCAGTTCCTCGTCGTGGCGGCGACCCTGCTCGACATGAAGATCGTCAGCCTGCTCCCGCAGGGCGAGCTTGTCGACAGCGAGGACGTGGCCCTGCTCGAGGCCCGCGACCTGCTGTTCGCCCGGCTGCTGCAGTACCGCGCCTTCAAGGAGGTGGCGCTCTTCTTCGGGGCGTCGCTCGAGGCCGAGGCCGGCCGGCACGTTCGCCAGGTGCGCATGGAGGAGAAGTACCGCCAGCGCACCCCGGAGCTCGTCTGGACGCTCAGCGCCGACGACTTCGCCGCCCTCGCGGCCCTGGCCATGACCCCGCGCGAGCTGCCCACCGTGGGGCTGGAGCATCTGCATGCGCCGGTGGTGAGCATCCGGGAACAGGCCGCCGCGGTCGTCACCCTTCTTCGGGCGCGGGGAAGAATGACCTTCCGCGAGCTGATCGTCGGCATCGCTGAGAAGGGCGTCGTCGTGGCGCGCTTCCTCGCGATCCTTGAGCTGTACCGCAATGCCTCCCTGTCGTTCGACCAGGTCGAACCCCTGGGCGAGCTCACGCTGAGCTGGGTCGCAGAAGACTGGAATGAAGAGAACTTGGCGAGCCTGGGAGCCGACTATGACAATTGATCCTGTGGACCCACAAGGCGAGAACGTGCAGGAGGAGCTCGAGGGCCTCGCCCGCATCGTCGACATCGACCGGGCACTCGAGGCGATCCTGATGGTGGCCGACGAACCGCAGAGCCTGGTGTCACTCGCAGCGGCCATCTCCAAACCGGTCGCCGTCGTTCGCCAGGCCATCCGTCGACTCGTCGAGGACTACGACGGAACCGCGGCAACCACGGATGGCGTGGCGAGCGTTCGCCGCGGCTTCGAACTGCGCGAGGTCGGCGGAGGCTGGCGAATCTACGTTCGCGCGGAGTACGACCACGTCGTCGTCGATTTCGTGACGACGCAGAACCCGTCCAGACTGTCACAGGCGGCATTGGAGACTCTGGCGGTCATCGCGTACAAGCAGCCGATCAGCCGCGGCCAGGTCGCCTCCATCCGTGCCGTGAACGTCGACTCGGTCGTTCGAACACTGCTCGGCCGCGGACTGATCACCGAGGTCTCGACCGATGCCGAGACCCATGCGATCCTGTACGGCACAACCGAGCTGGTACTCCAGCAGCTCGGCCTGAATTCGCTCGATGAATTACCCAAGATCTCGCCGCTGCTCGCAGACGGCGCGGAAGGCTTTGATGAACGACTCTAAGAACCCCTACGGCGACGAAGCAGACGAATGGGACGAGCCCGACGAGGGGTACGAAACCGAGGAGGAGGCCAACGCTGCTGCCGCGGCAGAAGCGGCAGCCCTCTCCAAGAAGGATGCGCAGCCCCAGCTGCATGAGGGCGTTCGCCTGCAGAAGGTCATGGCCTCCGCGGGAGTCGCGTCCCGCCGCGCCTCAGAGGACATGATCACGTCGGGCCGAGTGCGCGTCAACGGCGAGGTTGTTCGCGAGCTCGGCCGCCGCGTCGACCCCGACAACGATGAGATCGCCGTCGACAACGTCGCAGTGCAGCTCGACACCACCCGCATCTACATCGTGCTGAACAAGCCCGTCGGCGTCGTCTCCTCCCTCATGGACGAGCACGGCCGCCCCGACCTCCGCGAGTTCACGAACCAGTTCGAGGAGCGCCTCTTCAATGTGGGCCGGCTCGACTCCGAGACCTCGGGACTTTTGATTCTCACCAACGACGGCGACCTCGCGCACGTGTTGGCGCATCCGTCGTTCGGCGTGATGAAGACCTACATCGCCAAGGTGCACGGCCGCGTCACACCGCAGACCATTGCGGCGCTGACCACGGGTGTCGACCTCGAAGACGGCTTCATCGCCGCCGACAAGGCCCGCCTGCTCGAGAATCAAGGCGGCGGCAACTTCAGCCTCGTCGAGGTCACGCTGCACTCCGGGCGCAACCGCATCGTGCGTCGCATGCTGAAGGAGGTCGGGCATCCGGTCGTCGACCTCGTGCGCCGCTCGTTCGGCCCCATCATGCTCGGCTCGCAGCGGATCGGCACCATGCGCGACCTCACCAAGGACGAGCTCGGCCAGCTGCTGACGCTGTCGCGTGCAAGCAAGGCCCGAGAGAAGGCTGATTCCGAGCGCGCCGCCGGGGCAGCCGGTCAGAGCGACGCCCGTGGTTGAATCCAGGCTGACCGGCCAGGTCCGCATCGTCGGCGTCGGCCTGCTGGGCACCAGTATCGGCTTGGGCCTCAGCGCTCGCGGGGTCGACGTGATCCTCGCCGACGCGTCGCCCACGAATCTGGCGATCGCGATCGACTATGGCGCGGGTCGCGCGGCATCCACGTCTGCTCTGACCCCGGATGCGCCCCGCTTGATCGTCGTGTGCGTTCCGCCCGACGTCACCGCACGCATCGTCGCCGACGAGCTCGCCGCCTACCCGGATGCCGTCGTCACCGACGTCGCCAGCGTCAAGGTCGCCCCGCTGGAGGAACTGCGCGCCGTGGGCGCCGACGTCTCCCGCTACCTGGGCTCGCATCCGATGGCCGGCCGGGAACGCGGCGGACCACTCTCGGGCCGGGCCGACCTGTTCCTGGGCCGCCCCTGGGTCGTGGCGGACCACGGGGGAGTCTCATACCAGCGCGCCAGCGTGCTGGACGACCTGATTCTCGACCTGGGCGCCACGCTCATCGAGATGACGCCCGAGGAGCACGACGCCGGCGTCGCCCTCGTGTCGCACGTGCCGCAGGTCGTTTCGAGCCTGATGGCCCGTCGCCTGATCGGCGCCCCCGAGGCCTCCCTGAATCTCGCGGGCCAGGGCCTGCGCGATGTCACCCGCGTCGCCGCGAGCGACCCCGAGCTGTGGGTGCAGATCCTCGCAGCCAATGCCGCCCCCGTGGCCGCGATTCTTCGTGCCTATCGTGACGACCTCGACCGCTTCATCGATGCTCTCGAGCATCCGGAGGCCGGCCGGAGCCGCCGCAACGTCAATGAGGAGCTCGAGGGCGGCAACGCGGGCGTCGCGCGCCTTCCCGGCAAGCACGGCCTCGATCGCCGCTACGCGCAGCTGATCGTCATGGTCGAGGACCGCCCGGGGGAGCTCGCCCGACTCTTCGCGGAGATCGGCGAGACCGGGGTAAACCTCGAGGACCTGCGCCTCGAGCACTCGCCGGGCGCCCAGATCGGCCTCGCCGAGATCTCGGTGCTGCCCGAGGCCGTGGCCCGCCTGACCGAAGAACTGTCTGACCGTGGCTGGAGAATTGCCGGATGAGTATCCCCGCCAACAAGGTTGCGCCCGTCGTCGTCGCGATCGACGGCCCTGCCGGCAGCGGCAAGTCCAGCGTGAGTCGGGCCGCGGCCCGGGCGCTCGACTTCGGCTACCTCGACACGGGCGCCGCCTACCGTGCCTTCGCGTGGAGCCTGCTGGAGCGCGGCATCGACCTCGAGCATCCGGAGAATGCGGTCGCCGGCCTCGATGACTTCCCCTACGCGATCGGCACCGATCCCGACCATTTCTTCGTCCGGGTAGGCGAGACCGACGTGACCGAGGCCATCCGGGAGCCCCGCGTGACCGATGTCGTTCGCCATATCGCGAAGCTGCCGGAGGTGCGCCAGGGCCTGACCGCCCTGTTCCGCATCCTCATCGCCGGCACGCAGAAAGCGGGCATCGTGGTCGAGGGCAGGGACATCACCACGGTCGTCGCGCCCGACGCCGAGGTGCGCATTCTACTGACAGCCTCGGAAGAGGCTAGAATGGGAAGGCGTTCCAAGGAACTTTCCGACCATTCTGCCGCCGTCGTAGGTGAACAGCTCCGGTCGCGCGATCAGGCTGACTCTCGAGTCGTCGACTTCATGAACGCCGCCGATGGTGTTCTCACCCTCGATTCAACCGAACTCGACTTCGACGAGACCGTTACCGCGGTGGTCGATGTTGTCCGCAATCAAACAGCGAGGATCTCGCATGGCTAAGCAGCCGCACCCCTCTGACCAAGCGCATCCGAACGACCCGTCGGAGTCCAACGCAGACTTCCCGGACTTCGACCCGGAGCTGGTAAACCGGCTAGACAACCTCGACGAGGAGCTCGCCGCCGCCCGCGCAGCGACGCTTCGCGCAGGACTCGCCGACTACGACCTCGGCGACGAGGACCTCGAGATCCTCGAGCTCGCAACCGAAGACCCCGACGCCATCACCTACCTGCCGGCACTGCCCGTGCTCGCGATCGTGGGGCGGCCGAACGTGGGCAAGTCCGCGCTCGTGAACCGCATCCTCGGCCGCCGTGAGGCCGTCGTCGAGGACACCCCCGGTGTTACCCGCGACCGCGTCTCGTACAAGGCCGAGTGGGCTGACCGCTTCTTCACCATCGTCGACACCGGCGGCTGGGAGCCCGACGCCAAGGGCATCAACGCCTCGGTCGCGGCCCAGGCCGAGATCGCGATCGACCTGGCCGACGCCGTTCTCTTCGTCGTCGACGCCAACGTCGGGCCGACCTCGACCGACGAGCACGTCGTCAAGATGCTGCGCCGCGCCAAGAAGCCCGTGTACTTGGCGGCCAACAAGGTCGACGACGCCCGCCAGGAGCCGAACGCGGCCAGCCTGTGGGCGCTCGGCCTCGGCGAGCCCTACCCCGTCTCGGCCCTTCACGGCCGCGGCGTTGCCGACCTCCTCGACATCATCCTGAAGGACCTCCCCGAGGTCTCCGCCGTCGCCAAGCAGGAGATCGGCGGCCCGCGTCGCGTCGCCATCCTCGGCCGCCCGAACGTCGGCAAGTCCAGCCTGCTGAACCGTGCCGCAGGGGAAGAGCGCGTTGTCGTCAACGAGCTCGCCGGCACCACGCGCGACCCGGTAGACGAGCAGGTCGAGATCGCCGGCAAGATCTGGCGCTTCGTCGACACCGCCGGAATCCGGCGCCGCGTGCACCTCGCCCAGGGCGCGGACTTCTACGCGTCGCTCCGCACGAGCGCCGCGCTGGAGAAGGCCGAGGTCGCCGTCGTCATGCTCGACGTCGCCGACACGATCAGCGAGCAGGATGTTCGCATCATCGACCTGGTACTCGAATCCGGTCGCGCCCTCGTTCTTGCCTTCAACAAGTGGGACCTGATGGACGACGACCGCCGTCGCTACCTCGAGCGCGAAATCGAGCAGGACCTGGCCCACGTGGCCTGGGCCCCGCGCGTGAACATGTCGGCCAAGACCGGCCGTCACCTCGAGAAGCTGGTTCCGGCCCTCGAGCTCGCCCTGAAGTCCTGGGACACCCGCGTTCCCACCGGTAAGTTCAACGCGTTCCTCGCCGAGCTCACCGCGGCGCATCCGCACCCCCTGCGCGGTGGCAAGCAGCCGCGCATCCTGTTCGGCACGCAGGCCTCGACCCGCCCGCCGACCTTCGTGCTGTTCACGACCGGGTTCCTCGACCCGGGCTACCGCCGGTACATCCAGCGCCGCCTCCGCGAGGTCTTCGGCTTCGACGGCTCGCCCGTGCTGGTCAACATGCGCGTGCGCGAGAAGCGCAAGCGCGTCTAGGTTCTAGCTTCCTAGAACTGGATCTGAATCGAAGCCCTGATCGGCGTGTGACATCACACCCCGGTCAGGGCTTCGACGTTTCCGTCGTCAACGGCCTTCTTCAGGGCATGGAAGTCGGCCAGGGCCTGATCGGCATAGGTGACCGACCAGTCGACGACCGCGCGATCGAAGGCGCGGCTCTTGCCGAGATAGCCGAGGATCATCGGCGAGTTCAGGCTCTGGGAGTGCGCTCGGGCCAGGAGTCCGGCGCAGGCCTTGGCGTACGTGGTGAATCCGGGCCTGTCGAGCTTCTCGAAGTCGATCGAGCCCTTCATGTCTCGAAACTGGCGGACGTAGTAGTCGCGGCCGTTCATATGCAGGTAGCCGAGGAACGGGTCGGACACCGCCTGCAGGATGCGCTGGTTGGCGACCACCCGGTGGCCCTGGTGCGAGTCCGTGCCCTCGTGCGGTCTTCGGGAGGCGAGCTCCGATGCGATGCCGCCGTGGGTGTTGACGACCGACGCGGGAGCCTCCTTCACCTGAAGTACGAGCGACTCCTGTTTGGGGCCCGTCAGGATCAGGATGAAGCAGCGCGTGCCGACGCTGCCGACGCCGACGACCCGGCGCGCGACATCCGTCAACGAGAAATGCGAGAGCAGCTCGGAGATGTCCTCGCTGACAGTGCCCCGGTACTCCTCGAAGAATCGCTCGACCTCGCGCTCGCTCTCTTCGGGGATATGGGTGAGCACCGGCGGGTTCTCGATCACCCGTCGCATCCCGTCTTCGCCAAGCGTGGTGACCTTGTCCACGAAGCTCTGGGAGGTTCTGTTCATGGCCTTGCGGCGTGCCTTGTCTATGGCACGCTGCTCGACCTCCGTGAAGTCAGGCGTTGGCTCGTCTGTCTCGACGCGGTAGTAATACCGGTCGATGGCGGTCAGGCTCATCATGTCGCCGAGCCGCTTGCGATAGGCCTTGGCTGCGGCGAGTCCCGCCTTTCGGCACTCGCCCTCCGTGAACCCCATATCTCGGCCCCCGATGATGACGCTGGCGACCATGCGCTTGACGTCCCACTCCCAGGGACCCATTGCCGCCTCGTCGAAGTCGTTCAGGTCGAAGACCATCGTGCGATGCGGGGAGGCGTAGAGGCCGAAGTTCGAGATGTGGGCGTCTCCGCAGGTCGCGACCTCTATGCCCGTCACGGGGCCGTGGGCGAGGTCTCTGGCCATGATGGCGGCCGTGCCGCGATAGAACGCGAAGGGGCTCTCGACCATCCGGCCCATGCGAAGAGGTATCAGGTCCGGCAGTCGGTTGGAATTCTGCTCCGCCAGGATCGCCAAGGGATCACGCTGGCTGGGCTCACCGAGTGACAGCGTCGCATGCGAGGAACGCGGAGTGCGCTTTCGTGCGGCCCTGCCGAGGGCGATCGATTGCTCGTGCGTCAGAGTGGGGGCATGTTCGCGCTGGAGGCGGCTGAGCAGGCTGGACACGGGCAATCCTCTCGACGATTCGGATTTCCCCAAACTAGTGGAGACCGCAATCCGTTCATCAGCCCCGATTGAGCGGAAATCGAGAAGATTTCGACGGATGCGCCAATAGTGTCATTGGGGCTCTCCGAGAGCGGCTAATATGGAGAAGTTGTCCGAAACGATGACAAGTCACGGGCTGTGGCGCAGCTTGGTAGCGCACCTGACTGGGGGTCAGGGGGTCGCAGGTTCAAATCCTGTCAGCCCGACAAAATGTCCCGGAAACCTAAGGGTTTCCGGGGCTTTTTTTGTTTAAGTTTTCATCTTCTACCGTGATGCCATCACTTTCACCACTCGAGAGCCGCTGAGCCGGCACTGTCGTCCCGGGGGCCGCCGATGACGACTCGTCCTAGCCCTGGGCATACCGATCTCCACGGTCTACTACTCGCGCGTGCACCGCAAAGGCCCCACGGCCTAACGGTTTCGCAGGAACCTTCGGCGACGTCAGCACCCGCAAAACTCCGACCGGCCGCTCGAACGCGGGCACTCAAGGACCCGACGTTGACAACATCGGGCCCCTAGCGGGCGCCGACGAGGATGCGACGGCACGCGGCATCCTTTGCTGGGTTCTGCAGCACATCGGCGCCAAGCTGTCCGAGCACGAGAGAATCGCGGTGCTGACCGTGGTGCTCCGGCGAGGCTAACCCCACCATCTCGATGTCGAGAGCCTGCTCGCTATCGGAATTGCGGCACGCGATTGGAGGCCCAGAAAGTGGCGGACGTCCTTTGTTCCCGAATTGCAAGGTCAGTCGCGCAAGAATGCCACGATTGGTCGGGGGGTCCATCCAAATAGCAATTGGACCTATGACCGCTTAGATGCGCCTGGCCCTCAGCGAGCGCAGCTCCCTTAGTCGTGAACTACTGGGTGGCACCCTCTAGTAGGAGCGCGAGCTCGTCGAGTTCGACGTCCCAGCCCTCTCGGTTCTGCTCAAGACGTTCGCGACGGTAGCGGGTGCCGCCGGGGAGTGTGTCAAAGCCCGATTCGATCACCGTGACATCCGTCCCGGTGCCAGCATCGGAGATGGTGAAGCGCACATGCGTCGAGTACTCGTCTAGCTCTTCGGCGGGGATTCCCGACCAACGGAAGCCGAACGAGGCCTCAGGCGCCACCTCGGTGATTTCGATTGGGAAGCTGCCGTAGTCATCCCAATCGATGCTGCCGGTAGCACCGGGCTCGAGCGCGGTGAACCCCACACTGTCTCCGAACCACTTGACCATCACCTCGGGGTCGGTCAGCGCCTTCCAGACGCTCGCGCGCGAGGCCTCGACGTGCACGGTGCGGGTCACGGTGTGGCCTTTGATTCTTGCGTGATCAGACACGGTATTTCCTTCTCGTTCGGGCTGAGCGCTGCGGGACATTGCCCGCGAAGCGGCACGTGACATCAAACGCGCCTGAATGAGCGTACCGAGCATTGCGACTCTCAGCCTCTGTACTCAGCGACTAGGTCCGGCTCGGCGCTTCCTCATCGGCCGCAACATTCTTCTCCACGGCGAACTGGGTCCGGTGCAATTCCTCGTACCGCCCACCAAGCGCCAGCAGTTCCTCGTGCGAACCGCGCTCCACGATCGAGCCGTCCTCGACCACGAGGATCAGGTCCGCGCTGCGGATGGTGGAGAGGCGATGTGCAATCACCATCGCCGTGCGTCCCTCGAGCGCCTCGCTGAGCGCCGCCTGCACGGCCGCCTCAGACGTCGAGTCCAGTGCCGCCGTCGCCTCATCGAGGATGACGACGCGCGGCTGTGCGAGCAGGAGCCTCGCGATGGTCATCCGCTGGCGCTCACCCCCGGACAGTCGGTAGCCACGCTCTCCCACCATGGTGTCCAGCTGGTCGGGCAGGGACCGGATGAGCGGCTCGAGCCGCGCACGGCGCACGGCGTCCCACACCTCGTCATCGGACGCCTCTGGCCTCGCCAAGCGCAGATTGGAGAGGATGGTCTCGTGGAACAGGTGGCCGTCCTGCGTCACCATGCCCAGGGTGTCCCGCATGGAGACGAAGGTGACATCGCGGACATCCGTCCCCGCGAGGCGAACGGCACCGCTGTCGACGTCATACAGGCGCGAGAGGAGCTGCGCAATTGTGGACTTGCCGGCACCGGACGAACCAACGAGGGCAACAGTCTGCCCCGGCTCGATCCTGAAAGACACGCCGTGCAGCACCTCCTCGCCGCCGCGGGTGTCCAGCGTGGCAACCTCCTCGAGAGAGGCGAGGGACACTTTGTCTGCGGACGGGTAGGCGAAGCGGACGTTGTCGAACTCGACGGCCACCTGGCCTTCGGGGACGGCGACGGCGTCGGGCTTCTCCTTGATGAGCGGGTCGAGGTCCAGCACCTCGAAGACGCGCTCGAAGCTGACCACCGCGCTCATGATCTCCACCCGTGCGTTTGCGAGGCTGGTGAGCGGCGCATAGAGGCGGGTGAGCAGGAGCGCCAGGGTGACCACCTCACCGGTATTCAGCTGGCCGGCGAGTGCGAGGAAGCCGCCGAGCCCATACACGAGCGCCAGGGCCAGAGCGGAGACGAGCATCAGTGCGGTGAAGAAGACGAACTGCAGCATCGCGGCCCGGACCCCGATGTCGCGGACACGGGCGGCTCGGACGCGGAACTCCTCGGCCTCCTCGTCGGGCCGGCCGAACAGCTTGACGAGAGTGGCGCCGGGCGCAGAGAAGCGCTCGGTCATCTGCGTGCTCATGGCGGAATTGTGATCGGCGGCCTCGCGGCGAAGCGCGGCGAGGCGGCTGCCCATGCGGCGCGCGGGCACCAGGAAGATGGGGAGCATGATCACGGCGAGAACCGTCACGAGCCAGGACGTACTGAGCATGACGATCAGGGTGAGAGTCAGCGCCACGAGGTTCGTGACCACGCCGGACAGTGTGCCGCTGAAGGCCTGCTGAGCGCCGATCACATCGTTGTTGAGGCGGCTGACGAGGGCGCCCGTCCGCGTTCGGGTGAAGAACGCGATCGGCATCTTCTGCACGTGGTTGAAGACGGCGGTGCGGAGGTCCAGGATCACGCCTTCACCGATCCGCGCCGAGTACCAGCGAGTCACGAGTGACACTGCGGCGTCGGCCACGGCCACGAGGGCGATGACGACGGCGAGCCAAACGATCGTGGCAACCTCACCCTGAGCGACGATGACGTCGACCACCCGGCCGGCGAGCACCGGCGTCGCGACCGCGAGGAAAGCTCCCACGATGGAGAGCCCGATGAAGATCAGCAGCTTCGACCGGTAGGGCACCGCGAACGTCAGGATCCGCCGAACGGACTCGCGGGAGAAGCCGTACTTGCCTTCCCTGACGGTAGAGATCTTGTACAGCGAGCTCCAGGCCGCGCCTTCCATGCTCATTGAGGTTCCTTCCGAGGGCAGGAGACCAAGCATAGATGGCGACGTGTCCGAGCTCAGGGTTCTCCCAGCGGCGGTGAAGGCTTGGCTGAGGGCGACAGGGCTGGCTTTCCTTCAGGGGAAATGGGCCAACTGCTCGGTTCATCCCCACGCGATGTCTCGACAACGACATGCAGCCGCTAAAAACGGTTCAAATTGCCATCATCTACCCATCAGAATCGATATCAGGCGACCCGAATTGACCTTGTGCAATCGGATTCAGCGACCCGCACGGTTCCCTATGGACGCAAGGGAATCCTCGAGTTTTCGAAGTTAGCCGGCAAAACAGAATCAACCCCACAGCCTTCGGTGGGATGCGAAAGCGTGCCCGCAGGTTCTCTCAGTCGGGTTTCTGGCGTAACTCCTCAGAGTGGTCGATGCTCGAGTCGAACACCGTGGGCGAGGAAACGACCGCGGTCCAGATAAATCGGCGAACGCCTCGTGCCACGCGAAGACATCGGCACTCGTGGCTTCTGAGAAGTCTTGCCGGATGCGATGGACTATCGCATGGGTCACTTCGTGCGGCACGAGCCGAAGTTCCCGCCCGCCCCGCCAGCGGAACCGCCGACCACCAAATCGTTCGAACCGTTCGATTTCGCTTGTCGCAACCGTCTAGACCACCTGCTGATGGGTGCGAGGATCGCTCTCGCGCGGTCGCAAGCGAGGAGTGCTTTGGAGAGATGAGCGCGCCGTCGTTGTGTCGCGTGGTTTGGCAAACTACGCAAGGCGGAAATAGCCCGCTGAGGTGGCCCCGCGTGTGCACTCCCAATTCCTGACGATCCGAATTAGTCATCGACAATCGCAGTTGATAGCGTTCGGCTATGGATTTCACTCCCCAGACCATCGACGGACTGGCCGATGAGCTCGGCATCGGAGTTGACGACCTCGAGCCGTATGGTCGGGGAAAAGCCAAGCTGTCGCTCGACCTGCTCGACCGTCCCTCGAACGGCGAGGGTCGACTCGTGCTGGTTACCGCGATCAACCCGACGCCTGCGGGTGAGGGCAAGACCACGGTGTCTATCAGCCTGGCAATGGGTCTGCGTCGTTTGGGGAAGAACGCGGTACTGGCTCTCCGGGAACCATCACTCGGGCCGGTGTTCGGTGCGAAGGGCGGAGGCACTGGAGGCGGCAAAGCCTCGCTCACCCCGGCGGATGATATCAATCTTCACTTCACCGGCGACATTCATGCGATCACCAGCGCCCACAATCTGCTGTCAGCGCTCATCGATAACGCCATATTCTTTCGAGAAGAGATCCCGGGCAGGGGCGTGATCGATCCCGGACAGGTCACATGGGGACGCGCGCTGGACATGAACGACCGAGCTCTCCGGCAAAGTATTGTCGGCATCGGCGGCAAGACCGACGACGTCTCGCGCCAGGAACACTTCGACATCACGGCGGCGAGCGAGATCATGGCGATCATGGCCCTCGCATCAGGTCTGAAAGATCTGGAGGACCGACTGTCTCGGATTGTGGTGGGGCGAACGCATTCGGGGCAAGCGGTCACCGCAGGGGACCTCCGGGCTTCGGCCGCAATGACGGTGGTGCTTCGCGACGCGTTGCGACCAAATCTGGTGCAAACCGCGGAGGGCGGCCCCGCGATCGTGCACTGCGGTCCCTTCGGAAATATCGCACATGGGTGCAATAGCGTCGTCGCGACACGTCTCGCGATGAAGCTCGGCGACTACGCGATCACTGAGGCAGGATTCGGGTTCGATCTCGGTGGCGAGAAATTTCTCGATATCAAGTGCCGTCTCGCGGGGATCTGGCCACGCGCCGTCGTCATCGTCGCCACGCTTCGGGCTCTGAAGATGCACGGGGGCTCGCCGGTCGCGACCTGCGGTGAGCCAGACACCGCCTCGCTCATCAAAGGGCTGGAACACCTGGAGCATCATCTCGCGACGGCGAGCGCCTTCGGCCTCACGCCGATCGTCGCGATCAATCTCTTCCCGAACGATACCGAGTCGGAACTCCTGCTGGTTGAAAAAGCCGTCGCTGAGCTCGGAGTCCGATTCGCCCGCACCGACGGCTTCGCGCGCGGTGGCGAGGGATCAGTGGATATCGCCCGGGTGGTGAGCGAAGTGGTCGATCTCACCGACGCCGCGCCGCCGCAGCCGCGATTCATTTACGACGAATCGGATTCCCCGCACGACAAGATCCGCAAGATCGCCAGAGTGGTCTACGGCGCCAGCGATGTGACGTTCACCCCGGCAGCGGAGATGGACATCGCCCGAATCGCGGAGCTGGGCTACTCAGAGCTCCCGATCTGCATGGCGAAGACGCATCTCTCTCTCACCGACGACCCCAGAATTGCCGGTCGCCCCCGTGATTTCATCATCACGGTTCGGGAGGTTCGTCTTTCGGCGGGTGCGGGATTCCTTATTCCGATGACGGGAGCCGTTCTGACCATGCCCGGGCTTCCGAGAGTGCCCGCCTCGCGGAACATCCGATTGCTCCCGGATGGACGCATTGCAGGACTGATGCAGAACGACTGACAACCCCTTGGCCGGCGTCGCTTGGTGTCAGGTCGACACCGCCACCCGTGCCGCAGCGTTGAGCGAGGTTTGATGAGCGTTTAAGCGGCCGACCTGCGTCGTGTGGCGCGAACGCAGACGTCGCGAATAAGTGTTTCCTGGTCGTCTGGCCCCGTCATCTTTCGGGACCGCTCCTCGGCGGTTTCGATCTGCCACTCGAGGGGATTGAGGCCACGCTGGATGGCGGACAGGGTGGCAGTCGCCTCGACAGGCGGCTGGTCGCCGTGATCGTGGCCGTGGCCGGGCTGTGCGCTGTGGCTGTGATGAAGATCATGGCCGTCGGCCGTGGGAGCGTCGTCGTTCAGGTGCCCGACGATAAGCAGGGTGCCGCCGGGAGCTACCCAGCGAGAGATGCGGTGGTAGAACTCCAGCTGCGGAATCGACGCGTGAGCGTAGCTGGTCATGACCAGGTCGAACGGGGCTTGCGGTTCCCATAAGGTCAGGTCGGCCTCGACCCACGTCACCCTGCCGGAGACTCCTGCCTCGGTTGCCCGAGCCGCAGCCTCAGCGAGGGCATTGGATGAGATATCGGCGCCGGTGACCTGCCAGCCGCGGGCGGCGAGCCAGATCGCCTCGCCGCCGGTGCCGCATCCGGCGTCTAGGGCGCTCGAGGGCAATAGTTCGACTGTCTCCTCGATCACGTAGGGGTTCGCCGTGCCTTCGTCTGGGCCTTCGGGCGCGGCGCGCGACGGGTCCCAGTGCTCTTGCCAGAAGTCTTTCTCGAACTGAGGGGTCAACGGGTGCCCGCCGCCTTGGTCATGGCCGTGCCGACATAGGAATAGATCACGAAGACCTCGGCCGCAAAATCGGCCTCCTGCAGCACGCCCTGAATCGCGGCCAGCATGTACTTCGAGTCCCAGCCAATGTAGAGGTAGTGAGAGTCGTCGAGCGCATCCCACTGGCCGTTCCAGGCCTGGGCGTCGTAGATGGGACCCCCGCGGCGGTCGCTGAATGCCTCGACGGCGGGCCGGGCATCCGCCCAGAGCCGCTTGAAGATGCGGTTGAAGAGCGACTTGACGTCGTAGATCTCCCAGTGCTCGCCGCGGTACTCGACGTAGTCGAACTCCTTCTGCCAGCCGCGGGGCCAGCCACGACGGCGTTCGGCGTCGAGGATGGGGGTGAGTCCGTCGTCATCGATACCGACTATGGCGGGACGCGCCCAGACCCGCAGGAACTGCTCGGTCTGCTCAACCGTACGAATCGCGATCGCGGCGGTGCCCCAGACGGGAACCTCAGCGAGTTCAGCGGTGGCGGCGATGGCGCTCACTGCGTAGAGGGCTCGCTTGTCGGGGAAGGACCTGTCGATGGCACGATCCGACAGCGGCTGCTCAAGCAGCGTCAGGTTACCGAGGGTGGCGGCCAGCGCGCGGTGGCTGTTCTGCTCGTCGTCGCTGTAATCGGCCCACGCGCGCTCGCCATCGCCGCTCCACGAGTCTGATGGGGCCAGCGGGAAGATGTGCTCGACGTCGAGGCCTTCCAGGGTGTCGACATCGGCGAGGCGACCCAGTACGTAGGCTGCGTGCGGGAGGGCGCCGAACTTCAGTGCGACCCTGACGCGTTCGTCGCTCGGAGTGATCCGCGCGATCGCCAGCACCAGCGATTCGGGGGAGACGCGGCGGGCTCGGCAGAGGCGGGCGACCAGACGATCGTTGGACAGCCCGACGATCTTCCGGCGGAGCTGCAGCGACTGGATCTGCTCGAGGAGCACGATGAGGGCGTGCTGGGTCAGTTCGCCGCGCGAGTGATCGCGGTAGGCGCCCATGACCAGGGGATACATTCCCCGCCCGAACGTGTTGAGGTAGGCGAGCTGGCGGGCCAACGCAGCCTCCGGCAGCAGCCGCGGCTCCAGCAGGATGCGATAGATCGCCGAGAACTCCCGCCATTCGGCTGCGTGCGTCCTGAGCGTGGCGAGATCAAGGCGCGGGAACTCCGCCCGGAAGGCGTCGTACACCCCGCGCTCGCCGGCGAACGCCACCTCGCGGCCCGTGGTCATCACGAGGAAGTGCCGCCAGAAAGTGCCGATCGACTCGCCGGTGTTCGTCTCGATCGGCAGCCAGAAGTCGTCTTCGATCTCGGTCTGCTCGGCGTGCGACAGCCCCATCAGCACATAGTTGTGGATGAGCTCGTGGTCGCGCAGCGGCTCGCCCGTGGAATTGAGGCTCTCGAAGATCTGCTGGGCGTTCGCATCCGCACCGAGGGTGATCGCGACGTGCTCGAGCTTCTTCAGGCCGGCCCAGATGCGGGGGGCCTCCTCGGCGAGGACCTGGCTACGGAAGAAGGCGTAGTTGTCGTCGAATCGGGAGTCGCGCTGCTCGTCGAAAGCGAGCGGGAGATCGAGCACGACCCGCTCGAAGATGCTGGCCCAGGCGCGGTGCGGGCGCAGTTTCGTGCGGGTGGCGTCCGTGGGACTCACCAGCACGCGCTCGAGTTCGGCTGCCAGGGCCGGATCCCCGGCGCGCACGGTGTGCTGCAAGGCTGCGATCAGCAGCATCAGGGTCGTGACCCGCTGCTGGCCGTCGATCAGCACCAGTTCGGCTGCCGCCTCGTCGGTGCTGTTGGTCGACAGGATCGAGCCGAGAAAGTGGGTGTGCCGGTCTTCCGAGTCGGCCACGGCGCGGATGTCGCCCAGCAGCTGCTCACAGGCACCGATGTCCCAGCGGTACTGGCGCTGGTAGACGGGAACGACGATCGTCGTCTCGGCGGCGGACAGCCAGGCGAAAGTATTGACCGCGGTCGCGTCGACGTTCGTGGCAATGACCATAGTTTCGCTTCGTCCCTCAGAATGCGGTGTGCCCGTGCAACTGGCAATTCTAGACGCCGAGGCCCCCGGCGTGGATCAGGCAACGCCATGGGCGCCAGTTGTACCCTTGTCTCAGTTGGGCCTGTTAAAACGTGCTGGCCCCAAACGAAAGGGCATGGTTCTCATCATGGCTTACATCAAATCAGCAGCGCTCGAGGAGACCGGGTACGTGGTCCTCGACCGCTACAACCAGGAACTTGACCCCAAGGAATGGCTCGACATCGAGTTCGTCGACTGGAAGTCCTCCGGCGAGACACAGTTCGCCCCGCTGGCAAGCGCCTTCGGCGACATCGAGTGCAACGGCTTCTGGAACCACAAGCCGCCGCGCACCGACAAGGACGGCGTCTGGGTCCAGTCCCAGATCGAGAAGGCCCCCAACCTCACGCGCCGTGCGCAGGAGCCGGGCGCGAACGTCGGCCGCTGCCGCGTCATCGAGCTGCAGCCGAACAACTACGCCGATGCCCTCTACAACCTGCACCAGGACGACAACAACCGCCTCAACCCGGATGGCACCGGCTGGGTCGTACGCGGATTCTTCAACCTCACGGACGACAAAGACAGCTACTTCGTGCTGCGTGACAACCGCACCGACCCGAGCGTCGAGTACCGCATCGCCCTGCCCGCCGGCGCCCAGCTGATCGTCGACACCCAGCGCCTCTGGCACGCGGCGGCTCACAACGGCACCGAGCCGCGCTACTGCCTGATCACCTCGTGGGAGTCGGGCCCCGCCCTTGACGCCTACATCGAGAAGTACAACGGCGTTGCCCGGGTGCCCAACGTCGAGGTTCCCCAGGAGATTCTGGATGCAGGTCAGGCCGAGCAGACGCGTCGGCTCGCAGCGCGGGCCGCGGCGCTTGCCGCCCGCGGAGTGGCCGAGACATCGGTGATGAGCGAGGCGTAAACCTCCCAGCGCATGACCCAGAAGCCCCCGGCCAGTACGGCCGGGGGCTTCTCTCGTTCTGGCTGGGAGTGTCATCGGAAATGTGCGCTCGGTTTCTCCAATGGGGACGCCCGGGAGATAGTGGAGTGTACCCATAATGGGGGTCTTTGCCTGGTCGCGACCGATTCGACGGACTTCCCGGAGTGACAACCCGTACCGAAAGACGAGACCATGCCCCGTTCAGACGGCCTTTCCGACCGGTTCTCCGTGGCTGGCAAATTCGGTGCCCTGACCGCAATCGTGGGGCTCAGCGCGATCGCAGGGCTTCTGGCCACTGTCATGGTCACGCCGGCGCTGGCCGTAACCGGTATGAGCATGAACAACTCCATTGGCCTGTTCGAGAACCTGCCCGACTACATCAAGCCCGATGTGCTGGCCCAGAAGACAAATATCTATGCCGTCGACAGTGCAGATAATCCGGTGCTCCTCGCATCCGTCTTCGCGCAGAATCGGGAGGAGGTCGGCTGGGACGAGATCTCCCAGTTCGCCAAGGATGCCGTGATCGCGACCGAGGATCCCAGGTTCTACTCGCATGGCGGGGTGGACGTCGCGTCGACACTGCGGGCGGCGCTCGGCAATGCGTCCTCGGGCGGAGTGGAGTCCGGCGCCTCGACGATCTCCATGCAGTACGTGAAGAACATCCTGGTACAGCGCGCAGAAGCCGAGACCGACCCCGAACTTCGGGCGGCCGCCTACGAGGACGCGACGGGCACGAGCGTTGATCGCAAGCTCCGTGAGATGAAACTGGCCATCGGCTTGGAGAAGGAGTTCACCAAGGACGAGATCCTCCTCGGCTACCTCAACATCGCCGGATTCGGCGGTCAGACCTACGGTATTCAGGCGGCCTCGATGCTGTACTACGGCGTCAGGGCTGCGGACCTCAGCGTCGCTCAGGCGGCCAGTCTCATCGCGACCGTGAACCAGCCCAACGGGCTTCGAATCGATGACCCCGACAACGTGGCAGCCAACCAGGCCCGCCGGGATCTCGATGTGCTTCCCTCGATGCTGCGCGAGAACCGCATCACCCAGGCGCAGCACGACGAGGCGGCGGCCACTCCGGTGACTCCCGTGATCACGATGCCCTCGACCGGCTGCCAGACGGCCAACGAGTTGGGCGCCGGGTTCTTCTGCAACTACGTCAGTCGCATCATCGACAACCAGAAGATCCTCGGCGTGGATGAGAACGGTGCCAGCAACACGCTGAGGCTCGGCGGCTATGACATTTTCACCACGCTGGATGTCGACCTGCAGACGGGGGCCCGTGACGCGACCAACGCCAACGTTCCGAAATCGAGCGATCAACTCGATCTCGGCTCGTCGCTCGTGACCGTCGAGCCGGGAACCGGGCGCATTCTCGCGATGGCGCAGAACAAGGACTTCAACGCCGACCCGGATGCCCCGACCGCCGAGTCCACGGCCGTGAACTACAGCACCGATCAGGCCACCGGCGGCTCGAACGGGTTCCAGGTCGGGTCGACCTACAAGGTCTTCACCCTCGCGGAGTGGCTCAAAAACGGCAATGCCCTCGACGAGCGGGTGAACGGCAGCCCACAGACGTACGACGTGTCGACTTTTCGAAACAGTTGCGATGGTCCGCTCAGCGGGCCACCGTACGCCCCGCGCAATGACGGCGGGTCGAACCCCGGGACGGTGACCGTGCTCGGCGCCACGTCGGCATCGGTGAACAACGCCTATATCAACATGGCCAAGCGGCTCGACCAGTGCGAGATCCGCAAGACGGCCCAGGCCTTCGGGGTCGAGCGTGCGGACGGAACCGTGCTCACCTCGTATGTCTCCGACATCCTGGGCACGAACGAGGTCGCACCGCTGAACATGGCCGCCGCATTCGCCGGAATTGCAAACAATGGAATCTACTGCGCGCCCCTCGCCATCGACCGCATCGTCGACTCCAGCGGTAACGAGATCCCCGTACCGCAGACCGACTGCAGCCCCGCAGTATCGCCCGAGGTCGCCGCAACCATGGCCTACGCCCTGACCACGGTCGTCACCGGGGGAACCGCCACGGCGTCTAACCCGCGCAACGGCATTCCGCATTTCGGCAAGACCGGTACGACCAACGATGAGAAGGACACCTGGTTCGTCGGCGCGTCGACCAAGCTCGCCACCGCTGTCTGGGTCGGCAACGTCGCAAGCAGCGTCTCGATGCGGGTGCGGGTCGACGGAACGTCCGGCACATCTCTGCGGCACAACGTCTGGCGCGAGTACACGACGATCGCCGACGCGAAGTATGGCGGGGATGCCTTCCCTGCGCCCGACCCGGCCATGGTTCGCGGCATCCAGGTACCCGTTCCCAGCGTGCTTGGCCTGTCGATGGAGCAGGCCCGTACCGTCATTCAGGCGAACGGCTTTGAATTCGCCGACGGGGGAGCAACCGCCTCGGCTTTGGAGCCCGGGCTGGTGGCACGAAGCAGTCCGACAGGGTCCGCATCCCGTGGCGCGGTCATCACCGTCTACATCAGCGACGGTTCACTCGTGGTGCCCGAGCCTTCGCCCGGTGATCAGGTGCCGCCCACCGGTCAAGGCGGTCCTCGTGCGACAAACCCCGCACCCGCTGTGGTGCCGGGGACCGGTCGCTAGGGGTGTGAGGAGACAGGGATGAGAATCTCGCCACGGGTAATCGTGTTCGACGTGAATGAGACCCTCTCGGATATGCGGCCCCTGATCGCTCGCTTCGTCGCCGTCGGAGCCCCGGCGCACCTCGCCCAGGTCTGGTTTGCCGGCGTGCTTCGTGACGGGTTCGCCCTCGCGGCGGCCGGCGGCAGCGAGAGATTCGGCGTGATCGGTGCAGACCTCCTGCGGAGGGCGCTTCGGGCCGAGACGCTGATGACGACCTTGGACGATGCCGTTTCCCACATCATGCTCGGTCTCACCGGGCTGGAACTCCACCCGGATGTGGCAGGCGGTGTTCGGGCCTTGAGACGTGCTGGACACACTCTCGTCACGCTCTCAAACGGTGCCGCGTCGCTCGCCGAAGGGTTGGTGGAACGCGCTGGACTGCGCACAGAGTTCCAGGCACTCCTCTCAGTCGAGGACGCAGGCGTCTGGAAGCCGGCACGGGGTGCCTATGACTATGCCGCCCGTGTGGCAGGTTTTCGGCCGGAGGAGGCCATGCTGGTGGCCGTGCACCCGTGGGACATCCACGGGGCTGCGGCGGCAGGATTGTCTACCGCATGGCTCAATCGCACAGGCGAGGCGTACCCGAGTTACTTCACGGCACCGGACCTCACCATCCACGCGCTGGGTGACCTCGCGACCGCTCTGGGCGCCCCGCCAACCTCATGAAAAAGACCGCCGGCCGAAGCCGCCCCGGATTGAGGTTCCTTCGACACGGCGGTCAGGTTCTTCTCTAGCTGCGGTACGTCTTGCGCTCGGCGCCGCCACGGTCGCCGCGCTGCTCCTCGCGGCGCGGGGCGCCGGCTCGGTCGGCACGGATCTCGATCAGCTTGCCGCTGATGCGGGTGTTCGACAGCTTCTCGAGAATGTTGCCGGGCAGGTCTGCCGGCAGCTCGACGAGGGAGAACTCGGGCAGGATCTTGATGTGGCCGAAGTCGTCGCGGCTCAGGCCGCCCTCGTTCGCGATTGCGCCGACGATCTGACGCGGCTCGACCTTGTGGCGCTTGCCGACCTCGATGCGGTACTGCGCCATTGGGCGGTCGCTGGAGCGCGGACGGCGCTCACCGGCGCTGGAGGCACGGTCACCGCGGTCGTCCCGGGTGCTGCGGTCCTCGCGGCGGGGGGCGCGGTCGTCGCGCTGGTTGCGGTCGCCGCGCTCGCGGTCATCCCGCTCGAAGCGCTGTGACCGGACGGGCTCGGGGGAGAGCAGCAGCGGGGTGTCACCCTGGGCGACAACGGCCAGGGCGGCCGCCACGTCTGCCTCGGGAACGTCATGGTGCTCGACGTAGTGACCGACGATGTCGCGGAACTGGCGGATGCGCTCGGCCTGGCTGAGCGCCTCGGTGATGGCATCGTCGAACCGGGTCAGGCGCGTCACGTTGACGTCTTCGACGCTCGGCAGCTGCATCTGGGTCAGCGGCTGGCGGGTGGCCCGCTCGATGGCCGTGAGCAGGTGGCGCTCGCGGGGCGTGACGAAGCTGATGGCGGCACCGCTGCGGCCCGCGCGACCCGTGCGACCGATGCGGTGCACGTAGCTCTCGGTGTCGATCGGGATGTCGTAGTTCACGACGTGGCTGATGCGCTCGACGTCGAGGCCTCGGGCCGCGACATCCGTGGCGACGAGGATGTCGAGCTTGCCGGACTTCAGCTGCTCGACGGTGCGCTCCCGGGTGGCCTGGGGCACATCGCCGTTGATCGCGAGGGCGGAGAAACCCCGGGCGCGAAGCTTCTCGGCGAGGGTCTCGGTCTCGTTCTTGGTGCGAACGAAGACGATCATCCCCTCGAAGTTCTCGACCTCGAGGATGCGGGTCAGGGCATCGACCTTCTGCGGGTAGGACACCATCAGGTAGCGCTGGGTGGTGTTCGCGGAGGTCGTGGTCTTGTTCTTGACCGTGATCTCTTCGGGGTCGTTCAGGTACTTCTTGGAGATGCGGCGGATCTGGGGAGGCATGGTGGCCGAGAACAGGGCGACCTGCTTGTCGTCGGGGGTGTCGGCGAGGATCGTCTCGACGTCTTCCGCGAAGCCCATCTTCAGCATCTCGTCGGCCTCATCGAGCACGAGGTACTTGAGCTCCGACAGGTTCAGGGTGCCCTTTTCGAGGTGGTCCATGATGCGACCGGGCGTACCGACGACGATGTGCACGCCGCGGCGCAGGGCGCTCAGCTGAACGCCGTAGGCCTGTCCGCCGTAGACGGGCAGCACGTGCACGCCGCGCAGGTGCGACGCATACTTCTCGAACGCCTCGCAGACCTGGAGGGCGAGCTCGCGGGTCGGCGCGAGGACGAGGGCCTGCGGGTTCTTCTGCGACAGGTCGAGGCGATCGAGGATGGGGAGTGCGAAGGCGGCGGTCTTTCCGGTGCCCGTCTGGGCCAGGCCCACGACGTCGCGTCCGGCGAGAAGCGCCGGGATGGTGGCAGCCTGGATGGCGGAGGGCGTCTCGTAACCGACGTCCTTCAGTGCTTTGAGAACCGCGTCACCGAGGCCTAGCTCGGAAAAGGTAATGGACACGGGGGCAGTATCTGCCTCGCTCGGTGCAGTTGTTTCAGGGGACGTCATATTACAACGTTAGCCCTTCTCTGGGAACACCAAACCCAGCACGCTCAATACGGGTGTCGACGGAGGCTCCCGGCGCATGAAAGCATAGGAATATGACCTATCTCGCCGCTGAGAACCGCTATGACTCCATGCCCTATCGCCGAACCGGACGGAGCGGGCTTCTGCTGCCCGCCGTATCGCTCGGTCTGTGGCAGAACTTCGGCCACGACGTGCCGTTCGACCGCCAGCAGCAGATCCTGCGCCGGGCCTTTGACCTCGGCGTGACCCACATCGATCTCGCGAACAACTACGGCCCGCCCTACGGCAGTGCCGAGAGTAACTTCGGTGAGCACCTGCGGCGTGACTTCGCGCCCTACCGCGACGAGATGGTCATCTCTTCCAAGGCCGGCTACGACATGTGGGCGGGGCCCTACGGCAACCACGGCTCGCGCAAGTACCTGCTCGCGAGCCTCGACCAGTCGCTTGAGCGCATGGGCCTCGACTATGTGGACATCTTCTATTCGCACCGCGCCGACCCGGACACCCCGCTGGAGGAGACGATGGGGGCGCTGCACACCGCCGTGACCTCCGGCAAGGCGCTCTACGCGGGAATCTCGTCGTACTCCCCCGAGCGCACTCGCCGGGCAGCCGCCATTCTGGCCGACCTCGGTACGCCCCTGCTCATCCACCAGCCGTCGTACTCGATGTTCAACCGCTGGGTCGAGGACGAGCTGCTGGACACCCTCGAAGACCTGGGTGTCGGCTGCATCGCGTTCTCCCCGCTCGCGCAGGGCCTGTTGACCGACCGCTACCTGAAGGGCATCCCGACGGACGCCCGGGCAGCCCGCGAAGGCTCGATGCAGAAGAACATGGTGAACGATTCGACGCTCGCCGGCATCAGGGCCCTCACAGACATCGCCGAGAACCGCGGCCAGAGCCTCGCCCAGCTGGCCATCGCGTGGACGCTTCGGAACAAGGGCCTCACATCGGCGCTGGTCGGCGCATCCTCGGTTGCCCAGCTCGAGGCGAACCTCGCCGCCGTCGCGAACCTCTCGTTCACCGCCGAGGAGCTCGCCGCGATCGACGAGTACGCCGTGGAGAGCGGAATCAACCTCTGGGCGGAGTCCGGCGCCGTCCAGTAGCGTCCGTTTTCAGGCCATAGCCGCGCTCGACCGCCCTAGGCGGTCGGCTGCGGCTATGGCCTGAAAACGGTGTGTGTTACGCGGCGTCGTGGTCGGTTTCGAGGATCAGGGCGAGGGAGGCCAGCGCGGCCTCCGCGCCCGGGCCCTCTGCGCGAAGGACGACGACCTCGCCGGGGCCGGCTCCGAGGCTCATCAGCGACAGGATGCTCGAGGCGTCCATGGCGTCTTCCGCCGCATCGCTCGCGAGGGCAATCGTGACCTCGATGTCGATGGCGCCGGCGGCCTCGGCGAAGATTGCGGCGGGGCGGGCGTGCAGGCCTGCACTGCTGGCGATGATGGCGTTGCGCTCAAACATTCTTACTCCAAGGGTTGCGGGGTGGTGCCGGGGGTTCAACAGGCTAGAGGCCGAGCTGATCGAGGATCGGCAACCGGGCGCGAACGCGATTGCGTGCCTCGATGGCGTTCGGGGCGGACAGGGCGAGGGACGCGAGGCTCTGGGCCTCGACCAGTGTGATCGTGGCCAGCACCGTGGCGACAGCGGAGAGCGACCGGGAGGTCATCGACAGGGTACTGACCCCAAGGCCGACGAGCACGACCGCGAGGGCCGGGTCTGCCGCTGCCTCACCGCACACGCCGACGGGCTTGGCGGCATCATCGCCGCGAGTCGCGGCCTCGGCTGTCGAGCCGGCGACCGTCAGGTGCACCAGGCGAAGAACAGCAGGCTGCCACGGGTTGT
The DNA here is from genome assembly GCA_947444785.1 of Microbacteriaceae bacterium. GTDB lineage: Bacteria > Actinomycetota > Actinomycetes > Actinomycetales > Microbacteriaceae > Agreia. The sequence goes on along the minus strand of CANFBG010000007.1, from coordinate 7,139 downwards.
TCAGTGCGGCCAACGGGCCGAGCTGCCGGTCGGCCGCCATCGTGTACTGCGTCAGGTCGTTGGTGCCGAGGCTCGCGAACTTCACGGGGGCCAGGATCGTCTCGGCCGTGAGCGCCGCCGAGGGAACCTCCACCATGACGCCGGGGGTCGTGAGTCCGGCCGCGGCGCAGAGGCCGGCGAAGTGTTCGGCCTCGTCGGGGGTTGCGATCATGGGGGCCATGACCCAGACGTCGGCGTCAGAGACGGCCGCGGCCAGGGCGATGGCCTCGAGCTGGCGCTCGAGTACGCCGGGGGACGTGAGGTCGGTGCGGTAGCCGCGGATGCCCAGGGCCGGGTTCGGCTCGCTGCTGTCGGTGAGAAACGGCAGGGGCTTGTCGGCGCCGGCATCGAGCGTGCGAACGACGACCTTCCGGCCGGGGAATGCATCGAACACGCCGCGGTACTCCGCGACCTGCTCGTCGATCGACGGCTCGGTCTCACGGTCGAGGAAGCAGAACTCCGTGCGAAGAAGTCCTACGCCCTGGGCCCCGGCCGCGGCGGCGGTCACGGCCTCGGCTGCGCCGCCCACGTTGGCGAGCAGCGGCACGAGATGGCCGTCGGCGGTGCGACAGTTTCCGTCGAACTGCGAGAGGGCGCTGGCGGTCTTCGCCCAGGCGGCGACGGCGTCGACCTGCGCGGCGTCGGGGTTCGTGGCGACGAGGCCTGAGGCGCCGTCGACGAAGACGGATGCGCCATCCGGCAGCGAAGTGACGCCGTGCGCGGCGACGACGGCGGGCAGGCCGAGGGAGCGGGCGATGATGGCGGTGTGAGACTGCGGTCCGCCGCCGGAGGTGACGAGGGCGAGCACCTTGGCCGGGTCGAGGGTGGCGGTGTCGGCCGGAGCCAGGTCGTCCGCGATCAGGACGAACGGGGTATCCGAGGCGGGGATGCCCGGAGCTGCTACGCCGCGAAGGGACGCGACGATGCGGGCGCGGACGTCCAGGACATCGGTTGCCCGCTCCGCCATGTAGCCGCCGAGATTGTGCAGCATCTCGGCGACCGAGGCCCCCGCCTCCCAGATCGCGCGTTCGGCGGACGTGCCGGTGTTGATGATCTTGACGGCGCCCTTGATCAGCATCGGGTCGGCGGCCATCAGTGCGGTCGCCTCCAGAACGTCCTTGGCGGCCCCGCTCGCGGTCTCGGCGCGGGACTTCAGTTCGGCGTGCACAAGCTTCGAGGCAGCCCGCAGGGCGGCGACGGCGTCTTCGGCCGTCGTCGCCCCGGCGAGCTTCTCATCCCGGGGCGGTTCGCTGATGGGGTGCGGCATCTGCCGGACGGATCCGATGATTCGTCCGGGGCTGACGCCTACTCCTTGGAAATTCTCCACGGGCTGCCTTCGATTCTTGTGCGGAAATGCGGTGATGGATGCTGCGGTGCTGCGGTGTCCTGCGGGTGCCGCGCTGTTACGCGGAGACCAACTCGACGGGGGCAGCGGCATCCTGAATGACGGGCTTCTTCACGGCGTAGCGCTTCAGCGCGATGACGGCGACGGCCGACACCACGGTGCCGATCAGGATGGCGGCGACGAAGCCGATCACGTTGTCGATGGCGAAGAAGACGAAGATTCCGCCGTGCGGAGCCTTGCTTCCGACGCCCCACGCCATGCTGAGCGCGCCCGTTGTGGCCGCACCGATCATCGAGGCGGGGATGACGCGGAAGACGTCCGCCGCGGCGAACGGGATGGCACCCTCGGAGATGAAGGATGCGCCGAGCAGCCAGGCCGCCTTGCCGTTCTCGCGCTCGGTGACGGTGAAGAGCTTCTTGTCGAGCACGGTCGCGAGGGCCATCGCGAGCGGCGGCACCATACCGGCGGCCATGACGGCGGCCATGATCTGCCACGGGGCCTGATTGCCAATGGTTGCCGCGCCGAGACCGGCGACGGCGAAGGCGTAGGCGACCTTGTTGACGGGCCCGCCCAGGTCGAAGGCCATCATGAGGCCGAGGATGATGCCGAGCAGCACCGCGGAGGCGCCGGTCAGCCCGGAGAGCCAGGCGCTGAGCGCGACCGTGAGGAAGGCGATCGGTCCGCCGAGCACGAGGATCATCAGGCCCGAGGCGATGATCGAGGCGACGAGCGGGATGATCACGACGGGCATCAGGCTGCGCAGCCAGCGCGGGACGTCGAGCTTTGCGAAGCTCGCCGCGACGACACCGGCGAGGAGTCCACCGACGATGCCGCCGAGGAATCCTGCACCCATGAAGCCGGCAACGGCACCGGCGACGAAGCCGGGGGCGATGCCCGGGCGGTCGGCGATGGCGAACGCGATGTAGCCGGCGAGTGCCGGAACGAGAAAGCCCATCGAGAGGGCGCCGATCTTGAAGAAGACCGCACCGAGGTAGATGGCGAGGCCGCCCTCGGGCAGGTTTGCGAGGCTGTTCTGCAGCACGACCGTGTCGGCGATCTTGGTGATCTCGTAGCCGCCGAACAGGAAGCCGAGGGCGATGAGCAGCCCTCCGCCGGCCACGAACGGGATCATGTAGGAGACGCCGGTGAGCAGCGCGCGCTTGAGGTTCTGGCCGAAGTTCAGGCTGGCCTTCTCCTCGGGGGCCGCGGCAGTGCCGGTGCCGCCCGCGACGCGACGCGAGTTGGGATCCAGGGCTGCGGCGAGAGCATCCTGGATGAGCTTGGTCGGCTCGTCGATTCCGCGCTTGACGGGAACCTGGATGACGGGGAGGCCCGCGAAACGCTCGCGGCCGCGAACGTCGACGTCGACCGCGAAGATCACCGCGTCGGCTGCGGCGATGACGGCGGGATCGAGCGGCGTGACGCCACCGGAGCCCTGGGTCTCCACCTGCAGGTCGACTCCGAGTTCCTTGGCCGCGGCGACGAGGGCGTCGGCGGCCATATAGGTGTGGGCAATGCCCGTCGGGCAGGCGGTGATGGCGACGATGCGCTTGGTCGCGGTAGCCGTGCCGGTTCCCGTTGCGGATGCGGCCGTCGGGGCCGCGGGGGCGGTTCCGGTGGCGGCTGCCGGGACAGCGAGGACAGCGTCAACGAGGGTGACGATCTCGGCCGCGGAGGCTGCAGCGCGAAGAGACGCGGTGAAGGGCTTCTTCATCAGCGAGCGGGCGAGCGTCGACAGCAGTTTGAGGTGCGCCTGGTCGGCGCCCTCGGGGGCGGCGATGAAGAACACGAGGTCGGCGGGACCGTCTTTCGCGCCGAAATCAACGGGCGTGGAGAGACGGGCGACCGCGAGGGTCGGCTCAGAGACTGCGGCCGAGCGGCAGTGCGGGATGGCAAGGCCGCCGGGGATGCCGGTGGCCGTCTTGGCCTCGCGGGCGATCGCATCGGCGAACAGCGCCTCGACGCCGGTGGCGCGACCGGATTCGACGACGAGCTCGGCGAGCCTGCGAATAACGCCGGCGGGCTCGGAGCCGAGGTCTGCATCCAGAGCGATGAGCTCCGGGGTGATCAGTTGACTCATGGGGTGTCTTTCGTTAGGAAACGGGGGATACGGGGGCAAGGGCCAAGCTCGTCACTGTGACGGACTCGGGATGGGTCTCATCGAGGGAGGGAACGGTGGAACCGGGAAGAGCGGCCGCGGCGGCACCATGCGCTGCGGCCTGGCTCAGGCAATCGAGGGCGGATGCGCCAGCGGCGCTTCTCAGGAGGAATCCGGCCAGGGCCGAGTCGCCTGCGCCGACGGTGCTGACGGCGATCATCGGAGGCGTCTGGGCGAGCCAGGCGCCCTCGGCGGTCACGAGCACTGCCCCCTTGGCTCCGAGGGTGGCAAGGACTGCGCCCACTCCGGCGTCGATGAGGGTGCGCGCCGCCGAAACGGTGAGCTGCGGATCGGCCTCGAGCGCATCGGCATCGAAGAGACCGGTCAGTTCGGCGAGCTCCTCGGCATTCGGCTTCAGCAGGTCGGGCAGGGATGAAACGACGGCGGCCAGCGGCGCTCCGGAGGAGTCGACGGCGACCCGGGGAGCGGCAGCGCCGTAGCGGGCGCGGAGCCGGTCGGTGATTTCGGAGTAGAACGTCGCGGGCACTCCCGGGGGAAGGGATCCGGCGAGCACGAGCCAGCTGGCTCCCTCGGCCTCGGTGAGAACAAGGTCGATCAGCGCGGCCTGCTGGTCAGGCGACAGCGCCGGTCCCGGCTCGTTGACCTTGGTGGTGGTGCCATCCGGCTCGGTAATGGCGACATTGCTGCGCAGGCTCGCGCCGATGGCCACACCGCGGTGCGGGATGCCCTGCGCGGCCAGCGAGGTGAGCACCGGGTCGGCCTCGTCGCCGGGCAGGATCGCGAGGGTCGGGATGCCGGAGGCCTTCAGCGCGCGGCAGATGTTGACGCCCTTGCCGCCGGGCTCCTGGTGGGAGGCGAGTCCGCGCTGAACCTCGCCGCGGGCCAGCGCCGCGGAGAGTTCGATCGTGCGGTCGAGGCTGGGGTTCGGGGTCAGGGTGATGATCATGCGATCACGACCTCGACGTTGGCCGCAGCGAGGGCTGCGGAGAGTTCGGGGGAGGGCTGCTGGTCGGTGATGAGGGTGTCGATCTCTGAGAGGGCGGCGAAACGCACGAGGGTTTCCTGATCGAGTTTTGACGAGTCGGCGAGGGCGACGACGCGTCGGGCGGAGCGCACGATCGCGCTCTTGACGGCGGCCTCCACGGCATCCGGGGTGCTGAAGCCGAAGCCGGCGTCCACTCCGTTCGTGCCGATGAACGCGATATCGGGGCGAAGAGACTCGAGCTGGTCGATGGTTCCCGCGCCGACGACGGCGCTGGTCAGCCCGCGCACGAGCCCGCCCAGGATGTGCAACTGGATCTCCTCGTTGCGGGAGAGCTTGGATGCGATGGGGAGGGCGTTGGTGATGACGAGAAGCTGGTCGCCGATGCTCGCGGGCTTCCAATCGATGAGCAACTCGGCGAGATGCTCGGTGGTGCTGCCCGCGTCGAGCAGGATCGACCCGGTGCGGCTCGCAGGGATCAGGGCGCGGGCCGCGGCGGCGATGCGGCTCTTCTCGTCTCGGCGCTGGGTCTGGCGCTCGCCGAGGCTGGGCTCGAACGTGCTCTGCATGTCGATGGCTACGGCCCCACCGTGCACGCGGCGCAGCTGGCCGGCCTCCTCCATCGTGGAGAGGTCCTTGCGAACCGTCTCGGGGGTGACATCGAAGTGGATCGCGAGATCGGAAACCCGCACCCGGCCGGCACCGGCGAGCAGATCGGCGATGAGCCCCTGACGCTCCTCTGCGAACACGATTGACTCCTCGACTCTGAGAACTACGACTGGAAAGGGTGGCTTTTGGTTTAGCTGAGATTAGCTGTGTTTATCTTTGTTTGTCAAAATCAAACACAGAAAAACAAAGAACCACCCTTCCCGGCCAACGCCGGCACAGTTCCGGCCGCGACGAACGGATCAGTCGTCTGTGCTGAGCACCACCTTGCCGGTGCCGTCCATGATGAAGCCGTCGGGGGTTATCGGGTTTCCGCCGCTCAGCACGAGGCTGGTCGCCCGAAGCGGGGTCATACCGGAGCGCAGAAGATCGGGCCAGAGCGCCCAGTCGTTGGCGTCAAGGGTGCGGCAGACGAAGCCGCCGGGCGAGGTAGTTACGGTGATGAAGGGGTGAGCTCGCTCGGGCCGGCGCTCACCGGGCAGGCACAGGCGCAGCAGGTAGTAGTCCTCGGGGCTGAACCCTACGGCCTCGAAGGCGTGGGCAACAGCCACCCAGGATGACATGTTTGTGTAGCTGTTCTCTTGCACCGCCCGACTGGTGAAGATCATCGGCATTGTGCCGAACCAGACCGGAGGGAAGTCGAGCTGCACCCGACACCAGGCGACACGTCGCTCGTGCAGGATGTCGCCCCAGATCGCGTGGGCTGCTTCCCCGGCGGCGTTGTGGGCTTCGAAATATTCGTCCTGAGGCATGAGATGCCTTCCCGGAGACACGTGCCTCCATCGACTTGCCCACGAGCGGATGCCGGTGGGCCGGTTCTTCCCCTGGGGCACCCTGTCGATGGACGGGGTTGCCGGACAACCAGCCAGGTACTGAAAGTTGTCGCTCGTGAACCTGGGACAAAGGTAGAACCAGCCGCCGACATCCGCCAGTCGCTTGTGCGACCGCTGTCGGTGGCGTCGTCTAACTTCGAATCAGAGGTCGCTCACGGCCTCGCAAAGGGGACCTCATGCAACTCGACCCAGCCCAGAGTGACTGCGCCGCCGGCATCATGCTCGCCATGGCAACCGGCGATGCCCTCGGCGCCCCCTACGAGTTCTACCCACCGCTCGCGAGCGACCTGCCCGTCGAGATGACGGGCGGCGGCTCGATCGGCTGGGCGGCGGGGGAGTGGACCGATGACACCGCCATGGCGATTCCGATCCTTACGGAGGTCGCCCTCGGCAGCGACCTGCGCCACGAGGCGACTCTGGACCGCATTGCGACGGCCTGGCTCGGTTGGGCCGAGACCTCGAAGGATGTCGGCGTTCAGACCAGCACTGTCTTCCGCGCAGCGACGACGAAGACCGCGGCGGGGCTGACCGAAGCCGCGGCCGCCCACACCCGTCGGTATCCGGATGGATCCAGCGGCAACGGATCGCTCATGCGCATCGCCCCGGTGGCACTCGGCTACCTCGATGACGCCGAGGGACTCGTTGCGGCGGCCACGGCACTCTCCGCGCTGACCCATCCGCACCGCGACGCGGTCGAGGCCTGCATCATCTGGAGCCTGGGCATCCGGCATGCCGTGCTGCACGGCAGCTTCGACGGCGTGCGTGTCGCCGTCGCATCTCTTCCGGCCGATCGGGCCGCGCTGTGGAACGATCGCCTCGACGAGGGTGAGCAGAATCCGCCCGAGTACTTCGCCAAGAACGGCTGGGTTGTTCAGGCCCTCCAGGGCGCATGGTCGGCGATCAACCGCACCGACGTCACGGCTCCTGATTCCCCGAGCGACGAGGCTTCATCGAATCACCTTGCTCGAGCGCTTGAGGCGGCCGTTCGCGGCGGGTATGACACCGATACGGTCGCGGCGATCGCGGGCGGCCTTCTGGGTGCCCGCTGGGGCGCATCCGCTGTTCCGGCCGGATGGCGCGATGTGCTGAACGGCTGGCCGAGTCTGGCCGCGACAGACCTGGTCAGCTTGGCGGGGATGGCGACGGCGCGTAAGG